>NZ_LABY01000013.1 GCF_001043975.1 Methylobacterium variabile
GGCGTCGGCGACCCGCGCGACTCCGCACGTCTCATACCGCCGCGCCTTCGACCGGACCCGTTCGGAGGCGCAAGGCAAGCCCGAACGGGCGCCGGCGCTGATGCGCCGGACGCCTTCGCATCGACGTGTCGATGCGAAGGCGCGAGGGTATCATTCGGCCCGGGCGGCCGTGTCGCTCCGGTTGGCGTACATGAGTTCTGTGGAATGGGAGTAGATCTCGATCAGGTTACCCCAGGGATCCTCGCAGTAGACGGCCTTGAAGGCCTCTCTCTCGAAGAGCGTCCAGACGTTCGAGCGCTGCTTTCCACCCCTCTCGGCGATCCGCCGCGCGAGGCCCTCGACGTCCGGGTCGACCAGGCAGAAGTGGAACACGCCGGTCTTCCAGTAGCGAAAATTGTCGTCCGTGGCCTCGGACTTCGGGGTGACGAACTCGAAGAGCTCGATCCCGACCCCGTTCGCAGTGGCAAGGTGAGAGACGTATCCCTCCTCGAACCGGTCCCCGAAGATGCCCTTGAACACCTCGCCGAGATGCGAGCCGTCGTGCTTGACGTGCAGGGGACCGATGATGTGCCGGCAGCCGAAAGCCTCAGTGTACCACTCTGTCGCTGCCTTGATGTCGGTGACGGTCAGGCCGACATGCGTCACCGGAACGGGATGGTAGGACATCGCTCTCTCCGCAGGTCAGGAGTCAGGCCGCGCGCGGCAGCCGATCCAGCAACTTGTCCAGCGTGATCGGGTAGTCGCGCACGCGGATCCCGGTCGCGTTGTAGACGGCGTTCGCCACCGCGGCGGCCGCTCCGCACAAGCCGATCTCGCCGATGCCCTTGGCCTTCATCGGGGACGAGACCGGGTCGGGGTGATCGAGGAAGACGACGTCGAGGTGCGGGATGTCGGCGTGGACCGGCACCTCGTAGCCGCCGAGGTCGTGGTTGATGAAGAAGCCGTGACGCTTGTCGACGGCGAGCGCTTCCATCAGGGCCGCCCCGACCCCCATCGTCATGGCGCCGATCACTTGGCTTCGTGCCGTGAGCGGATTGAGCACCCGGCCTGCATCGATGACGGCGAGCATGCGGCGGATGCGCATTTCTCCGGTAAAACGGTTCACGGCGACTTCCGCGAACTGCGCGGCGAACGTGGCCTGGACGAAGTCCTTGTCGAGATCCCCGTAAGTGATCCGGTCCTCTGCGGTCAGCGGCCCGGCCTCCACGGCGTCCCGGAGGGGCACGCTGCGGCTGCCAGCCTTGACCATCCCGCCCGCGAACTCGACGTCCTCCGCGTTGAAGCCGAGCCGGGCCGCGACACTCGCCCGCAACGTCGTGCACGCGGCATAGAGCCCGGACATCGCGTTGTTCGCGCCGAACTGCCCGCCGGAGCCGGCGGCCTCGGGATACGCCGAGTCGCCGAGCCGTACCGTCACGGCGTCGACCGGCAGGCCCATCATCTCGGCCGCCGTCTGGGCGAGGATGGTGTAGCTGCCGGTTCCGATGTCGGTCATGTCGGTCTCGACCGAGAGCCTGCCGTCCTGCTCGAGGCGAACGCGTGCGCCCGACGGCATCAGGAGGTTCTGGCGAAAGCCCGCCGCCATGCCCATGCCGAGGAGCCAATGATCGTCCCTCATCGAGCCGGGCACCGGATGGCGCCGTGCCCAGCCGAAGCGTTCCGCGCCGACCGTGAGGCATTCGATCAGGTGGCGCTCCGAGAACCGTCGCTGCGGCTTGCGCGGATCGACCTGCGTGTCGTTCCGGATCCGCAGCGCGACGGGGTCGATGCCGAGCTTCTCGGCCATCTCGTCCATGGCGATCTCGAGCGCCATCAGTCCGGGAGCCTCTCCGGGCGCCCGCATGTCATTGCCTTCCGCGAGATCGAGGGCCGCGAGCGTCATGGAAAGCTCCCGGTTCGGAGCACCGTAGATGAGCCGCGTCGGCGCGATCGCCGCCTCGGTGTAGGCGCCGGGCAGGTTTCCGTTGACGCTGTGGTGCCCGATCGCAGTCAGCCGCCCGTCATGGGTTGCGCCGAGGCGGATCCGCTGGATCGTCCCCGCGCGCCGCGTGCCGTTGTTCGCGATCAGCGGGCGTTGCAGCGCGACCTTGCACGGGCGCCCGACGGCCCTGGCGCCCAGCGCTGCGAGGAGCGCGTCGCTCCGCATGATGAGCTTCGATCCGAACCCCCCGCCGATGAAGGGTGCTTCGAGACGAACGTCCTCCCTGGCGATGCCGAGCGCCTGCGCGAGGCTGTTGCGGTGCCAGGAGACGACCTGCGCCGACGTCCAGATCGTCAGCTGACCGTCATGCCACGCGGCGGTGGTGGCGTGCGGCTCCATCATCCCGTGGGTCTGGTCGGGGGTGGTGTAGGTCTCGTCCAGAGTCACGGGGGCGGCGGCCAGCGCTGCCGCGAAATCGCCGATCCGATCCACCTCGGGGTAGTCCGGGCTGTCGCGATCCGCGACCGGCACGGCCTTGTGAGCCTCCGCCGCCAGGTCGCAGCGCACCGGCTCGGCGTCGTAGTCGATGCGGACGAGATGGGCCGCCGCGCGAGCCTCCTCGAACGTCTTCGCCACGACCAGCGCGACGGCTTGGTGGTAGTGGCGCACCTCGGCCCCGCCGAACAGGTGGAGGGTGGTCCGGAACCCCGGCGGGGCGGCGTCGTGCTCCAGCGTCGTCAGGACCGCGAGGACGCCCGGAGCTGCTCTGACCGCCGCGGCGTCGATCCGGGTCACCCGTCCGCGGGCGATCGTGGCGCCGACGATCCAGCCATAGGCGGGATCGGTCACCGCGTCGTGCCGCTCGTAGGCGTAAGGGGCCGTGCCGGTGACCTTCCGGACGCCGTCGACGCGCCGGAAGGGTCGGCCGACGATCCTCATCCGGTCGATGGAGTTTTGCCCGGCGGGCGTGTCGAACTTCATGTCACGCCCTCGCTTCCGCCAGCACCAGCGCGAGCGTGCGCGCGGCGAGCGGGATCTTGAATGCGTTCTCGGCCGTGGGCGTCGCGCCCTGAAAGGCCGTCGTCACGACGGCGGCCGGCCCATGCGGCAGGAGCGCCTCCGCGGCCTCGACCCGCCAGGGTCGCGGCGCGACGCTCCCGAACGCGACCCGCCCCGTCCCGTCCTTCTGCAGGACGGCCGCGACCGACACGATCGCGAACGCGTAGGAGGCCCGGTCGCGGACCTTGTGATAGTGATGCGTCCCGCCCGGCGGCCGCGGGAGCGTGACGGCGGTGATGAGCTCGCCCGGTGCGAGCGGGTGCTCGATCTCCGGATTGTCGCCCGGCAGCAGGTGGACGTCGCCGATCGCGATGGTGCGCGGCGACCCGTCGGGCCTGACGGTCTCGACGGTGGCGTCGAGGATCCGCAGCGCTACCGCCATGTCGCCCGGGTTCTGGGCGATGCAATGAGGGCTCGTGCCCACGACGGCGAGCGAGCGGGTGACGCCCCCGAGGGCTGCGCAGCCCGAGCCCGGCTGGCGCTTGTTGCACGGCAGGGTCGTCTCGTAGAAGTACGGGCAACGGTTGCGCTGCAGGAGGTTGCCGGCGGTCGTCGCCTTGTTGCGCAGCTGCCCTGTGGCGCCAGCCACGATCGCCCGCGCGAGGACGCCGTAATCGCGCTTCACGCGCGGGTGGGAGGCAACCTCGGTGTTGGTGGCGAGCGCCCCGATGCGCAGGCCGCCGTCCGGCGTGTCCTCGATTCCGCGCAGGGGCAGGTGCCGGATGTCGACGAGATGGGCCGGCGTCTCGATCTGGACCTTCATCAGGTCGAGCAGGTTCGTGCCGCCCGCGATGAACCGGGCGCCCGGCCGGGCGGCGACGGCCGCCACGGCTGCTGCCGTGCTCGCGGCACGCTCGTAGGTGAAGGGCCGCATCAGAGGCTCCCTGCAACGTCGGCGATGGCATCCGCGATGTTGGAGTAGGCGCCGCAGCGGCAGATGTTGCCGCTCATGCGCTCGCGCACCTCGCCGTTGCTCAGGGTCATCGACCCCATGAGGTCGCCGGTCGCGTGGCTCGGCACGCCCGCCTCGATCTCGGCGAGGACGGCCACCGCCGAGCAGATCTGGCCCGGCGTGCAGTAGCCGCACTGTAAGGCGTCGTGCTCGATGAACGCCGCCTGCATGGGATGCAGCCGGTCCGGCCGGCCCAAGCCCTCGATCGTCGTCACGGCATCGCCGTCGTGCATCGCCGCGAGGCTGAGGCAGGCGTTGATGCGAACTCCGTTCACCAGCACCGTGCAGGCGCCGCAATGGCCGTGGTCGCAGCCCTTCTTGGTGCCCGTGAGGTGCAGGTGTTCGCGCAAGGCATCGAGCAGCGTCACGCGAGGGTCGAGATCGAGATGCCGACGGTCCCCGTTGACCGTGAGAGAGACGGCGAACGACCCGTTCGAGCCCGTCGCCTCTGCCCCGGCCGTGGACGGCAGGCCCGCCGTCGCCGCGCCGACCGCCGCAGCGGTCCCGACCTCGCGTCGACTGTCCTCGGACTGGGTGGGAAGGCTCATCGGTCTGGCCTTTCTTCGAGCACACGCTGTGGCCGATCGGCACGTCTGACTTTGCGAACGATGAGCTCGCCTTCCTTCAGGCATTCGGGCCCGTGAGGAAGCGCATCCTCACGGTCTGCGCGCCGTCGAATGCGAGCTCTGGAGCGTTGACGAACAAGACACTTGCGTGATGGTGTAAACTTCAAAACAGGTTTCTGCGGCGAAGTCTTCGCAGGCAACAAGCGGTCCGCTCGGGAGCCGATCCTGCTGAAGGAAGGCGACCCGGTTCGTGGGGGCGCCTTAAACGAGCCCGATTGGCGGCAGGATGGCCCAGCTCATCGTCCTGGCCCGGCCCGCCCTTTCAGCCATCCGCACGCGAGACGCGGTTCGCCGCCATTCGGCGCCCCTCCGCGGCATCCGCGAAAGTTTTCTTCACGGGGCCGAGCACCTGAATGAATTCGAGCTGCTCCCCCTCGGGGCCCTTGCAGTAGATGATCGACCAGCCGTTCGACGGACCCTCCTGGATCTTGATCGTGTTGGTGTTCATCGGTGCGGCTCGGCGCTCTTCCTCGGACTGCACGGCCACGGCCCGGTTCGCCTTGACCTGAGTCATGCCGCGGCGGGCGCATTCAGCTTCGAGATCGGCGATAAACGCGTCGAAGTCCACGTCGTCGCGGATGTAGAAGCAGATGTGCATCGAGCGCGGATAGGCCGGGCTCATGTGGTCGCGAGGCTCGGCCCAGCTGTCGCCGCGGCCCATCGGCTGCGCGGCGTCGCGATACTGCAGGAGCTCGATGACGACATTGTCGAACTGGACGAAGCGAACGTCGAGACGCTGGGAGCCGCCTTTCAGGTTCGGGACGCCGATGGTGCGAGGGTCGACGCGGCGCTCGCGGGCAACGATCTCCTGGTCGGCCATCAGCGTGTAATGGACGGGCTCTCCCTTGAAGTCGCCGTCCCGCATGACTTCGGTTCCACCGAGAACCTCCGTGTAGAACTCGAAAGCCCGGTCCATGCTCTGAACGGTTACGCCGAAGTGTTGCACGCCTTGCAGTCGTGCGCCGAGAGGACCGCCGGTGCGCTCCCTGGACCTCACGGCCTGGGCGGACGCCGTCGCCGTTCCGGGACGTCCCGCCGCTGCCGCAGCCCCGGCAGCCTGGAGATCCTCGCGGCGACGTTGCCCATTCTGTTCGTCGTTGCTCTCAGAGTTCATTGCACTACGCCGCCTCGATGATCTCGTGTCGAGTTATAGTGGGGCTCCGCGCGGCGTGCCGGTTAAAAAAGGTAAAAATCTCACACGGCACCTTCGAATGCCGATACGAGCGCAGGTGTATTCCTGCCGCGTGACGACCCGTTCGGTGCTGAGACTGGCCGCGACGCATGCCAGGGTGAACACCTGATTTCTCGGTCCACGAAGGGCATCCTACCGGCAGGGGCTTGATCGGGCCTCTCCTTCGGCCGAGCCGCCGTCGCGCAGCCGGCCAGAGGTACCAACCCGGACCTGCGGTCAGGCGTGAGGCGAGGTCCGCGTCGCAGACGCCGCTGAAGGCCACCGGCGCGCGAGCCGTTATGGTGGGTCGAGTCCCGGTCGCGGTGATCGGGCCGCCGGGTTCGCCGGAACGCAGCAGCGCTCCGACTCTGCCGCTGGCCCCGTCACGGCTCGGGCCCCGCCGAGGTCGATGGCCCGGACGTCCGGCGCGGCTCGAGAACGTCCAATCGAGCGCGATCCCGTACAAGCCGGCCCTTGGCTGCCCCGTTAAACCGCGAGAACGGTCGCGCGCCCGGCGGCTGAAGAGGAGAGTCCACGGATGCGCCTCCCGCCGATCGCTCCCGCGGACCTGGCGCCGCTGCAGCGGCCGCTCTACGACGACATGAGGTCGGGCGTGGCCGCCAAGTACGACCTCTTCACCACCACGCGGAACGACGGCGCGCTCCTCGGGCCCTGGAACGCGTGGCTGCACCAGCCCGAGGTCGGCGCGGCGTTCTGGACGGTCACCAAGGCGATGACCGCGTTCAAGATCCTGCCCGACGGAGTGCGGCAGGTCGCGATCCTGGCGGTCGGCGCGCGGTTCGGGGCGGCCTACGAGATCTACGCGCACGGCGCGGTCGCGCAGGCCCGCCACGCCATGAGCGACCAGCGCCTCGCGACGCTGGCCGCGGGCGAGCGGCCGCCGGACCTCACCGACGAGGAGGCGACAGCGTTCGACGTCGCCCGCGCGCTCGCGGGGGGCGGTGTCCTGCCGGAGCCGACCTACCGGCGCGCCGTGGCGCTCTTCGGCCAGGCGGGCGCCAACGAACTGATCTACCTCGTCGGCCACTATTGCTTCGTCTCGGTCACCCTGAACGGCTTCGCGATCCCGGTCCCCGAGGGCGGGCCGGCCGGCCCGGGGGAGCGGACATGACCGGTCCTTGCCGCCACGGCGCGCTGGCCGGCAGCCTCCGGCGGCTCGGCGACGCCTGCGCCCTGGTCCTCGGGCTGGTCCTGGCAGGGTCGCCCGGCGACGCGCGTGCGGCGGCGCCCCAGGTGGCGCAGCAGGCACCGGGCTTCTACCGCATGATGCTCGGGCGCTTCGAGGTGACGGCCCTCCTCGACGGCACGCACACCTTCCCGATCCCGACCGTGCTCCAGCGGCCCCGCGACGGCGGCGGCCCGCGCGCCCTCCTGTCCGAGGTCCGGCCGGGCGAGGCGGAGGGCCGGCTCGCCCAGGCCTTCCTCGCGCTGCCCTTCGAGGGCTCGATCAACGCCTTCCTGATCAACACCGGGTCGCGGCTCGTCCTGGTCGATGCGGGCGCGGGCGACCTCTACGGAGCCTGCTGCGGCAAGCTCGTCGCGAACCTGCGCGCTGCCGGCTACGCGCCGGAGGCGGTCGACGAGGTGCTGCTGACCCATCTGCACGCGGATCACGTCGGCGGGGTCATGCATGACGGACAGGCCATCTTCCCGAACGCCACGATCCGGGTCAGCCGCCGCGACGCCGATCACTGGCTGAACCCGGCCAACGCGGCGGCGGCTCCTCAATTCCTCCTGCCGATGTTCAGGGGCGCGCAGGCCGCGCTCAAGCCCTACCGCGACGCCGGCCGGCTGATCCCCTTCGACGGCGAGGGCGAGGTCCTGCCGGGCTTCGTCGCGTTCCCCACCGCGGGGCACACGCCGGGGCACAGCTCCTACCGCGTGACGAGCGGGGGCGAGACGCTGCTGGTCTGGGGCGACATCGTCCACGTGGCGCCGATCCAGTTCCCGATCCGCAGGTCACGGTGACCTACGACACCGACGGCGCGGGCGCCGAGGCGCGGCGCGAGGCGCTCTTCTCGCAGGCGGCCCGCACCGGCGCCTGGATCGCCGCCGCCCACATCTCGTTTCCGGGGCTCGGCCACATCCGGGCCGAGGACGGACGGTTCGGCTGGGTCCCGGCGAACTACACCACGGTGCTCCCCGCCCCACCGCCCGGCGACGCCCGGTGACGGGGACCGGCGCGCCGCTCCCGGCACCGGGCCGGGGCCTCGGTCGGCTCGCGGACGGGCGGGCATGACGGACTTCGCCTTCACGACGGTCCTGGTCTCCGCCGGGATCAGCATCGTCACCGGCTTCCTCGGCGCACTTCTCAGCCAGGGCTGGGTCCGGCGCCAGGAGCGGCGCACCTACGGGCTCGCCCTTCTGGCCGAGATCAAGTCGATCCAGCGCAGCCTGCTGCGCTACGAGGCGCGCCTGGACCGGGCGGGGGACGCCGTCGCGGGCCGGGAGGCCGCCGCGTTGCGGCTCTGGCGTCACGACCTCGCCGTCTTCGCCAACAACACCGGGCGCATCGGGCTGTTCTCGTCGCGGACGGCGATCGAGCTCATCGAGTTCTACCATCAGGTCCGCTGGCTCGAGGAACGGGGGACCGAGCTCGACGCCTCGGCCGCACGGATGAACGGCCTGCCCGCCTGGCTCTCGGGCCAGCGGGAGGCCATCCACCGCACCCGCTCCCGGACGCGCTCGCTCACCCGGTCGCTGCGGCGGGAATTGCCGCCGACGCTCGCCGACACCCTCCGGGTGCTGGGTCGCGGCGCATGGCGGGCGCGGCGGCCCCGAGGCGCGGCGGGCGACGCCCTCGCACCGGCCGGCGTCCGGGCGGATGACCTCGGCGGTCCCGGCCGGCTCCGCGGTCGCGGGACTGCGGGAGATCAGCGGGCCGCCGGATGAGCCCAGCGCCGCTCAGCGCTGGCGCGGTGCGTCGATGCCGAGCTCGCCCGCCATCCGGACGAGATCGGCCAGGGAGCGGGCTTCCATCTTCTCCATCACCCGCCGCTTGTGCACCTTGGCGGTGATCTCCGAGACGCCGAGCTCGGCGGCGATCTGCTTGTTCATCAGCCCGCCGATCGCGAGGCCGAACACGTCGCGCTCGCGGCCCGTGAGCGAGGCGAGCCGGAGCGCGAGCGCGTCGCGGGCGGCCTTCGCCGCGAAGGCCGCCGCATCGAGGGCGAGCGCGCGGTCGATGGCCGCGAGGATGTCGTCGTCGTCGGCCGGCTTGGTCAGGAACTCCACGGCCCCTCCCCGCATCGCCCGCACGGTCATCGGGATCGTGCCGTAGCCGGTCAGGAAGATGATCGGGATCGTGGTGCCGGAGGCCTGGAACCGGGCCTGGACGTCGAGGCCGTCGTCGTGCGTCAGCCGGATGTCGAGGAGGATGCAGGCCGGCCGCGCGACGTCCGGGTTCGCGAGCAGGTCCGACGCATCGGTGTGCCCGGTGGCCTTGAGCCCGGCCGAGGCGCAGAGGCGGACGAGGGCCGTCCGCAGGGCCGCGTCGTCGTCGACGATGTGAACGGTGCCGGTCTGCATCAGGATCGGGGTGAGCGCGTCGCCGGCGAAAGGCCCGCCGATCGGGAGCCCGCGCCGGAAGCGGGGCCGTCAGGGGTCTAACACGGAATCAGGGCGTGTCGAACACGCCCGCGAGGCAGCGCTCGAACTCCTCGGCATCGAACGGCTTGGCGAGATACGCGAAGGCCCCGGAGGCGAGCGCGCGCCGGCGGTTCACGTCGCTCGGGTATGCGGTGACGAGGATCACCCGCAGCCGGGGGCGGCGCAGCCGCAGCTGGTGCAGCAGGTCGAGGCCGGAGAGGCCCGGCATCTGCAGGTCGGTGATGATGCAGCCGGGCTCGATCGTGCCGAGGGCGGCGAGCAGGTGCCCGCCGTTCTCGAACGGCGTCGGCGCGTAGCCCAGGGATCCGACGAGCCGGGTCAGGGCGAGGCGGATCGCCGGATCGTCGTCGACGATCGCGACCGAGCGAGGGGTCAGGCCGCGGCCCGGCATGCGGTCGGAAGCCGGACGTGGAAGGCGGCCCCGCCCCCAGGGGCCTCGTCGAGCCAGAGGTCGCCGCCATGGGCGTCGATGCAGCTGCGGCAGATCGCCAGGCCCATGCCCATGCCGCCGGGCTTCGTCGAGTGGAACGGCTCGAAGATCCGGGCCCGCTGCTCCGGGGGCACGCCCGGGCCGGCATCGCTCACCGTGACGCGGACCGCGCCGGGCTCGCCCCGCACGGTGATCGCGACGTCCCGGCGGCCGCGCGATCCCGCCATCGCCTGGGCGGCGTTGACGAGCAGGTTGACGAGGACCTGCTCGATCTGGACGAGGTCGCCGGTGACCGGCGGCAGGTCGGGATCGGCGGTGATGAGGACCGTGGCGCCGTTGGCGCGCAGCTCGCGCTCGGCGAGCAGCGTCGCCTCGCGGGCCGCCCCGACGAGGTCGACGGGCGCGAGCGCGAGGGAGGCCGTCCCGAACAGGGAGCGGGTGCGGGCGACGACGTCGCGGGCCCGCCGCGCCTCGGAGACGACGTCCTCGAGGGCGGCCGTCACCTCGGCGAGCTCCGGCTCCGGCCGCCTGAGCCAGCGCAGGGCCGCCTGGGCGTTGGCGGCGACCGCCGCGAGCGGCGTGTTGACCTCATGGGCGATCGACGCACTCACCGCCCCGACGGTGATCGAGCGGGCCGCCCGGGCGAGGTCGCTCTCGGCGGCGGCGAGCCGCGCCTGCGCCTGCTTGTAGGCCGTGATGTCGAGCGAGGTGACGAGGATGTCGGAGAACTCGGCCCGGTCGCGCGGCAGCATGGCGGTGAACAGCACGTCGCTCTGCTGGCCGTCCGCCCGGACGATGTGGGCCTCCGAGCGGAAGAAGCGGTCGCCGCGGCCGAGCGCGACGAGCCACTGCACGAAGGTCTGGTCGGTCGGCGGCAGCAGCCGGTCGAGCGGGCCGACGAAGGCCGCCTTGTTCCGCGCGCCCGTCTCCTCCAGGGTGAAGGCGTTGACGTCCTTGATCAGCACCCGGCCGCACAGGGCCCGCAGCTCCGCCGGCCGCGCGGCGAAATGGCTCTCGATGTCCGAGACGCCGGCCCGGCGCAGGCTCGCGACGGCCTCGGCGGCCATGCTCCAGTCCTCCCGCCACATCGAGATGCCGGCGCGCTCGAAGATCGCGGAGAACCGCGCCTCGCTCGCCCGCAGGGCGCGCCGGAGCCGCGCGACGTGCAGGGTGGCGAACAGCGCCGCCAGGAGGCCACCCGCGCCCGCGACGGCCGCCGCCTGTCCCGCGGCCATGCCCCACCCGGCAAGGCCGGCGAGGAGCGCCGGGGCCAGGACGGCAAGGCCGGCCCTCGCGCCGTCCTCGACGAGGCCCGGCCAGCGGCGGCGGGGGGCGGACAGCATCCAGGCCGGCCGCGCGTCGGCGGCGGGGGAGCCGTCGCTGGCGGAGGCGAGGCTCGGCCACCGCGAGAAGACCTGTCCCGAGCCCTGACCCATGTCGTCCTCCGCCGGGGCGCGGCTCCGGTGCCTCTCCGCAATGCCCGACCGCCGTCAGCGGGCACCGGCCTCGGCGCGGCGGACGTTTGGTGCAGGCACTAGGCGAGCCCGCCGCCCGTGTCGCCGATACGGGTGTATAATAGCGCGGCCGTGGGACGGCTTGGACATTGTCGCGCATGGATCTGCATCGGCACGGCGCGTTCAAGTTCCCCAATGCCGGCCTCGTCGCCTCGTCGCAGGGGCGGGGCTGGTCGGGCGTGGCGGCGGAGGTGCGCTGCCACCCGCCCGGAGACCTGCCGGCGATCGTGCCGACGCAGATGGAGATCACCATCGCGACGCGGCGCAGCCCCGGCGCCTATGTCAGCCGGAAAGGGGCGGGCCTGCGCCAGCGCACCGCCGTGGAGGCGGGCACCGTGTGGTTCTGCCCGGTCGGCGTGGCCGAGGACGACATCGGCATCTCGGGCCCCCTGCACGACATCCTGCACGTCTACCTGCCGGTCGAGCGCTTCGCCCATCTGGCGGACCTCTACGGCGACCCGCGCATCCGCGCCGATGCGGTCCGCTACCTCGCCGACGTCGACGACGACCTCGTCCGCCAGCTCGGTCTCGCGATCGGCCGCGAACTCCAGGCCGAGACCTCCGCCGGCCGGATGCTGGTCGAGGCGGCCTCGCTGTCGCTGGTGGCGCGGGTCGCGCAGATGTACGGTCACGACCGCCCCGAGCGGGCCGAGGCGGAGGCCGGCTCGACGTGCCAGGCCCGGATCCGTCGGGTGACCGACTTCATCCGCGACAACCTCGACCGCGACCTGACCGTGGCCGAGCTCGCCGAGGTCGCCTGCCTGAGCCCGTTCCACTTCTCGCGGATGTTCAAGGCGGTCACCGGGAGCACGCCGCACAGCTTCGTCAGCGCCGCGCGCCTCGAGGAGGCCCGGCGCCTCCTGTCCCGGACCGCGACGCCGCTCGGCGAGATCGCCCACCGCTCGGGCTTCTCCGGACAATCCGCCTTCAATATCGCGTTCAAGCGCGCGACCGGCTGCACGCCCGGGGATTATCGGCGCCAGCAGAGCCCGCAATAGCAAGCGCCGCAAACACCAGAGCAGGAATCGAAAAGACGGTCCCGGCCGACCCTGGGATCATGCACCCGTAGCCTCCGGGTGCTGGAATGATTCTCGATTACGCTTCTTCATCTCGCGCTGCCGCGGTGCCGCAGCGGCCCGGCCGGGCCAGGCGCGCGTCGCCCGCCCACGCGCAAGGCCTGAACGGCGCGCGCATGGCCGATCACCTCGGCGTCCGGGCGGGCGCGACGCTGACGGTGTCGCACGGGACCGGCAGTTCCTTGGTGGTCACCCGCCTCCAGGGCCTGCTCGCGCCCGGCACCGAGACCCCGCCGCTCAGGCAGGAGGCCGAGTACAGCATCGTCGTGCAGCTGCGGCCGCTGCAGCGCCACGACTTCACCGTCGCCGGACGGCAGGTGCATGCCGGCGCGGTCCCGGCCGACGCCGTCAGCGTGGTGAGCCTCGCCGACTCCCCGCGCTCGGTCATGAGCGGCCCCCTCGACGCCGTCCAGTTCTACGTGCCGCACGCCCTGGTCGACGCCGTGGCCCGGGAGAACGACGTCCCGCGGCCCTCCCACCTCGCCTGGCCGCGGGCGGACCGGGACCCGGTCGCCGCCGGCCTCGTCGCCCTGCTGCTCCCGGCCTTGGCCGAGCCCGATCCGGCACGGGCGATGTTCGTCGAGCACACCGCCACGGCCTTCCTCGCCCACGCCCTCGCGCATTACGGCGACGGCGCGGCCCCGGCGGCGCAGCCGGCCCGCAGCGGCCTCTCGCCCTGGCAGGAGCGGCGGGCGCGGGACATCCTGCACGCCCGGTTTGCGACCACCCTGACCATCGCCGAGGTCGCCGAAGCCTGCCGGCTGTCGCCGAGCTACTTCGCGGCCGCCTTCCGGCGCAGCACCGGCCGGTCCCCGCACCGCTACCTGTCCGAGATCCGCATCACCGAGGCGAAGCGCCTCATGCTCGACACCGCGCTCCCGCTGGCCGACGTCGCCCTGCTCTGCGGCTTCGGTGACCAGAGCTACTTCACGCGGGCGTTCTCGCAGGCGGTGGGGACGAGCCCGGGACAGTGGCGGCGGGCGAACCGGGAGGGAGGCCGCGCGCACGAGAGCATTCTCCGACGAAGCGAATGCCGGTTCGGCGAAGACAATGCGTCGGTATCAAAGACATAGAGCGGCGCACGGTTGCAGCGGGATCGGGCGCTGCTTCAGAGCCTGTTTGACTTGCTGGACAGTATTAATGCCCTCTTCGTTCTTCCAGGGCCGCGCAGCGGAGCCCGGAATCCAGAACCGCAAGATGTTCAGAATAGAGCGGAACGCAATTCGCCGTACCCGACACCACCTGAGTTTCTGGATTCCCGGCTCCGCTGCGCGGACCCGGAATGACATGCAGGGTGTCAACTCTGTGGGATCTAATCAAACAGGCTCTCAGGGAACGCCCGGCGCGGCCTCCTCGACACCGATCACCGTGCGGGCGCCGTCGAGGAACAGCCGTACTTTCATGGCGACGATCTCCGACACGTCGTCGACGGGCATGTTGTACACGAACTTGCGCACACCGAGATAGAAGATGCTGGCGTGCAGGCTCCAGATCGCCTCGATCTCGAGCGGCGTGACCGGCCGATCCGCGATCGAGGGCCGGCCCAAGTCTTCCCGGATCTGCGCGATGATCAGGGTGAAGACGCGCTCCTTGAGCAGGTCGAGGTAGCGGGTGTTGAAGTCGAGGCCTTTCAAGCCGGCGAACATGAACAGCCGGATCCACTCGTAGGTGAGGATCACGCTCGCGTAGTCGGTGTAGAAGGCGTTGAGCCGCTCGCGCAGGGGCAGGGACGCGTCGCGGATCGTCTCCTCCCAGAACGGATTCCACCGGCGCAGGAACACTTCCTGGTAGACGCGCTCGACGAGCGCCTCCTTGGTCGGGAAGTAGCGGTAGAGCAGCGGCTGGGTCACGTTCAGGCGCTTGGCGAGCTCCCGCGTCTGGCCCTCGAACCCGAACTCGGCGAAGAAGCCGACCGCGGCGCGGACGATCTCCTCCTCGCGCTGGGTCGGGCTCAGGCGGCGGCGCGCCGCCTCGGACGGTCGCGCGGGGGGCGGGGGCGTGCGGCGGGGAGCCGTCACGAATTTCGTCGTCGCATCCACGCTCGCAACTTATCACACGGCATCGCGGATTGGCCACCGGGCGCCGCGACCGCGCGGGGCCGAGACCGACTGATGGAGAACGGAGTGATCGCATGATCACTCCGCCGGCGCCTTCACGCGGCGCGGTCGAGCCGCAGGGGCGGGTTGGCGCTGTCGAGGAACTCGACGGTGGTGAAGACGAGCTCGGTCTCGCCGATATTCTCAAGGTCGTGGATCATGAAGGCGCTCGCGTCGAAGCGATGGTGCTGGGTATCGCCGGGCGCGTACGTCACCTCCGCGACCCGGCCGTCGGCGTAGTGCGAGCGGGCCCGTCCGCCTGTCACTGCCGTCCAGAAATAGTCGAGCACGTGGGTGTGGAAGCCGATCCGCTCGCCGGGCTTGAGGCTGAGCAGCCAGACCCGGACGCGGTCGGTCTCGGAGACCAGCCGGCTGCCGACCTGCCCGTTGCCGGCGCGCGCGGCGAATTCCCGACGCAGGGACTCGGGCCAGGCCTCAGGCGGGGTCGGCCAGTCGTAGGACGCGGTGTCGTCGGACGCGGTCATGGGATCCTCCTCATCAATGGGCGGCGACGGGGTGGGGCCGGTCGCTGCCGGTCTGGGCAGCGACGTGCTGGGCGCGGAAGGCGGCACGGGCGGCGGCGGCGGCCGGGCTGCGGTCGAGGCGCGAGACCGTGATCGCCGTCAGGAAGGCGAGCGGCACCGAGAACAAGGCCGGGTTGTCGTAAGCGAACGGCGCCGCGCCGAGGCCCAGGACAGCGCTCCAGATGCCGGGTCCGAGGATCATCAGGCCGAGCGCGCAGACGAGCCCGGCGAGAGATCCGGCGACGGCGCCCCGCGTCGTCAGGCCTGGCCAGGAGACCGAGAGCACCAGCACCGGGAAGTTGGCGCTCGCCGCGATGGCGAAGACCAGCCCGACCAGGAAGGCGATGTTCTGGTTCTCGAAGGCGAGGCCGAGCGCCATCGCGCAGAGGCTGATGACCACCGTCGCGCCCTTCGAAACCCGCACCTCCTCCGCCTCGCCCGCCCGGCCGCGGCGCAGCACCCGGGCGTAGAGATCGTGGCTCGCCGCCGAGGCCCCGGCGATGGCCAGCCCCGAGACCACCGCCAGGATGGTCGCGAAGGCGACGGCCGAGATGAAGCCGAGGAGCGGTGCACCGCCGAGCCGGTCGGCGAGGTGAAGCGCCACCATGTTGGGCCCGCCGATCAGTCGCCCGGCAGCGTCGGTGAAGGCCGGCTCGCCGAGCACGAGCGCGATCGCCCCGAAGCCGAGGACGAACAGTAGCGTGTAGAACACCGTGATGAAGCCGGTGGCGACGAGCACCGAGAGCCGGGCCTGGCGCGCATCCGCCACGGTGAAGAAGCGCATCAGGATGTGCGGCAGGCCGGCGGTGCCGAAGATCAGCGCGACGCCGAGCGACAGGGCCGAGACCGGATCGCGCACCAGGCCGCCCGGCGCCATGATGGCCTGGCTCTTCGGGTGCAGCGCGACTGCCCGGGCGAACAAGGCCTCCGGGCTGAAGCCGAAGCGGGCGAGGATCAGCCCCGCCATCAGCGCCGTGCCGAAGAGGAGCAGGACCGCCTTGATGATCTGCACCCAGGTCGTCGCCCGCATGCCGCCGAAGGCGACGTAGAGCATCATCAGGACGCCCACGAGCGCGACCGCAGTGGCGTAGGGCAGGCCGAACAGGAGCTCGATCAGCTTGCCGGCCCCGACCATCTGGGCGATCAGGTAGAGGAGCACGATGACGAGGGTGTTGAGGCCCGCCACCAGCCGCACCGGCACCTCGGACAGGCGGTAGGCGACCACGTCCGCGAAGGTGTAGCGGCCGAGGTTGCGCAGGGGTTCGGCGATGAGGAACAGGATCATCGGGAAGCCGACCAGGAAGCCGACCGCGTAGATCATCCCGTCGTAGCCCGAGCCGTAGACGAGCGCCGTCACGCCGAGGAAGGTCGCGGCGGAGGTGTAGTCGCCCGCGATGGCGAGCCCGTTCTGGACGCCCCCGAGGGAGCCGCCGGCGGCGTAGAAATCGCTCGCCGTGCGGGTGCCGCGCCGCGCGGCCCGGGCGGTGATGGCCAGCGTGACGGCGACGAAGGCGAGGAAGAGCCCGATCGCGATCGGGTTCACGCCCTGGCGGCTCGTCGGGCCCGACAGGGCGTCGGCCGCGGCGGGCCCCGCCAGGACAATCCCCGCCAGGGCGGGCGCCGTCAGCGCCGGCAGGAGGATGCGGGCGATCATCGCAGATCCTCCCGCAGGCGGTCGCTCAGGGCATCGAGCCGGATGTTGGCGACCGCGACGTAGATCGCCGTCAGGACGAAGCCGAGGGCGAGCAGCCCCGCTCCCGCGACGATGCCCCAGGTCGTCGTCGCGCCCTCCGCCACGGGCCGACCGAGGGCGCCTGGGCGGAACGCGATGGTGAGGATGTAGGCGAAGTAGGCTCCCGCCATCACCGTCGCGAGCACCCGCCCGAGGCAGCTGCGCTCGAAGGCAAGGCGGCGGAAGGCCGGATGGCCCTCGATCCGCTCGATCTCCATGTGGTCGTCCTCCTCAGTTTCTCTGGGGATCAGGCTCTTGGGAAGCAGGCTCTTGGGAAGCAGGCTCTTGGGAAACAGGCTCTTGGGGATCAGGCGGCGAGCCCGGTCGCCACGGCCGTCTCGGCCATGACCGCCTCTGGCGCCCGGTGGCGCTCGGCGAGCGCCCGCTCGTGGGGGGTGAGGATCTGCGCCTGCATGTAGGCGCCGAGCTCCCGCGCCCGGCGGACGACGGCGCGGCCGAAGGCGAGACGCGCGGCCTCGAACTGCGAGAGCGCGGCGGGCAGGTCGTGCGGGTGGGCCTCGAGCGCCCGCGCCAGGGCGTCGGCGTCGGCCGCCGCCTTGGTCACGCCCATGCCGACATGGGGCCTGGCCACGAAGGCGGCGTCGCCCAGGATCACGGTGCGGCGGCCGAGCGCCATCCGGGGCGCCTCGAGATCCTGGATCGCCTGCAGGAACGGCTGGGCGGTGCGCTCGACGACCTCCGCGAAGGGCGGAGCCAGGAGCCGGCGCGCGTCGGCCCGCATCCCGGCGATCACCTCCGGGCGGATCCGGTTCGGGGCGATCGAGAGCGGCTGGGCGAGGCCGTCGACGTCGGTGAGCAGCGCCCGGAGATCGGTCCCGGCGGCGGCCGGGCGGTACCAGACGAAGTTGAAGCGCCGCCCGCCCCGCCCTTCGCCGGCGACCGGATAGCCCAGCATCTGCTCGCCGGGCGGCAGCGAGAAGCTGAAATGGTCGCAGAGCGCCGCGCGCGTCTCCTGCGTCAGGTCGGCCTCGTCGACGAGGCCGCGCCAGGCGACGTAGCCGGCGTAGAGCGGTGCCACCTCGGGGAGAGTGTGCGCCCGCACCGTCGAGCCGATGCCGTCGGCACCGACGAGCAGGTCGCCGCGGGCGGTGCTGCCATCGGCGAAATGCGCCGTGACGGCGTCCTCTGCCTCCTCGACCCGCACGAGGCTGCGGCCGGACCGGTAGGCGCCCGCCGGCAGCGCCTGGTGCAGCAATCCGTGCAGGTGGCCCCAGGCGGTGAGCACCTGCGGCAGGGCGCGCTCGCCGAGGAGCGTCCCGTCGGCGCGAAAGACCCGGCGCCCGCTCACCGCGACGCCGACCTCGGCCTCGCTGCGCGCGATGCCGGCGCGGGCCAGCACCTCGAACAGTTCCGGATGGGTGACGATCCCGGCGCCGCGCCCGGAGAGGTCGCCGGTGACCCGCTCGTGGACCTCAACCTCCCAGCCGGAGCGGCGCAGCAGCAGGGCCGTGAACAGCCCGCCGAGCGAGCCC
This sequence comes from Methylobacterium variabile, assembly GCF_001043975.1. Classification (GTDB taxonomy): domain Bacteria; phylum Pseudomonadota; class Alphaproteobacteria; order Rhizobiales; family Beijerinckiaceae; genus Methylobacterium; species Methylobacterium variabile. Next base: position 18,225 of record NZ_LABY01000013.1, read on the forward strand.
CCGACGATGATCGCCCGCCTGGCTGCGGGTTTCGCCTCGACTGCCATCATGCTCCTCCCCGGCGGTCGGGCGCGTCATGCAGCCGCCTGCCTGCCTACAAATTATCGATCGATAATTTGCTTGGCGGAGTGGCGGGCGTCAAGATCTATTTATCAATCGAACATTTACGGCGGCGTCACGCCTTCAGCCGCTCGGCGAGGAAGCGGATGAACAGCCGCACTTTGGCCGGGACCATGCGGCGCGTCGGGTAGACCGCCCAGATGGCGAGCGGCTCCGGCTCGCCCTCGGCCAGCCGCACCTCCGCGAGGAGCCCGCTCGCGACCTCGTCGGCCACGTCCCACCGCGACAGCATCGCGATGCCGAGGCCGCCGAGGCAGGCCTGGTGCAGGCCCTCGATGGTGTTGGCGGTGAAGCGGCCCGCGGCCCGCACGCTCGTCCGCTGCCCGGCCGCCCCGAGGGTCCAGTGGTCGGCGCCCGCGAGCGCCAGGCATTCGTGGGCGGCGAGATCGGCCGCCCGCACCGGCGTTCCCGCGGCGGCAAGGTAGCCGGGCGTCGCGAACAATCCGCGCGGGCTCGCGGCCAGGCGGCGCGCCACCAGGCTCGACTCGCTCAAGCTCGCGATCCGGATCCCGAGGTCGAGCCCCTCCCCCACCAGGTCGACGACGCTGTCGGTGAGGACGAGGTCGACCCGGACCTCGCGGTGCAGCCTCATGAAATCGACGAGCGCCGGGGCGACGACCTTGCGGCCGAAGGCCGTCGAGGCGGTGAGGCGCAGCCGCCCGGTCGCGCCGGCCTCCGCCGGGCGAACGCTGGCCAGCGCCGCGTCGCGCTCCTCGAGCAGGGCCTGGGCATGGGCGAGGAAGACCTGCCCCTCGTCGGTGAGGGAGAGCGAGCGCGTCGTGCGATGCAGGAGCCGCACCCCGAGCTCGCGCTCGAGGCCCGAGAGGCTGCGGGTCGCAGCCATCGGGGTGATGTGCAGGCGCCGCGCCGCCGCCGCGAGGCTGCCGGCGCCGACCGCCTCGGTCAGGACGGAGAGAGCGAGAAAGTCCAAAATAACGCGCCACGTTACAATCGCATATCGCGCGACGCTACTACACCGCTCGGCGTGACGAAATAACTTGTCGGCGGACCGGCACCGCACCAGGCGGATCGGCCGGCCGATGGAGAAGGACCATGTCCGCTCAAGCCGTGGCCGAGAGGCCGGCGACCCGCGCGACGCCCCGGGCGCGCACCTTCGCGATGGCGGCCGCGGCCGGCCTCGCGGTCGCCAACATCTACTACAACCAGCCGATGCTGGCGCTGATCGAGCGCGACCTGCCGGGCGAGGCGACGGCGCTGATCCCGACCGCGACGCAACTCGGCTACGCGGCGGGGCTCTTCCTGCTCGTGCCCCTCGGCGACATCGTCGAGCGGCGCCGGCTCATCGTCGGCCAGTTCGGGGTGCTGGCAGCCGCCCTCGCCCTCGCGGCGGCAGCGCCGAGCCCGGTCCTCGTCGTGCTCGCCTCCCTGGCCGTCGGGCTCTCGGCGACGGTGGCGCAGCAGATCGTGCCGTTCGCCGCGCACCTGGCCTCCCCCGAGCGCCGCGGCGCCACCGTCGGCACGATCCTGTCGGGGATCCTGACCGGCATCCTGCTCAGCCGCACGCTGGCCGGGTTCGTCGCCACCCATGCCGGCTGGCGCGAGATGTTCTGGCTCGGCGTGCCGCTGTCGCTCGCCGCCGGCGCCCTGATGGCGCTGACCCTGCCGCAGAGCCGGCCCGACGCGAGCCTGCGCTACGGGCAGCTCCTCGCCTCCCTCGCCGGGCTGTGGCGGGACTTTCCGGCCCTGCGGCTCGCCGCCGTGACCCAGGCGCTGATCTTCTCCGCCTTCACGGTGTTCTGGACCGTCCTGGCCTTCCGGCTCGCCGGCCCGCCCTACGGCTACGGCGCCGACATCGCCGGCCTGTTCGGTGTCGTCGGCGCCGTCGGCATCGTCGCCGCGCCGCTCGCCGGCCGTGTCGCCGACCGGAGCGGCCCCGCCCCGATCGTCGCGGCGGGCGCTGGCCTGACGCTCGCGTCCTGGGCGGTGCTGGGGCTCTCGCCCTCCCTCATCGTCCTGGTGGCCGGGGTGATCCTGCTCGACTTCGCCATGCAGGCCGCGCTCGTCGCCAACCAGCACGTGGTCTTCGCCCTGGCACCGGAGGCCCGCGCGCGCCTCAACACGATCCTGATGGGCGCAATGTTCCTCGGCGGCTCCGCCGGCTCGGCGGCCGGCACCGCCGCCTGGCAGGCGGGCGGCTGGCCGGGGGTCGTGGGCTTGGGCCTCGCCTTCGGCGCTCTCGCGAGCGTGATCCAGGGCGTCGCGCTGCGGCGGCGCTGAAGGAGCGCGCAGATGTCCAAAACCTCCCGCGATCCGACAAGCCCCGCCACCCCGGACCATGCTCCGCTTCCCCCGGCAGGAGGTGACATCGTGCGAGCGAGACACGGCCGAGCGAGGCGCATCATCGTGGGACTCGGGGTCGTCGGCATCGCCGCGGCCGGAGCGGCGCTCGCCGCCGCGTGGCGCTCCGAGATCGCGCCGGTGCCGCCCCCGGCGCCCGCATCGTTCGACCCGGCGCTGGTGCGGCGCGGGGCCGACCTCGCCCTGATCGGCGATTGCCGCACCTGCCACACCGCGCCGAATGGGGCCGCCTTCGCCGGCGGCCTGCCCCTGCCGACGCCGTTCGGGACGCTGTACTCCACCAACATCACCCCGGACCCGGAGACCGGGATCGGCCGCTGGTCTCAAGCCGCGTTCGCCCGCGCCCTGCGGGATGGCGTCGACCGCGAGGGCCGCCACCTCTACCCGGCCTTCCCGTACGACCATTACAGCGCGACCACCGACGACGACGTGCGCGCTCTCTACGCGTTCTTCATGAGCCGCCCGGCGGTATCGGCGCCGCCGCCGCCGAACGAACTGCCCTTCCCGCTCACCATCCGCCTGACGCTCGCCGGCTGGAAGCTGCTGTTCCTGCGTCCCAAAAATCTCGCACCCGATCCGGCGAAGGACGAGGTGTGGCACCGCGGCCGCTACCTCGTCGAGGGCCTCGGTCATTGCGGCGCCTGCCACTCGCCGCGCAACCTCCTCGGGGCCGAGATCACCTCCCGCGCCTACCAGGGCGGCGAGGCCGAGGGCTGGCGGGCCTACGCGCTCGGCGCCGCGTCCCGCTCGCCGGTGCCGTGGGACGAGGCGGCCCTGATGCAGTACCTGCGCGACGGCTTCCATCCGCTGCACGGCGTCGCCCGCGGGCCGATGGCGCCGGTGGTCGAGAACCTGGCGGAGGTGCCGCGAGAGGAGGTCGCCGCGATGGCGCGTTACCTCGCCTCCCTCGGGGCGGGCCCGCGCGGCGAGGCGGCCGCCACGCCCTCCCTCGTCCCCGCCTCCGCCCCCGGGCAGGCGCCGCAGGCGGCCGGCGCGCAGGCCGCGATCCCCGCGGCCGGGACGGACCTCTACGCGGCCGCCTGCACTGCCTGCCACGAGGGCGGAAGGCCGCCGCCCTTCGGCGGGATCTCGCTGGCGCTCTCGACCGCGATTTCCGACGAGAGCCCCCGCAACCTGGTCAACCTGATCCTCGAAGGGCTGCCGGTGCGGGGCGGCACGGCGCAGCCGATCATGCCGGGCTTCGGCGCCGTGCTGACGGACGCCCAGGTCGCGAGCCTCGCGGCCGATCTGCGCCGCCGCTTCGGCGGCGGCCTCCCCTGGCCCGACCTCGATTCCGCGATCCGCGAGGCCCGCGCCGCCCGCCGCCTCGCCGCGCGCCCCGCGGCGGCGATGACCCGATGAGGCCGACATGACGAGCATGATCCTCAACGGCGAGCGCCGCGCGGTGCGCGCCGCAGCCGAAACGCCCCTCCTCTACGTGCTGCGCGAGGAGTTCGGGCTGAACGCCGCCAAGTTCGGCTGCGGGCTCGGCCAGTGCGGCGCCTGCACGGTCGTCATCGACGGCGAGGCGGTCTTCTCCTGCATCACGCCGGTCATGCTGGCCGAGAACCGTCAGGTGACGACCCTCGAAGGCCTCGGCACGGCGGAGGCGCCCGGCCCCCTGCAGCGCGCCTTCATCGACGCGCAGGCGGCCCAGTGCGGCTACTGCATCCCCGGCATGATGATGCGGGCCCACGCCCTCCTGGCGCGGGACCCGGACGCGTCCGACGCGGCGATCCGGGCCGAGCTCGAGCCGCATCTGTGCCGCTGCGGCACCCACATGCGCATCCTGCGCGCGATCCGCCTGGCAGCGGACGCGATGCGGCCGCGCTCGACCGCGGAGGCCGGACGATGACCCTGTCGCGACGCGCGGTGCTGGCGGGCACCGGCGCCCTGGTGCTGGCCTTCTCCCTGCTGCCGGCCCGCGCCCAGACCGAGACCGGCAAGGGTGAGGGGCCGAGGAGGCGCGGCCTGCCCGGCAGCCTCGACGACACCCCGCGCCTCGACGCCTGGATCCGGGTCGCGCCCGACGGCGCGGTCACGGTGCTGACCGGCAAGGCCGAGCTCGGCCAGGGGCTGAAGACGGCTTTGCTCCAGATCGCCGCCGAGGAGCTGAAGCTTCCCCTCGCCCGCCTGTCGCTCGTGACCGCCGATACCGGCCGCACCGCCGACGAGGGCTACACGGCGGCGAGCCACTCGGTGCAGGATTCCGGCACCGCGATCCGCCACGCCGCCGCCCAGGTCCGGGCCCTGCTGATCGGCGAGGCCGCCCGGCGGCTCGACGTCCCGGCGGAGCGGCTGAGGGTGCGGGACGGGGCGGTCCTCGGCCCCGGCGGTGCCCGGATCGGCTACGGCGACCTCGTGAGCGACGCGCTCCTCACCGCGGAGGCGCAACCGACCTCGCCCCTCACGCCGGCGGCCGAGTTCGCGGTGATCGGGCGGCCGGTGCCCCGCATCGACATCCCCGCCAAGGTGACGGGCGGGACGGCCTACCTCCAGGACCTGCGCCCGCCCGGCCTGCTGCACGCCCGGGTCGTGCGGCCGCCGAGCTACGGGGCGGTGCTGACGCAGGTCGATGCGGCAGCCGTGGAGCGCCTCCCGGGTGTGATCGCGGTGGTGCGCGACGGGACCTTCCTCGGCGTCGTCGCCGAGGGAGAATGGACCGCGATCCAGGCGATGCGCCGGCTGGCCGCCTCCGCCCGCTGGCGCGAGACGGCGATCCTGCCCGATGCCGCGGACCTGCCGGACGCCCTGCGCGCCCTGCCGAGCCGGGACTCGACGATCCTGGAGCGCGGCGCGCCCGGCGCGGCCGGCACGATCGTCGAGGGGACCTTCACCAGGCCCTACCTCGCCCACGGCTCGATCGGCCCGTCCTGCGCCATCGCGGAGTGGACGGACGGCGGCGCGACGGTCTGGACCCACAGCCAGGGCGTCTTCCCGCTGCGCCGGGCGCTCGCCGGCCTGCTGCACCTGCCCGAGGACAAGGTGCGCTGCATCCACGCGGAGGGGGCGGGCTGCTACGGCCAGAACGGCGCCGACGACGTGGCGGCCGACGCGGCGCTCCTGGCGCGCGCGGTGCCGGGCCGCCCGGTCCGGGTGCAGTGGATGCGCGAGCAGGAGCACGCCTGGGAGCCGTTCGGGCCCGGGATGGTGGCGAGCGTGCGCGCCGCGGTCACGCCCGACGGGCGCGTCGCCGATTGGACGCACGAGGTCTGGAGCCAGTCGCACATGATGCGGCCGGGGCCGCCGGGCGCGCTGCTGGCCGCCCGCGAGATCGCCGAGCCGTTTCCGCCGGCGCCGCCGGTGGCGCTCGCCCAGCCGGAGGGCGGCGGCGACCGCAACGCGATCCCGCTCTACGCCTTCCCGACCGCAAAGATCGTGCACCACTTCCTGCCCGACATGCCGCTCCGCGGCTCGTCGATGCGCTCGCTCGGCGGCTACCTCAACGTGCTCGCCATCGAGAGCACGGTGGACGACCTCGCCCGCGCCGCCGGCTGGGACCCGGTCGCCTTCCGGCTCCGGCACCTGACGGATGCGCGCGCCAGCGCCGTCGTCGAGGCGGCGGCGCAGCGGTTCGGCTGGGGGCGCGGAGCCCCGCGCGCCGGCCGCGGCTTCGCCTTCGCGCGCTACAAGAACCTCGAGGCCTATTGCGCCGTCGCGGTCGAGATCACGGTCGATCGCGAGACCGGCCAGGTGGGAATCGAGCGGGTCGTCGCCGCGGTCGACACCGGGGAGGTCGTCAATCCCGACGGGGTCGCCAACCAGATCGAGGGCGGCCTCCTCCAGGCGACGAGCTGGACGCTGTTCGAGCGCGTCGCCTTCGACCGCACCCGCGTGGCCTCGGTCGACTGGTCGGCCTACCCGATCCTGCGCTTCAGCGCGGTGCCGCGCAGCGTCGAGGTCCACATCGTCGCGCAACCGGACCAGCCGTTCCTCGGCGTCGCCGAGGCGGCACAGGGACCGGCCGGCGCCGCGCTCGCCAACGCGATCCGGGACGCGACCGGCCGGCGCCTGCGCGACCTGCCGCTCACGGCGGGGAAGATCAAGGCCGCCCTCGGCGCCTGACCAGGAAAAGGGAAGCAGCGATGCCCGGCTTGTTCGACACCGTCCGCCTCGGCGGCTTCGCGCTCGCGAACCGCATCGTCATGGCACCGATGACGCGCTCGCGCGCCGATGCGCAGGGCGTCATCAACGCCTCGGCCGCCCGGTACTACGCCGCGCGGGCCGGCGCGGGATTGATCGTGTCCGAGGGCGTGAACGTCGACCCGGCCTCGAACGCCTTCGACCGCGCACCGGGCCTGTGGACGCGCGCGCAGGTCGAGGGCTGGCGGCCCGTCGTCGACGCGGTGCACGCGGCCGGCGGCCTCATCGTGGCGCAGCTCTGGCACGGCGGCCGGGCGAGCGCGCGGGGCCTGCTCGGCGGCCGCGAGCCCCTGTCGCCGTCGGGCGTGAACGACGATCTCGAGGCGCTGCAGGTCTGGGGGCTCCTCGCCAACGGCGCCTACGTGCGGATCGCCGCCACCCACTCGCGCGCCATGACGCCGGACGAGATCGCCGCGACGGTCGAGGCGTACCGCGTCGCGGCCGCCCATGCCCGCGAGGCCGGGTTCGACGGCGTGGAGATCCACGGCGCCAACGGCTACCTGATCCCGCAATTCCTCTCCCCGACCATCAACCGGCGCACCGACGCGTATGGCGGCGATGCGCGGGGGCGGGCCCGCTTCCTGAAGGAGATCGTCGCGGCGGTGACGGACGCGGTCCCGGCGAGCCGCGTCGGCCTCCGGCTGTCGCCCTTCGCCACCTACAACGACGTCCGCGACCCGGATCCCGCCGAGACCTACGGCCATCTGGCGTCCTGGCTCGCCGGGGCCGGCCTCGCCTACCTGCATCTCGCGGACACGAACGCGTGGACCGGCGCGCCCGACTACGACAGGATGCTGGCGCTGTTTCGCCCGCACGCGGGCCCGCTCATCGTCAATGGCGGCCTCACGCCGGAGCGGGCCGCCGCGATCGTGGCGGACGGCGAGGCCGAGGCGGTCGCGTTCGGGCGCCCGTTCCTGGCCAACCCCGACCTGCCTGCCCGCATCCGCGCCGGCGGTCCCTACAATTCCCCGCGATCGATCGGCGTCTACGGCGGCGGCGAGGCCGGCTACACCGACTATCCGGCGCTCGACGCCGAAGCGGCGAACTCCTCTCGATGACGCGAGCGGGTGCGCGGGCCGCAGCGGTGCATCGAAGCTCGGTCCCGCGGACCGATACACACGTATAGCTTCATCCCCGACGCGACGTGGGAGAATTTTCCTTCCAGACCTTGCTGGACCTTCCCGACGACGGCCCATGGCAGCACGAACCGAGACACGGCAGACGACTCCGACGTCGCATCAGGCCGGCCAGCGGCCGGGCCTGCACGGCGAGCGCCTCGCCCGGCACTTCGGAATCCGGGCGACATCCTCCCTCTCGGTCGGGCGCGCCCGCCTGGCGCCGCTCGTCCTGACGCGGCTCCAGGGGCAGGTCGCGCCCGGCGCGGTCACGGCGCCGCTCAAGCCCGAGGCCGCCTTCAGCATCGTGATCCAGCTCCAGCCGCTGCAGCATCACGACCTGCGGGTCGCCGGCCGCGTCCGGCACGAGGGCATCGTCCCGATGGGAGCGGTCAGCGCGCTGAGCCTCGGCGATCCGCCGCGTTCCATCATGCGCGGCACCTTCGACGCGGTGCAGGTCTATCTTCCGGACGCGTTCCTGCACGACGTCGCCGACGAGGAGGGCTTCGCCCGGCCCGCCGGCCTGTCCTGGCCACGCGACCGGCCCGACCCGGTCGCGCTCGGACTGGCGCAGCTGCTCCTTCCGGCGCTCGAGCGGCCGGACGCCGCGCGCGCGTTCTTCGTCGACCACCTCGTGCTGGCCTTCCTGGGCCACGCGGCCCACGGCTACGGGCAGGTGCCGACGCGGACGACCGCCCGGCGCGGCGGGCTCACCCCTTGGCAGGAGCGCCGCGCCAAGGAGCTGATGCGGGCGCGGCTCGCGAGCCCGCTGACGATCACCGAGGTCAGCCGCGAGTGCCGGCTCTCCCCGAGCTACTTCGCCGCCGCCTTCCGGCGCAGCACGGGGCGCTCGCCGCACCAGTACCTGTCGGGCCTGCGGATCGACGAGGCGCGCACGCTGATGGCGACGACCGGCCTGCCGCTCGCCGATATCGCCCTGATCTGCGGTTTCCACGACCAGAGCTACTTCACCCGGGTCTTCTCCCGCACGGTCGGGACCAGCCCCGGACAGTGGCGGCGCCTGCACGCGCCGCATCCGCTCTCGATCCCTCCGGCCCGGCCGCACGACGAGGACGGGGTCGTATGGGGAGACCGGGGCGCACGGTAGCGGCACGGGCCCGATCCCCGATCGTTCGGAGCTGGCCGCCCGGGGCGTCCGCTGTCGCACCGCTCACTGCGGCGACCCGGCCTCCCCCGATTCCGCCAGGATCGGGGGAAGGTGCGTCGCCAGGAAGGTCACGAACGCCGTGACCCTGGGGCAGGCCACGTGCCCGCCGGGCCAGACGGCGGAGACCTCCCGCGTGTTCGCGGTCTCCCCGGCCAGCACGATCCGCAATTCCCCGCGTCTGACGTGCTCGCAGGCCCAGAATTCCGGGACGCAGGCGATCCCGGCCCCGCCGAGGGCCGCGGTCAGGAGCATCTCGCTGTGATCGACGACGAACCGGGCCCGGAGCCGGGCGCTGCGCCGCGCGGGGTCGTCACCCAGGGGCCAGACGTCGAGCTGGCAGGACGAGGCGTTCCGGCTGCGCAGGCAGTCGTGACGGTCGAGGTCGTCGAGATCGACCGGCGCGCCGTGGCGGTCCAGGTAGCTCGGGGCAGCGACGAGGACGCGCCGGAAGCTCCCGAGACGGCGCGTGCGCAGCCGCGAATCCTTGAGCGCGCCGATCCGCAGGGCCACCTCGAAGCCCTCCTCGACCATGTCCACGACGCGGTTGGTGTAGTTGAGCTCGAGCTCGAGCCCCGGATGGGCCTCCATGAACGACAGGAACACCTGATTCCACGGCCTGCTCACCAGGGGAACGCTGACGCGCAGCTTCCCCCGGAGGGCACCGCCGCGCGACCCGGCCAGCTCGCGCTCGGCCGCGGCGACCGCCTCCATGATCGCGCGGCAGCGGTCGAGGAACTGGGCGCCCTCGGCCGTGAGGCTCAGGCTGCGCGTGTTGCGGTGGAACAGCCGGACCTCCAGCTGCTCCTCCAGGCGCGCGATCGTCTTGCCGACGGCGGAGGCCGTCAGCCCGAGCGCCCGCGCGGCGGCCGCGAAGGACCCGGAATCGGCGACCTGCACGAATACCGACAATCCCGCGAGCTTGTCCATCGCCACTCCGTCGCCCCGGCCGGCCCGACGTCGATGCCACGCGCGCGGGCACCTCACAAGGCGTCCGCCGACGGGGAGCGCGGCGCCCTCCCCCGGACTCACGGCCGATGCGCGCGCCGCCAGAGCCCGGGGCTGGTACCGACCTCGCGCGTGAAGGTGCGCGTGAAGTAGCTCTGATCCCCGAAGCCGCAGAGCAGCGCGACGTCCGACAAGGGCAGGTCGGAATTGCACATCAGCTCCTTGGCGTGCCCGATCCGGAGGGCGGTGAGGTATTCGTGCGGGCGCTGCCCGGTGCTCCGGCGGAAGGCCCGCGCGAAGTGGCTCGCGGTCAGGCCGCATTCCCGCGCGATGCCGGTGATGGTCAGCCGCGTCGCGAAGCGCGCGTGCATGATCTCCCTGGCCCGGCGCTCCTGCCAGGCCGCCAGGCCGCCGGTGGCGGGCGTGACCGGCTGCATCCCCCCATAGGCACAGGCCACATGGGCGAGGAGGCCGAGGCAGAGCTGCTCGACGAACAGGTCGTCGGTGGGACCGTCCCCGTGCAGGGCCGGGATCAGGAGCCGCGACAGCGACGCCGCGACGGGGTCGGGCGTCCGCCGGCACCACGCCAGCGTGGACACCGGACGCGCGTCGTTGTCCCGGGCGAACGCGTCGAGGGCCGCACGGGGAATGTAGTACTGCACGGCATCGACGTCGCCGCGGATCGCGCACTCCACCGGCTCGCGCAGGTCGAGCACGCTCACGGTATCGCCCGCGAAGGCGCCGCCGAAGACGCGGCAGCCCCGGCGCCAGCGCTCGTGCCAATCGAGGCCGCGCAGGAGGTGCAGGATGCTGAACGCGTCCTCCTCCACGGTCGGCGCGAGCCGCCCGCCGTCGGCGCGGGAGCCGACGAGGCGCGTCACGCCGATCCGCATCAGGCCGTCGCGGTGGACGCAACGAGGGCCGTGGCCTGCGACGCCCAGATGCGCGGCGAACCGCTCGCCGAGAAACGGCTCCGGCGGAGAACTCCCCGTCCGCATCAGACGACCCTGGGCATGATTGTCATCCGGGCGGATATGAACGCCCGCGCGGACCCGAGAAACGATCCGTCGGTCCGAACAGATCGGACGAACGGTCCGCATTGCCGGTCCGCGGCCTCGATCCGCCGGCCGAGCGGCGACCCGTCGGCCCGGACCGCGCGAGAGTCCAAGCGCCGCGCCTTGCGTCCAAGACGAAGCGAGTCCGGGACGGGTCCCTTCGCCCCGGTCCCGAGCGGCGGCCGGCACGCCGAACCGTGCCGGCACCGGGCCCGGGGCGTGCAGCAGAGAGACCCGCCGATGGCATCCCGCGGCCTTCATCACCTCACCGCGATCGTCGGCTCCGCCGCATGCACCGTCGACTTCTACACCCGGGTCCTCGGGCTCGGCCTGGTCAAGCGGACCGTGAGCTTCGCGGATCCCGGAAGCCACCATCTCTACTTCCGGGTCGGGATCGACCGGGCGGAGCCGCTCTTGACCTTCCTGGTCTGGACCGGGGTCGCGCCCTGCCGGCGGGGTTGCGGAGAGGCTGAGCGCATCCTGTTCTGGACCGGCGCGGGCGCGCTCGACTGGTGGCGCGACCGGCTGGCCGGCGAGGGGGCGGATCCGGAGACGGCCTCCCTGCCGGACGGCACGCCGGTCCTGCACTTCGACGATCCGGACGGCGTCCCGGGCGGGATCGTCGCCCTGCCCGGCTCCGCCGCCGGGCCGCCGGCGCCGGGGATCCCGGCGCAGCACGCCCTCGGCGGAGTGCTCGGCGTCGCGCTGGCCGTGCGGGACGCCGCGGGGCTCGTCGCCCTCCTGCACGACGTTCTCGCTCACGACGTTCTCGCTCTCCGGGACACCGGCTGCCGGGACGGCCTGTTCCAACTGTCGGCGGCCGACGCGCCGGGTGGAACGGTCCTGCTTCGCGGCGCAGGGCGTGCGCCGCGGGGGCGCCAGGGCCGGGGCACGATCGCCCGCGTGGCGTTCCGGGCGGCGGATGCGGGCGAGCAGGACGCCATGGTCCGGCGGCTGCGGGCGCGGCACGGCATCCCGGCGACCGACCCGCGGGACGACCACTACTACCGGACGGTCTCCTTTCGCGAACCGGGCGGCCTCCTGCTCGATATCGCGACTGAGGGCCCCGGCCTGACCCGGGACGAGGCCGAAGGGGCGCTCGGTCGAAGCCTCCGCCTTCCTCCCCACCTGGAGGAGCGGCGGCGCGAGATCGCGGCGATCCTGCCCCCGCTCCCGGGCGAGGCCGCCGCCAGGGCAGCGGGGATCCGCACAAGCCGCGCCGCGATCGTCCAATCCGCCCGCCTGCCCCGGAGCCTATCCTGCGCGCCGCCAACGATGGGGAAGCAGGACATGACGACGATCACGACGAAGGACGGGACCGAGATCTACTACAAGGATTGGGGCACCGGCCGGCCGATCCTGTTCAGCCACGGCTGGCCGCTCTCGGCCGACATGTGGGACGCGCAGATGCTGTTCTTCGCGGAAGCCGGCTACCGCGCGGTGGCGTTCGACCGGCGCGGCTTCGGCCGGTCGGGCCAGCCCTGGGGCGGCTACGACTACGACACGATGGCGGACGACATCGCGGCGCTGGTCGACGCGCTCGGCCTGCGGGACATCGTGCTGGTCGGCTTCTCGATGGGCGGCGGCGACGTGACCCGCTACATCGCCCGGCACGGCTCCGGCCGGGTCGCCAAGCTCGCGCTGATCAGCGCCGTCACGCCGATCTTCGGCAAGACCGCCGACCACGACGGGCCGGACAAGGCCTTCTTCGACGGCCTCAGGGCCGGCATCGTCAAGGACCGGGCGCAGTTCCTCGACGACTTCAACCCGATCTTCTACGGCACCAACAAGGGAACGACCGTCTCGCAGGGCGTCTTCAAGCAGACGCTGCAGATCGCCCTCATGGCCTCGATCAAGGCCACGGTCGCTTGCGCCACGGCCTTCGCCGAGACCGACTTCCGGCCCGACATGCTCAAGATCGACGTGCCGACCCTGGTGGTCCACGGCGATGCCGACCAGGTCGTGCCGTTCGAGTCCACCGGCAAGCTCGCTGCCGAGATGATCCGCGGCGCGACGCTCAAGGTCTATCCCGGCGCGCCCCACGCCACCGCGACGACCCACGCCGGCCGCCTCAACGCCGACCTCCTGGCCTTCATCGAGGGCTGACGGCGCGGCCCTCGCCCGGCGCGGCGCCGCTGCGCCCCGCCGGGCCCCCCTCGTCGGCGAGACGGTAGACCTCGAGCGGTTCGTCGACGCCGCGCAGCGGGAAGGTCCCGAGGCACGTCAGCGCCGTCGGCGCGTCGAGCAGAGCGGCGAAGATGCCCGAGACCAGCACGTCGGCCTCGAGCGCCTTCGTCAGCCCCTCCAGCCGGGCGGCGACGTTCACCGCCGGGCCGATGACGGTGAAGTCGAGCCGGGTGCGCGAGCCGATGTTGCCGTACATCACCGCGCCGGCATGGACCCCGATTCCGTAACCGAGGGCGTCGAGGTCGTTGGCCGCGCGCGCCGCGTTGAGGTCGCGCATCGCCCGGCGGGCCTCATGGGCGGCCCGCAGCGTCGCGCCGCCGGCATCCGGCCGGTCGAGGGGGAAGATCGCCAGGAGGCCGTCGCCCATGAACTTCAGGATCTCGCCGCCGTTGCGCTCGATCGGACAGCACACCGCGTCGAAGTAGTCGTTGAGGAGCGCGATCACGTCGTCGCGGGGCCACAGCTCTGAGATCCGGGTGAAGCCCCGCAGGTCGACCACCATGATCGCCGCCTCGACGGTGACGCCGCTGCCGCGCCGCGTCGCCCCGTTCAGGATCATCTCGCCCGCATGCGGCCCGACATAGGTGTCGAGGAGGAGGCGCGTCAGGCGGTTCCGGTGGCGCACCTCGGTGACCACGGCGAGGGCCGGGAGGAGGTCCGCCAGGAGGGCGATCTCGGCGGCCGTGAACCCGCCCGGCCGGTCGCTCGCGAAGGAGACCACGTGCCGCCTGCCCAGCGTGTAGCGCAGCGGCCAGGCGACGAGGTCGGTCAGCCCCTCCTGCGCCATCAGGCGCGCCGTCCCGGGATGGGCGTCGTCGCCGGTCTCTTGGCAGGTCCTTGGGCCAGTCCCTTGGCGGGTCTCTCGGCCAGTCCCCTGGCCGGCCCCGCGGCGCTGGCGCACCATCGCGGCGCCGTCGAGGATCCGCTGCCCCGGGCTGCCGCGAAAGCCCTCGGTCTCGAACAGCCCGTAATCGAGATTGCGGGATTCCGGCCCGCGGCCTCCGAGCCGCCACCGGATCTCGATGCCGAGCCATTGCGGGTGGTTGGTGCGCAGGTGCAGCGCGGCGTGCGCGACCGCGACGCCCCGGCGGCGCAGCCGGTCGCAGAACCCCGCGAAGACGTCGTCGAGGTAGCGCTCGTCCACCGTGTCGCGCAGCAGCCAGCCCAGCATCGCGTCGCGCAAGGCCGGCCCGTTCCTGGGATCGTGATCCTCTGTCATGGCCCTCCCTGTCGGCTCCTGCCGCGAGCGCGGCCTGGACAGGATCGGGCGGCGCACCGCGCGGGTCTTGTCGATTCTCGCTGCGTTCTGGCGCTCCGAGGGAGGCCCCGCCGCGAGTCGGCAGGCCTGTCCCAGGGGAAACGTCCTGTACCGGAATGGCGCGGATCTTTCCCTCTCCCCGCCCGCGGGGAGAGGAGGATCCAGCGCCTCTTCTTTTTCCCAGGCATTCCTGGGAGCCGGAAGCGTGCGGGCGTCGCAGCGCATTCGTCCAACCCGCGCGCAAAGCCTCCAATCCGCGGGCCGGCCGGCCGGCCTAGAAACCCGGGCGCCGCCGACGCACGCCGCGACGGCCGCACCGGTCCCCGTCCGCGAGGACGCACCGTCCGCGAGGACGCGCGAAGGAGCCTGACTCATGCCCATCAAAGCGACGCCGACGCCCGGGAAACGCCTGGTCTCGCCGCACGATCACACGCTGATCATGATCGACTTCCAGTCCCAGATGTCGTTCGCGACGAAGTCGATCGACGCCGTTGCGTTGCGCAACAACGTCGCGCTGATCTCGCGGGCGGCGGCCGGCTTCGGCGTGTCGACGGTGCTGACGACGGTGGCCGAGAAGAGCTTCTCGGGACCGATGTTCGAGGAGATCACCTCGGCCTTCCCTGAGGAGCGGCTCCTCGACCGCACCTCGATGAACACCTGGGAGGACGCCGCCGTGGTGGCCCGGGTGTCGGAGATCGGCAAGGACCGCCTCGTCTTCGCCGGCCTGTGGACCTCGGTCTGCATCGTCGGCCCGACCCTCTCGGCCCTCGACCAGGGCTACGAGGTCTACGTCATCGCCGATGCCTGCGGCGACGTCTCCGACGAGGCGCACGAGCGTGCCATGCAGCGGATGATCCAGGCCGGCGTGCAGCCGATGACCTCGCTGCAATACATGCTCGAGCTTCAGCGCGACTGGGCCCGCACCGAGACCTACGAGATGACCACCGGCATCGCCAAGAAGTACGGCGGCGCCTACGGGCTCGGCATCATCTACGCCAAGTCGATGTTCGGCGCGTCCGAGGGCCACTGAGCCGAACCGGCGCGGCGATGCTGCCGTACCTCCTCTCCCTCGGCGCCGGCCTCGCGGTCGGCGTCGCCTACGGGCTGATCGGCGTGAAGTCGCCCGCGCCGCCGATCATCGCCCTCGTCGGCCTGCTCGGCATCCTGGCCGGCGAGATGGCCGTCTCCTACTGGCGCGGCCACCCGGCCGTGCTGTCGAGCCTGCTCCACCGCAAGAGCTTCGCGGTCGAGCAGGAGGCTCCGAGACACCCGCCGGCCTGACTGAAGGCCGGCGGCCCCACCTTCATTCCCCGACCGAGGAGCTTCGATGAGCGCTGTGGCCCATCCCGACCTGATCCTGCGCGGCGGCCTCGTCACCACGCTCGATCCGGGCAATCCCGCCGCCTCGGCGGTCGCGGTCGCCGACGGCGTCTTCACTGCGGTCGGGTCCGACCGTGAGGTCATGGCGCTCGCGGGGCCCCGGACGCGGGTGGTCGACCTCAAGGGCCGCCGGGTGCTGCCCGGGCTCATCGACAACCACCTCCACCTGATCCGCGGCGGCCTCAACTTCAACATGGAGCTGCGATGGGACGGCGTGCGCTCGCTCGCCGACGCGATGGCGATGCTCAAGCGGCAGGTCGCGGTGACGCCGCCGCCGCAATGGGTGCGCGTCGTCGGCGGCTTCACCGAGCACCAGTTCGCCGAGAGGCGCCTGCCGACGCTCGAGGAGCTGAACGCGGTCGCGCCCGACACCCCGGTCTTCCTGCTCCACCTTTACGACCGGGCGCTCCTGAACGCCGCGGCTCTGCGCGCCGTCGGCTACACCAAGGACACGCCCGAGCCCCCGGGCGGCTCGATCCTGCGCGATGCCGCCGGCAACCCGACCGGGCTGCTGCTCGCCAAACCCAACGCCGCGATCCTCTACGCCACCCTCGCCAAGGGGCCGAAGCTTCCGTTCGCGTACCAGGTCAACTCGACCCGGCACTTCATGCGTGAGCTGAACCGGCTCGGCGTGACCGGCGCGATCGATGCCGGCGGCGGCTTCCAGAACTACCCGGAGGATTACGAGGTCGTCCGCACCCTCGCCGAGGCCGGCCAGCTCACCGTGCGCCTCGCCTACAACCTCTTCACCCAGAAGCCGAAGGCCGAGAAGGACGACTTCCTCGCCTGGACGAAGTCGTCCCGCTACAAGCAGGGTGACGACTACTTCCGCCACAACGGCGCGGGCGAGATGCTGGTCTTCTCGGCCGCCGATTTCGAGGATTTCCGCCAGCCGCGGCCCGACATGGCGCCGGAGATGGAGGACGAGCTCGAGGGCGTCGTGCGGGTGCTGGCCGAGAACCGCTGGCCCTGGCGCCTGCACGCCACCTACGACGAGACGATCTCCCGCGCCCTCGACGTGTTCGAGCGCGTGAACCAGGACATCCCGCTCCAGGGCCTGAACTGGTTCTTCGACCATGCCGAGACGATCTCGGAGGCCTCGATCGACCGGATCGCGGCACTCGGCGGCGGCATCGCGGTCCAGCACCGGATGGCCTATCAGGGCGAGTACTTCGTCGAGCGCTACGGCCACGGCGCGGCGGCTGCGACCCCGCCGGTCGCCCGGATGCTGGAGAAGGGCGTGCCGGTCTCGGCCGGCACCGACGCGACGCGGGTCGCCTCCTACAACCCTTGGGTCTCGATCGCCTGGCTCGTCACCGGCCGCACCGTCGGCGGGATGCAGCTCTATCCGCGCCGCAACTGCCTCGACCGCGAGACCGCCCTGCGGATGTGGACCGAGAACGTGACCTGGTTCTCGAACGAGCAGGGCCGCAAGGGGCGGATCGCAACGGGCCAGCTCGCCGACCTGATCGTGCCGGACCGCGACGTCCTGGCCTGCGCCGAGGCCGAGATCGCCGACACGGTGAGCGACCTGACGGTCGTCGGCGGCAAGGTGGTGTACGCGGCCGGCCCCTTCGCGGCCCTCGACGACACCCCTCCGCCCCCGGCGATGCCGGACTGGTCGCCGGTGCGCACCTTCAAGGGCTACGGCGCCTGGGGCGAGCGCCCGGTGCGGGCGGAAGCGGTGGTGGCGCGGGAGGCGAGCGCGTCCTGCAGCTGCGCGATGTCGTGCGGGCTGCACGGCCACGCCCACGCCACCGCCTGGTCGTCGCAGGCGCCGGTCTCGGACCTGAAGAGCTTCTGGGGCGCGCTCGGCTGCGCCTGCTGGGCGGTGTGAGCCGCCCCTGCAACCTCCCCGCCAAGGGCAGAGCTGTTCGGGCGAAAGAAAAGGCGCTGCCTCTCCATCTTTTCCGGATAGCTTCGTACGGAGGGAGGGGGCAGGGCGTCTCACTGATCTCGATAATACTTCAACACCGGCCCGAACCGCTGGAGTCTCTCATGACGCGTCCCCTCGTTGCGGCCCTCCTCTCGGCCGCTCTTCTCGCCACGCCGGTTCTCGCGGACGGCACCAAGGTCGCCGTCGCCCCGCAATACGACACCACGCACGTCTACGTCGCGCCCGAGGACGTCGACCGCTTCGTCGAGAGCTTCACCGCCACCTTCGGCGGGAGCAGCACCAGGCAGGTCGTCGCGACCGTCACGCCGACGCCATCGAGCACCACCTCGCAGCTGATCCAGACGCCGGTCGGCACCGTCTCGCTGTTCGGCTTCAAGACGCCGATCCCCTACCCCTTCGGCGCTGAGCGCACCGGCTACCTCGTCACCGACTTGGACGCGGCGGTCGCGGCCGCCCGCGCGGCCGGCGCCGCGGTGATCGTCCAGACCTTCCCGGACCCGATCGGCCGCGACGCGGTCATCCAGTGGCCGGGCGGCGTCAACATGCAGCTCTACTGGCACACGTCGAAGCCGGACTACGCGCCCTTCGCGACGGTGCCGGAGAACCGCGTCTACGTGTCCCCCGACAGCGTCGAGGCCTTCGTCGGGGGCTTCCGCCGCTTCTCGCAGGGGCGCGTGGTCTCGGACGAGCCCAAGGCCCCCGGCGCCGAGATCGGCCGGCCGGGCGACACCTACCGGCGCCTGCGCCTCGCTTCGGATTTCGGCCGCATGACCGTGCTCGTGACCGACGGCCACCTGCCTTACCCGTACGGCCACGAGACCACCGGCTACGAGGTCGCCGATCTCGCCGCCACCCTCGCCAAGGCGACGGCCGCCGGCGCGAGCGTGCTGGTCGCGCCCTATGAGGCGGGCGACCGGACTGCCGCGATGGTGCGCTTCCCCGGCGGCTACGTCGCGGAGATCCACCAGCCCGGTGCGGCGGCCCGGTGAGGGTCGCGCGGGCGGGTCTGCTCGTCGCGCTCTGCGCGCTCCTCTCCGCCGGGGCGCGCGCCGAGGACGTCGCGTCCGATGCCGTCACCCGGCCGGCGACGAAGACGAACCGCTGGGCCGAGGACTGGTCGTGGCTCTCAGACCCGGCCCGGCGCACGCAGCCCTTCGACGATCTGAAATACATCCCGCTCTTCGCGGCCGACCCGAAGAGCTACCTGTCGCTGGGCCTGACCCTGCGCGAGCGCTTCGAGAGCAACCGCACGCCCGCCTTCGGCGTCAGTGGGCCGCGGGGTGACGCTTACCTGCTGCAGCGCCTGCAGATCCACCTCGACGCGCGCCTGAACGAGAACTGGCAGATCTTCGCGCAGATCGAGGACGTGCGGGCTCTGGCGAAGCGCGTGATCACCTCGGTCGACGAGAACATCCTCGACCTGCGCCTCGCCTTCCTGTCCTACAGCCGGACGGCTGAGGACGGGACCTTCAAGGCGCGGGCCGGGCGGCAGGATTTCGCCTTCGACCTGCAGCGCTTCGTCTCCTCGCGCGACGGGCCGAACGTGCGCCAGTCCTTCGACGCGCTCTGGGCCGACTGGGAATCCGGGCCGTGGCGGGTGCTCGGCTTCGTCAGCCAGCCGGTGCAGTACCGCTTCGCGCATGCCTTCGACGACGTCTCCACCCGGGCCTTCCGCTTCAGCACCCTGCGGGTCGAGCGCCAGGTCTTCGGCGACCAGGAGCTGTCGGCCTACTGGGGCCTCTACGAGCGCGACGGTGCCCGCTTCCTCGACGCCGTCGGCACCGAGGCGCGCCACGTCCTCGACATCCGCTACGCCGGCGCCGCCGGCGGGTTCGACTGGGACCTCGAGGCGATGGGCCAGTTCGGGCGCGTCGGCACGGCCGACATCGCCGCCTGGGCGGTCGGCAGCCGGGTCGGCTACACGCTCAAGGATCTTCCCTGGCAGCCGCGCCTCGGCCTTCAGGGCGATGCGGCCTCCGGCGACGGCCGCCGCAACGACGGCGTCCTCGGCACCTTCAACCCGCTCTTCCCGAACGGCTACTACTTCACGCTGGCGGGCTACACGAGCTACGCCAACCTCCTCCACCTCAAGCCGTCGCTGACCGTCCACCCGGCCGCCGGCCTCGCGGTCAGCGCCGCGCTGGGGCTGCAATGGCGCCAGACCACGTCCGATGCGATCTACGTCCAGCCGAGCAACCCGGTGCCGGGCACGGCCGGGCGCGGGCACCTGTGGAGCGGCGCCTACGGGCAGCTGCGGGCGGATTACGTCTTCGCTCCCGGCCTCACCGGCGCGGTCGAGGCGGTGCGCTTCGCCGCCGGCGACACGATCCGCCGGGCAGGAGGCAAGGACGGCACGTATCTCGGCGTCGAGCTGCGCTACGCGTGGTGAGCCGCCCTCCCCTCGAACGGAGCACCGCCGCATGCGCCCCTCCCTCGCCCAGATCCTCAGCTTCGTCGGCGGCTACGTCGACACGATCGGCTTCCTCGCCCTCCAGGGGCTGTTCACCGCCCACGTCACCGGCAACTTCGTGACCTTCGGGGCCGCGATGGTGCACGGCGCCACCGGCGCCTGGGCGAAGCTCCTGGTTCTGCCGGTCTTCTGCGTCGCGGTCCTCCTGACGCGCCTGGCGAGCCGCCGCCTGGAGGAGACGGGCCGGCCGGCCCTGCGCGTGCTGCTCCTCGCCCAATGCGCCTTCCTGGCCCTCGGATCGGTCCTCGCCGTCGCCCTCGGGCCGTTCGCGGATGCCGACCGCCCGGCGGCGCTCCTCACCGGCATGGTGCTGGTGACCGCGATGGCGATCCAGAACGCGGCGCATCGGGCGCATCTGGCCGACGCGCCGCCCTCGACGCTGATGACCGGCACGACGACGCAGATCATGATCGACCTCGCCGACCTCCTGCGCGGCGTGCCGGCCGAGCACGCGGCCCGGCGCCGGATCGCCCGCATGAGCGCCGCCGTCGCGGCCTTCGCCCTCGGCTGCGGGCTGGCGGCGCTGCTCTACTACCTCGTGGGTCTCGCCGCGGTGGCCCTCGCCCCGGCGCTGATCCTCGTCGCCGCCACGGATCCCGTCTCGGCGAAGGCGGCGTGACTCCCGGCGCCGGCGGCCCGTCCAAAACACCGCGCAATCCTGAAAGACCGCGGCCGGTGCCGCGCCATGCTGGTCGCTCGCTGCGAGGCAGAAGAGGGACGAACCATGACGCCGATCACGCATCACACCATCCGGGCGAACGGCATCCGGCAGCATTACCGCGAGGCCGGGTCCGGCCCGCCCGTCGTGCTGCTGCACGGCTTCCCGGAGACGGGCTAACGCCTGGCGCCACCAGATCCCGGTGCTCGGCCCGCGCTACCGCGTCATCGCCCCCGACCTGCGGGGCTACGGCGAGACCGACAAGCCGGCGAGCGGCTACGACAAGCGCACGATGGCGCAGGACCTCGTCGCTCTCCTCGACGGCCTCGGGATCGACAGGATCGCCCTCGTCGGGCACGACCGCGGCGCCCGCGTCGCCACCCGCTTCGCCAAGGACCATCCGGACCGCCTCGACCGCCTGGTCGTCATGGACAACGTCCCGACCCGGATCGTGGCGCGCAGCATGAACGCCCAGGTCGCGCGGGCCTACTGGTTCTTCCTGTTCCACCTGGTGCCGGACCTGCCGGAGGCGCTGATCGCGGGCCGCGAGGATCTCTGGCTGCGCCACTTCTTCTCGGACTGGTGCTTCAACCCGCACGCCATCTCGGGCGCCGACTTCGAGGCCTACGTGGCCGCCTACCGGGCGCCCGGCGCCGTGCGCGGCGCGATGGCGGATTACCGCGCCAACCAGGAGGACACTGCGCAGGATCTCGTCGACGCCGAGGTGAAGATCGCCTGCCCGGTCCTGTCGCTGTGGGGCGCCGATTTCGGCGCCGTCGGCAAGACCTTCGACATGGCGGCCGTGTGGGCCGAGATGGCGAGCGACCTGCGCACCGCGGCGATACCGCGCTGCGGCCACCTCCCCCACGAGGAGCAGCCCGAGGAGGTCAACCGGCTGCTCGTCGACTTCCTGGCCGGCTGGGAGGGGTGAGCCCGCCAGCGGCGCAGGGAGGCCGCCGCGACGTCGGAGGCCGCGATCGCGGCCTTCCTGCCCCCGCCACGGCTCATGACGCAGGTGGCGACCGCCGTGACGGTCTCCCGGATCGTGCAAGCCATCCCGGGACCGTGCGAGGGCGGCTCTCGTCATGCCGCCGCCACGCATCGATCTTGGCCCCGGCCCCGGCCCCGGCCGAGAACGGGATCCCGTTCGCATTCAGGCGTGCGTCCCGCAGCCGACCGTCGAACGACGCGACCAATGCGGGGTCGGTTCGCCGGGACGCGAGAAGTCCAACGTGACGCCGGTCTCGCAGGCCCACCGGTCGAGTTCTTTCGGGACGAACTCAGGGCCTGTTTGACTTGCTGGACGGTATGAACACTCTCTTGGTCATTCCGGGCTCCGCTGCGCGGCCCCGGAATGACATACAGGGTGTCAATTCTGTAGAATAAAATCAAACAACTTCTCAGTATCATGTCTTTTAAGGCGTCATATATTTAGTTGAAGCTAATTATTTTTTTGATTTTAGGCGATATTTTCTCAAGGTATGCTCTCCCGCATCAGGAGTGTTATCGGCCCCGGGTGGTGCCATCAAGTTTAGCTGCACGTTCGCCGACTTTATTATATTGTTCAGATACCTAACGCCTTAAGGCCCGCCTCTCAGGACCGCCGTCGACCGGAATCACACCTTGAGGGAAGCGAACGTCCCGTCCTGTCGCGGCATCCCTTCCACGACGATGCCTCGTCCGTCGGCAGCGACTGACCGCACAATCGGCACCGCGGGTTATTGACGGCGGTTTCGGCTGCCGTGCATCATAACGAATAGCGGGATCTTGTTCCGTTTTTCGGTATGAGGCGCGGATGGCAGGCTGGCAGGTCGGCGTGGATGTCGGCGGGACGTTCACGGACATCATGGCCGTCGAGCCCGGAGGCGCCGCCTTCCGGGTGGCGAAGGTTCCCTCGTCCCCGGGCGACCAGTCGGTCGGCGTGATCTCGGGTTTGAAGGCGCTCGGCCTCGATCTCGCCGAGGTCGGGGCGTTCGTGCACGGGACGACGGTCGGGACCAACGCGGTGCTGGAGCGCAAGGGCGTGCGCTGCGGCCTGATCACGACCCGGGGTTTCCGCGACATGCTCGAGCTCGGCCGCCGGACGCGGCCGCAGCTCTACGGCCTCACCGGCAGCTTCGAGGCGATCATCCCGCGCGAGCTGCGCCTGGAAGTCCCGGAGCGCATCGGCGCCGCCGGCCAGGTGATCGTGGCGCTCGACGAGGATGCGGTCCGCGACGCCGCCGAGCGGCTGGCGGCGTCGGGCGTCGAGGCGCTCGTGATCCACTTCCTGCATTCCTACGCCAATCCCGATCACGAGCTGCGCGCGGCCGAGATCGCCCGCCAGGTCTGGCCGAACCGCTTCGTCACGGTCGGCCATGAGATCCTGCGCGAGGTGCGGGAGTTCGAGCGTGGCTCGACCGCGGCCGTGAACGCCTACATCCAGCCGCTGATGTGGCGCTACCTGTCGCGGCTCGGTGACGAGCTGAAAAGGAACGGCATGACGAAGACCCTGCTCGTCATGCAGGGCAATGCCGGCACCATGACGGCGACCTCCGCCGCCGATCACGCCGCCCAGACGGTGATGTCGGGACCCGCCGCCGGTGCCCTCGCGGCCGCGCGCATCGGCAACGAGGCGGGTTTCCGCAACCTCATCGCCTGCGACATGGGCGGGACGAGCTTCGACGTCAGCCTGATCAAGGGGGGCGAGCCGGCGCTCTCGGCCGAGAAGGACATCGCCTACGGCGTCCCGGTCCGGGTCCCCATGATCGACATCCACACCATCGGTGCCGGGGGCGGCTCGATCGCCCGCATCGACAAGGCGGGACTGCTCCAGGTCGGGCCGGAGAGCGCGGGCTCGTGGCCGGGGCCGATCTGCTATGGCCGCGGCGGCACCGAGCCGACCGTCACCGACGCGAACCTCGTGCTGGGCCGCCTCGATCCCCAGGCGATGCCGGGGGTCGAGGCGCCGGTCGCGACCGAGGAGGTCCGCGAGATCATCCGCCGGCGGATCGGCGAGCCGCTCGGGCTCGACGGCGACGCGGCCGCGGCCGCGATCCTCGCGGTCGCGACCCATCACCTGGCCGGCGCGATCCGGCTCGTCTCGATCGAGCGCGGGGAGGACCCGCGCGACTACGCGATCTTCGCGTTTGGCGGAGCGGGCGCGCTCCACGCGACGGCACTCGCTCGGGAACTCGGCATCCCGAAGGTGCTCGTGCCACGCTTCCCCGGCGCGACGTCAGCGCTGGGCTGCATCCTGGCCGATCTGCGCCACGACTTCGTGCGCACCATCGGCAGGCCGCTGCTGGACTGCGACGGGCGCGCGATCGACGCAATCCTGGCCGAGCAGCGCGCGCAGGGGGAAGCGCTGGTCGCCGAGGACGGCGTACCGGTGTCGGGCGTCGTCGTCCGGCACGAGGCCGACCTCCTGTTCCGCGGCCAGAGCCACGTCTTCCGGATCCCGGTCGAGAGCCCGGGCTTCGATCCGGAGCGCGTCCTCGCCCGCTTCCATGACCTCTATCGCGCCCGGTTCGACATCGATCTCGGCGAGATGCGGGCGGTGCTGACCAACCTGCGCACGACCGTGCTCGGCACGCGGCAGACGGTCTCGGCGGCGATCTTCGCCCCTGCCGTGGAAGCGCGGGAGGCGGCACCGGACCGGCGACGCCCCGTCCAGTTCGGCGACAGGCGTTGGGATACGCCGATCCTGCGGCGCGAGCATCTCGCGGTCGGCCAGGAGGTCCGCGGCCCCGCCATCATCGAACAGATGGACGCGACCACCGTCCTCGACCCGGGTGCGGCGCTCGTCGTCGACTCGAACGGCAATCTCGTCATCACGGTCGGAGCCGCCTCGTGACCCTCGCACCTCCGCTCGACCCCGTCCTGCTCTCGGTGATCCAGAGCGGGCTTCGTCAGGTCGCGACCGAGATGGACGTCGTGCACGAGAAGACCGCCTTCTCGCCCGTCATCGCCGAGGGCCTCGACCGCGCGAACGGGATCTACGATCGCGTGACGGGCGAAGTCATCGCCCAGGGCGACACGGGCTTGCCGAGCTTCATCGGCATCCTCCAGTTCTCGACTCAGCACGTCATCCGGCTCCGCCCCGACCTCGAGGACGGCGACGTCATCATCGTCAACGACCCCTATCTCGGCGGCACGCACCTGATGGACGTCAGGATGCTGACGCCCTTCCACTATCGCGGCCGCCTCTGGTGCTACCTCGCGAACGTCGCCCATTGGAGCGACACGGGCGGCATGGTGCCGGGCGGCTTCACCAGCACGGCGACGGAGATCCAGCAGGAGGGCCTGCGCATCCCGCCGGTGCGGATCCAGCGCCGCGGCGAGATCGACCGGGACGTCCTGCAGATGGTGCTCGGCAACGTGCGGGTGCCCGAGGAGCGGCTCGGCGACCTCAAGGCGCAGATGAGCGCGCTGAAGGTCGGGGCGAGGCGGCTCACCGAGCTGCTCGACCGCTACGGCGCCGACACGGTCGATGCCGCCATCGCCGAGTTCAAGGCGCGCTCGGAGCGGATGATGCGCGCCCACATCGCGACGGTTCCGAACGGCACCTACCAGGCGACAGTCTACAACGACAGCGACGGCGTGACCTTCGAGACGCTGGCGATCCGGCTGACGATGACGGTCGCCGACGAGGAGGTCACCTTCAGCTTCGCGGGCTCGAGTCCTCCCTGCAAGGGGCCGATGAACTGCCCGGCGGATCTCGCGACCTCCGGGATCTACATCGCCATGAAGCACGTCTTCCCGGACGTCCCGATCAATGCGGGCTGCTTCGCGCCGATCAAGGTCGAGCGACCGGTCGGCACCTTCCTCGATGCGCAATATCCCAGACCCTGTGCGGGCGCAGCGGCCGAGGTCTGCCAGCGCGTGATGGAGGCGGTCTTCGGCGCGATGGGGCAGGCGATCCCGGAGCGGATGTTCGCCGCGCCCTTCGGCACCTCCGGCAACTTCAGCCTCGGCGGCTACGATCCCGAGGAGGACCGGCGCTACATCATGTACATGTTCAGCGGCGGCGGCTACGGCGGCTGGGCGGACGGCGACGGATTGACCAACGGCTGTTCCAGCCTGAGCATCGCCAAGACCCAGCCGATCGAAGTGCTCGAGCAGGCCTTTCCCATCCTCTACGAGGAATACGCGCTGCGCGAAGGCTCGGCCGGTGCGGGGCGCCATCGCGGCGGCTTCGGGCTCAACTACCGCGTGAGGCTGCTGCGCGGCGAGGCCAAGGCCGCCTTCGTGATGGATCACGGCGTGACCGGGCCGGCCGGGCTCCTCGGTGGAGAGCCGGGCGGCATGCTCGCGATCGAGCTCTCCCAGGGCGGGCGAAGGGTCCTGCCGCCGCACGTCTCGAAGGGCGAGGGCTACGTCCTCGAGGTCGGGGACTGGATCCAGGTCCGCACGCCGGGCGGCGGCGGCTACGGTCCGGCGGCCGAGCGCCCGGCCGAGGCGATCGCGCGCGACGAGGCGCGCGGCTATTAAGGGACCGGAGCGTGACCCTCGCCGCCCCGCGGCCGCGCATCCTCGGTGCGGGCCGCGATGGCCGAGCCGAAGGCGAGCGTCGTCGCGAGCGCCGCGGCGGTGTCCCGGAGGGCCGCGAGCCGCTCCTCCCGGCCCTCGTCCATGATGCGCTGGACCGGGCCGGTGACGCCGAGGCTGTAGAGCACCCGACCCCCGGCCTCGCGCACCGGAACCCCGAGCGCCCCGAGCCCTTCGTCGATCTCGGACACGCAGGTCGCGAAGCCGTCCTCGCGCGCTCTGGCGTAGGTCTGGCGGACGCGCTCCGGGTCCGTCACCGTGTAGGCCGTCATCTTCTCCAGCGGCTCGGCCAGGGCCCTGGCGACGATGGCCTCGTCCTGGAAGGCGAGGATCGCCTTCGCGGTCGCGGCCGCGTGGGGCGCCATCTCGACCCTGGGCTGGACGTAGGTGCGCCACTGCGCGGCCGGCGCCTCGCTGGTGACGACCTGGATGCGATGGCCGACGATGCGGCAGAGGTAGCTCGTCTCGCGGATGCGGGCGGTCAGGTTCTCCAGATGCGGACGGGCCAGCGCCGTGATCCAGCCGTCGGCTGCCGAATTGTGCATCAGTCGCACGAGCCTGTCGCCGAGCCGGTACGCGCCGTTGCGACCGCCGCCCTCGACGAGCCCGGCACGCGCGAGGCCCGTCAGCAGCCGGTGGGCCGTCGTCTTGGGGAGCCCGGACAGCGTGCTGACGTCGGTCAGGATCAGGGTGCCCGGGAACGCGGCCACGAGTTCGAGCAGGCTCATGTAGCGGTTCAGCGGGCCGGTGGCGGCGTCCCTCTCGTCGTGTGCCGGCGAGTCCTTGGCACGTTTTGCCCGGCTGTTGGGCAGAGTGCCTAACGATGAGCGGTTGACAGTCGCATCCGTCAAAACTTAGCCTCCCATAGCAAAATCGGAATTTGGTTCCGGAAATCGGGATTATCGAGAGTTTGATCGGACGGCAAGGTCCCGATCCAGAGAGGCGCGCATGCTGACCACCCGACGTACCCTCCTCTCGCTCACCCTCGGCACGGCCGTCGGTGCCGCGCTCCGCCCCGCTTTCGCGGCCGGCGAGCCGATCGCGATCGGTGCCGCGATCCCGACGACGGGTCCGCTGTCGCTCTCCGGCAAGCAGTACTTCAACACGCTGACCATGGCCGAGGAGGACATCAACAAGGCCGGCGGCATCAACGGGCGGCCGATCAAGTTCGTGTTCGAGGATGCGGGCGCCTCGAACAGCACCGCGGTCAGCGCGTTCGTGAAGCTGGTCCAGGAGACGAAGCCGCCCTTCGTCTTCCTGTCGAGCTACTCGACCCAGAACCTCGCCACCGCCCCCGAGGTCACCAAGGCGAAGATCCCGGTGATGTACGCCGGCGGCGCCGACGCCGTCGCCGACAGCAGCGGCGGCTGGATGTTCCGCATCCGCCCGACGGATTCGCTCGCGGCCCGCGGCATGGCCCAGTTCGTCAGGACGCTGAAGGCCACCAAGCCCGGCATCATGTACATCCAGAACGACTTCGGCCAGGGCGGCGCGCAGGCTGCCGCCAAGCTCCTCGAGGCGAACGGCATGGCGCCGGTCGGCAGCGAGGCCTACGGCCAGAACGACAAGGATTTCTCGGCCCAGCTGCTGCGGCTGCGTCAGAAGGGTGCCGACGTCATCCTGACCTTCGTCTACCCGGCCGACGGCGCGCTGCTCCTGCGCCAGATCAAGGCGCTCGGCCTGAAGATGCCGGTCGTGGCCTCCTCCGGCTCCTTCCTGCCGGCCTCGGTCCAGCTGCTCTCGCCGTCGGATCTCGACAACGTCTGGGGCGTCATCGACACCTTCGTGGACCCGAGCGTCGGCGGGCGGATGGCGGACTTCACCACCCGCTACAAGGCGAAGTTCGGCCAGGATGGCGACGCCTACGGCCTCGCCTACTACGACGGCGCGCTGATCCTCGCCGAAGGGCTGAAGACGGTCGGCACCGATCCGGAGAAGCTGCGCAGCTTCATCGCGTCCCAGAAGTCGTGGGACGGGATCGGGCAGACCTATTCCTTCGACGACAAGGGCAACGGCGTGCCCGGCGTGGTCGTCGTCAAGGCGAAGCCCGGCACGAAGACCCTGGAGCTGGTCGAACGCATCCGCCCCGCCTGAGCGGTTCAGGCCGCTTGCAGCCTCCATGGCCGGATGGCCGACAGAGTGATCGATGGCTGATCTCATCCAGCTCCTGACGAACGGGCTCGCGCTCGGCAGCGTCTACGCGCTCGCCGCGATCGGCTTCGTGATCGTCTATTCGGCGACCGGCGTCGTGAACTTCGCCGCCGGCCAGTTCGTGATGGTCGGCACCTTCGCGGGCGTGGCGATGCTGCTCAACGCCGAGCTGCCGATGCCGGTCGGCTATACCGCGGCGCTGGTCGTCATGGCCCTGTTCGGCGCGCTCTTCTACCTCGTGGTGTACCTGCCGCTGCGCAGGAGCCCGATCGTGACCGTCATCATCGGCACGGTCGCGATCGGCATCACGCTGCAGAACACGGCGCTCCTGACCTTCGGCTCCTGGCCGTTCCGCCTGCCGTCCCCGTTCGAGGGGATGATGGTCGAGGTCGCCGGCGCCGTCATCTCGGTCCACGCGCTGGCAGTCGTCGCCGCGACCGCCGTCATGATCCTTCTCCTCTGGCTGCTCCTTCACCGCACGGCGGTCGGCATCGCCATGCGGGCGGTCGCGCAGGACGTGAAGGCGGCGCGCCTGATGGGGCTGCGCGTCCAGTGGCTCCTCGCGTTCTCCTGGATCCTCGGCGCCGTCCTCGCCGGCGTGGCCGGCCTCATGCTCGGCCCGATGTGGTTCGCGGACGTCAACATGGGCGACCCGATCGCGCTGAAGGCCTTCGCCGCGACCGTGATCGGCGGGTTCGGCAGCCTCCCCGGCGCCATCGCGGGCGGCTTCTTCGTCGGCCTCGCCGAGGTGCTCGGCGCCTCCTACATCTCGTCCGCCTACAAGGACCTGATCGCCTTCGGGGTGATGATCCTGTTCCTGCTCGTCCGGCCCCAGGGCATCTTCGGCGAGCCGATCCAGGACCGCGGCTGATGGCTCTCCGCGCTCTCGCCCTCGCGGCCTTCCTGGCCATCGGCTTCGCGCTCTCGCTGAGCGTGTCCGAATACTCGCTCCGTCTCCTCAACCTCGCGGCCATCTCGGCCACGGCGGTGATCGGGCTCAACTTCGCCTTCGGCTATGCGGGCCTGATCTCGCTCGGCCACTCCGCCTTCATGGGGCTCGGCGCCTACATCCTGGCGATCCTGACCACGCAGGCGGGCTGGTCGCCCTGGCTCGCGGCCCTGCCGGCGATCCTCGGCACCGGCCTTGCCGCGATCCTCATCGGGGTGCCGCTGCTGCGCCTGAAGGGACACTACCTCGCCCTCGCGACGCTCGGCCTCAACGTCAGCTTCGGCATCGTGGCCGCGAACTGGATCGAGGTCACCGGCGGGACGAACGGGATCTCCAAGATCCCGGGGGTCTCGGTGCTCGGCCACTCCCTCGAAGGCGAGCGGCCGTTCCTCTGGCTCGCCCTCGTCGTCATCGCGGTCCTCGCGGTCGCCGCCTCCCTGATCCAGCGGTCACGCTACGGCCGGGCGATGATGGCGGTGCGGGACGACGAGACGGCTGCCGCGATGACCGGGATCAACGTGACGGCCACCAAGGTCGCGGCCTTCGCCCTCTCGGCCGTCTACGCGGCGGTCGCCGGATGCCTGTTCGCCGCCCACGTCCACTTCATCTCGCCCGACGACTTCAACTTCGCCCACTCGATCACCTTCCTGTCGATGCTGATCGTGGGTGGGGAGGGCACGATCGCGGGAGCGATCATCGGCGCGGTCCTCCTGACCTTCCTGCCGGAATGGCTGCGCGTCCTCGGGGAGAGCTACCTCGCCTTCTTCGGCCTGATGATGCTCGCCATCCTGATCTTCATGCCGACCGGCATCGTCGGGCTCCTCTCCCGTCTCCGGCGCCCGGCCCGGAGCGAGGCGCCGGCGGCCCTCGTGGCGCCCGGCGAGGGAGCGCGGCCATGACCATCCTGCGCGCCCAGGGCATCTCCAAGCGCTACGGCGGCCTCCTCGCCCTCTCCGAGGTCGACGTCACGGTCGAGGACAACGAGTTCGTGGCCTTGATCGGCCCGAACGGCGCCGGCAAGTCGACCCTCCTCAACGTGCTGACCGGCCTGGCATCCCCAACGACCGGGACGATCGAGCTCGCCGGGCAGCCCGTGACGAAGGCCTCGACCCACGCCCGCATCCGCGCCGGGCTCGGGCGGACCTTCCAGCACGGCCGCCTGTTCGACCGGCTGAGCGTCCTCGAGAACGTCATGGTCGGTGCCGCGAACCGGCCCGGCCGGTCGGAGGCGCAGCTCGAGGCGGCAGCGCGCGAGAGCCTCGCCCGCATGGGCCTTGCCCATCTCGCGCCCCTTCCGGTCTCCTCGCTGACCTACGGCAACCGGCGGATGGTCGAGTTGACGCGGGCCCTCGCGGGGGGGCCGCGCGTCCTCCTGCTCGACGAGCCGGCCGCGGGGCTGAACTCGGGCGAGGTCGAGGACCTGATGGCGCGCCTGCGCGCGATCCGGGCGGAGCATCGCCTCGCCGTGGTCCTCATCGAGCACAACATGGGCATGGTGATGCGCCTCGCCGAGCGCATCGCGGTGCTGAACTTCGGGCGCAAGATCGCCGAGGGGACGCCGGCCGCCATCCAGACCGATCCGGCCGTTCTCGAAGCCTATCTCGGATCGGGATCCTCCTATGCTGCGCGTTGAGGACCTGACGGTCGCCTACGGCGACATCGTCGCGCTGCACGGCGTGACGCTCGACGTGGCGGCCGGCGAGACGGTGGCGCTGATCGGCGCGAACGGCGCCGGCAAGACGACGCTCCTGCAGACCATCTCCGGCCTGATCAAGGTCCGGTCCGGCCGCATGGACTTCAACGGCGCGCCGCTCGCGCCTCTGACGAGCGCCCACCGCGTCCGATCCGGCATCGCCCAGGCCCCCGAGGGCCGGCGCATCTTCCCGGGCCTGTCCGTTGAGGAGAACCTCGTCGTCGCGACCTCCTCCTGGAGGCGGATGGGCGCGAGCTACGGCGACGACCTCGCCCAGGTGTTCGACCTCTTCCCGCGCCTCAAGGAACGCCGCCGCCAGCTCGGCTGGTCCCTGTCGGGCGGCGAGCAGCAGATGCTGGCGATCGGCCGGGCGCTGATGTCGCGACCCAAGCTGCTGCTCCTCGACGAGCCCTCGCTCGGCCTCGCGCCGCGGCTCGCCGAGGAGGTCTACGACCGCGTCGGCCGCATCCGCGAGACCGGCCTCACGATCCTAGTCGTCGAGCAGAACACCGTGCTCGCCCTCGCGGTCGCCAACCGCGGCTACGTGCTCGAGACGGGGCGCGTGGTGCTGGCGGGTTCCGCCGATGAGCTGCGCCGGAGCGAGCGCGTGCGCGAAGCCTATCTTGGCCGCTGACAAGGTTGGACACCCATGACCTACCCCGACGTCTCGTCCCGATCGAACGCGATCTACGAGCGCGCCAAGCGGAGCCTGCCGGGCGGCAACACGCGCACCACCGTCTACATGAAGCCCTACCCGATCTACGCGGCGCGAGGCGCGGGATGCCGGGTCTGGGACGTGGACGACGTCTCCCGCATCGACTGCATCAACAACTTCACCTCGCTGATCCACGGCCACGCCCATCCGGTGCTGGTCGAGGCCGCCACGAAGCAGCTGGCTCTCGGGACCGCCTTCGGCATGCCCACGGAGTCGGAGGTCGACCTCGCCGAGCTTCTGTGCGGGCGCGTCGCCTCCGTCGAGGAGATCCGGTTCAGCAATTCGGGGACCGAGGCCGTGATGCTGGCCCTCAAGGCGGCGCGCGCCTTCACCGGCCGGCCGAAGATCGCGAAGTGCGAGGGCGCCTATCACGGCACCTACGACTACGCCGAGGTCAGCCTCGAGACGTCGCCCGAGCACTGGGCACAGGGCGCGCCCCAGTCGGTCGCCTACGCCAAGGGCACGCCGAAGGGCGTGATCGACGACGTCGTGACGATTCCCTTCAACGACGTCGACGGCGCCGTGAGCCTCATCCGGGCGCATGCGCGGGACCTCGCCTGCGTGATGATCGACCCGATGCCGAACCGCGCCGGCCTGGTTCCGGCCGACAGGGCCTTCGTGCAGGCCCTGCGCGAGGTGACGCACGAGATCGGTGCGCTGCTCTTGTTCGATGAGGTGATCGCCTTCCGGCTCGGCCATGCGGGTGCGCAGGGCCTCTGGGGTGTCGACGCCGACCTGACGACCTTCGCCAAGATCATCGGCGGAGGCTTCCCGGTCGGCGCCACCGGCGGGCGTCGCGACGTCATGGCGGTCTTCGATCCGACCCGCGGCAAGCCGGCCCTGCCCGCCGGCGGCACCTTCTCGGCCAACCCGGTCTCGATGCGGGCCGGGATCGCCGGGATGGAGCTCCTCGACGAGGCCGCCTTCGCGCATCTCGACGCGATCGGCGAGGCCGTCCGCCAGGGCATCGACGAGGCGTTCCGCAGCGAGGGCGCCGAGGGGCGGACCACCGGTCTCGGCTCGCTCATCAAGGTCCACATGACCGACAAGCCGGTCCGCGACTATCGCTCCGCGCATCTCGACCCGGCCGGCCAGCGGCGCCTCGCCACCTTCGTCGCCCGGATGCTCGACGAGGGCATCCTCATGGCGCCGAACGGCCTCATGGCGCTCTCCACCGTGATGGGCCGGGACGACGTCGACGCGATCGTGTCCGCCGCGCGCGCGGCCATCAGAGCCTCCGCCAGGGGCTGATCCATCAGCTCGCCATAGTTAGCGCGCCCGCCGGCCGGTCGCGCCTCACAGGACCCATCCCGACATGTCACGCGCGGTCGATCCCATCACACGCTCCGTCGTCGAGCATCGCCTTACCTCGATCACGCGCGAGATGAGCGAAGCGATGCTGCGGACGTCGTTCTCGCAGATCCTCAACTCCAGCCGCGACTTCTCGATCGCCATCACGGACACCGCGGGGCGCCTCGTCGCCCAGGCCGACAACATTCCGGTCCATGTCGGGGCGCTGCCCTGGGCGACGCGCGCGATCGAGGCGCGGTTCAGGGACGTCGTGCCGGGGGACGTCTTCCTGTCGAACGATCCGGCGCATGGCGGCTCCCACCTGCCCGACCTCACGGCCTTCGTGCCCGTCTTCGCGGGCGAGCGGCGGCTGTTCTGGACGGTGGTGCGCGCGCACCAGAGCGACATCGGCGGCTCGACGCACGGCGCCTACAACCCGGGCGCCCGTGACATCTGGACCGAGGGCCTGCGCGTTCCGCCGATCCGCCTCTACGAGGCCGGCCGGCATCGCGACGATCTGCTCGACCTCCTCGCGCTCAACACCCGCAACGGACGCGACTTCCGCGGCGACCTCGCCGCCATGGTCGGATCGGCGCATCTCGGCGAGCGCCGCATCGCGAAGCTGCTCGACGATCTCGGCGCCGACACGGTGGTGGCCGCGATCGACGACTATTTCGACGCCGCCGAGCGCCGGGCCCGCGCCATCGTGTCGGAATGGAAGGACGGCGTCTTCGAGGGCGAGGCCTTCCTCGACGACGACGGCCACGGGCGCGAGGACATCCGCATCCACGCCAAGGTCACCAAGCGCGGCAGCGACATCGAGGTCGATCTCACGGGCTCGGACCCGCAATCGACGAGCTTCGTCAATTCCTCGCACGCCAACGCGCAATCGGCCTGCGCGATGGCCTTCGCCTACCTGATCGACCCGGACGTGCCCAAGAACGACGGCTCGTTCCGCCCGCTGAGCGTCAAATTGAAGGAGGGCACGATCGTCTGGGCCGAGGCGGACCGCCCGGTCACGATGTGCACCAGCCACCCGTCCAACGGCATCGTCCAGGCGATCATCTCCGCGCTCGCGCAGTCCTGCCCGGACCGGGCGATCGGCGGCTGGGGCAAGCGCTTCCGCATCGCCATCCAGGGCGAGGATCCGCGCAACGGCCGCAGGTTCATCTGGCACATGTTCCATGCCCGCCCGGGCGGCGGCGCCTCGGCGGCCGGCGACGGCTGGTCCTCGATCGGCGAGTTCGATTCGGTCGGCGGCCTGAAGTTCGGCAGCGTCGAGTTCGCCGAGGTGCGCTTCCCGCTGCATTTCGCGCGGCACGAATACCTGCCGGATTCGGGCGGCAAGGGGCGCTACCGCGGCGGCCTCGGGGTCGCGCTCGACCTCGAGATGCGCACCGAGAAGCCGGCGCTCGCCAACACGGCCGGCGACGGCGCCCGCTACGGCTCCGCCGGCATGCTCGGCGGCCAGGACGGCGTTCCGCACCGCTACAAGCTGCTCTCCGAAGGCCAGGAGCCCCGCGTGCTGCGGACCAAGGAGGTCGGCATCGTGGTCCGCCCGGGCGACGTGTTCGAGGTCCGCTCGGGCGGCGGCGGCGGCTGGGGGCCGCCGGAGGAGCGTGCGCCCGAGGCGCGCGCCGAGGACGAGATCCTGGGCTTCGTGACCAAGGGGGAGTGCTGAGATGTCGGCTC
Source organism: Methylobacterium variabile (assembly GCF_001043975.1). Lineage (GTDB taxonomy): Bacteria > Pseudomonadota > Alphaproteobacteria > Rhizobiales > Beijerinckiaceae > Methylobacterium > Methylobacterium variabile. Next base: position 52,959 of record NZ_LABY01000013.1, read on the forward strand.
TGAGGATCGGCATCGACGTCGGCGGCACCTTCACGGATCTCGTCGCGATCGACCAGGACGGGCGGACGATCTTCGCCAAGTCGCCGTCGACCCCGCACGACCAGTCGGTCGGCGTCGTGGCGGGCCTCGAGGAACTGGCCCGCCGGCACGGGCTCACGCTCGCCGCGCTGCTCGGCCGCACGAGCGCGATCGTCCACGGCACGACCGTCGCGACGAACGCCCTCCTCGAGCGCAAGGGCGCGAGGGTCGCGCTGCTGACCACGCAGGGGCATCGGGACGTGCTGGAGATGCGCGAGGGCCTGAAGCCCGAGCGCTACGCCCTGCGCTCGACGCCGCCCGCCCCGCTCGTGCCGCGGAACCTTCGCTTCGGCATCCGCGAGCGGGTCGGTCCCGACGGGACGGTGCTCACTCCCCTGGACGAGGCCTCGCTCGACGAGGCGATCGCGGCGATCCGCGGGTCCGGCGCGACCTCGGTCGCGATCTGCTACCTGCACGCCTACAAGAACCCGGCGCACGAGATCGCCACGGAGGAGCGGCTGCGGGCCGCCCTGCCGGACGTCTACGTCTCGCGCTCCAGCGACGTGCTGCCCCAGATCAAGGAGTTCGAGCGCGTCTCGACGACGGTGGTGAACTCCTATGTCGGGCCCGCCGTCCGCCTCTACCTCACCAACCTCGATCAGCGCCTGCGCGAGGCGGGCTTCGCCGGAAGCCTGTTCATCGTGCTCTCGCACGGCGGCATGGCGCCGGTCGACGAGGCGAGCCGGCTTGCCGCCGCGACGGTGCTCTCGGGGCCGGCCGGCGGCGTCGCGGGCTCGCGCCGCTGCGCGCGCCTCCTCGGCATCGATGACCTCATCCCCTTCGATGTCGGCGGCACCTCGACCGACATCTCGCTGATCTCGGGCGGCGAGGCGGCGCTCTCGGCCGAGCGCGGGCTCGCGGGCGAGCGGATCGCCCTGCGCTCCCTCGACATCGCCTCGATCGCGGCGGGCGGCGGCTCGCTCGCCCAGGTCGATGCGGGCGGCACCTTCAAGGTCGGGCCGGAGAGCGCCGGCGCCGTGCCGGGCCCCGCCTGCTACGGCGGCGGGGGGACGGCCCCGGCGGTGACGGACGCGAACCTGGTGCTCGGCTACCTCGACGCCGACAACTTCCTCGGCGGCAGGAAGACGCTCGACGTCGCGGCCGCCCAGGCGGTGATCGCGGAGCGGGCGCGCCAGCTCCGTCTGTCGCCCGACGAGACCGCGGCCGGCATCTACCGGCTGATCAACATGAACATGGCCGAGGGCATCCGCCTGATGACGCTGCGGCGCGGCGTCGATCCGCGCCGCTTCGCGCTCTTGTCCTTCGGCGGCGGGGCGGGGCTCCATGCCGTCGAGGTGGCGCGCGAGCTGGAGATCCCGCGCGTCATCGTGCCGACCGTGGCCTCCGTCCTGTCGGCCTGGGGCATGCTGACGAGCGACCTGCGCTACGAGGTCAGCCGCACGCATGTGGGCGACGGCGCCGCACTGACGGACGAGGGCCTGAGGGCCGTCTACGCGACGCTCGAGGAGCAGGCGACGCGTCGCCTGAGGAGCTGGTTCGACGGCGAGATCCGCATCGAGCGCTCGGCGGAGATGCGCTACGGCGAGCAGGTCTTCGAGGTCGACGTGCCGCTGGACGGCCTCGGCTGGGACGAGGCCGGCATCGCCCAGCGGGTCGAGGAACGCTTCCACCAGCGCCACGAGGAACTCTACACCTACGCCTCGCGCGACCAGGAGGTCGTCTTCGTCAACGCCCGCGTGTCGGCGATCGGTCATGTCCCCGAGCCTGCCCACGAGGCTCCGGGAGAGGTCCGGGGCGCGGCGCCCGCGCCGCGCGAGCGCCGCGCCTGGTTCGACGGCTGGCGCCAGGTCCCGGTCCACCAGATCGCGTCCCTGCCGCCGGGATCGCGGATCGAGGGCCCCGCCATCCTCGAGGCCGAGACGACGACGGTCGTCGCCGGCGAGGGCGACGTCGTCACCGTCAACCCGCTCGGCTGGCTCGATATCGCGCTGCGCGCGCCGGAACGGGCGGAACAGACCGCCTGACCGTCTGGAGGACTCCCCAATGAGCCGCCTGCTGCTCCGCAACTTCCGCGAGAGGCCCGACGTCGCGGTCTCCGCCTCCGGCCTCCGCATCCGGTCGGCCGACGGGCGCGAGGTGATCGATGGCTCGGGCGGGGCGGCGGTCGCCTGCCTCGGCCACGCCCATCCGGTGGTGCTCGAGGCGATCCGCAAGCAGATCGAGACGGTCTGCTACGTCCATACCGGCTTCTACGTCGGCGAGCCGGTCGAGGCGCTGGCCGAGCAGCTCGTCGGGCACGAGCCGGGCGGCCTGACGCATGCCTACTTCGTCAGCAGCGGCTCGGAAGGCGTCGAGGCGGCCCTGAAGCTCGCGCGCCAATACGCCCTCGAGACCGGCCAGCCGCGGCGCGAGCACGTGATCGGCCGGCGCCAGAGCTACCACGGCAACACCCTCGGGGCGCTCGGGGCCGGCGGCAACCAGGTGCGGCGTCCGCCCTACGCGCCGATCCTGCCCGGGGCGTCGAGCCACGTCTCGCCCTGCTACCCCTATCGCGAGCAGCGGACGGACGAGGACGCCGCCGCCTACGTGCAGCGGCTCGCCAACGAGCTGGAGGCGGAGTTCCAGCGCGTCGGGCCCGATCGCGTCATGGCCTTCATCGCCGAGCCGGTCGTCGGCGCGACGCTCGGCTGCCAGCCGGCGCTCCCGGGCTACTTCCGGGCGGTCCGGGAGATCTGCGACCGCCACGGTGCGCTGCTCATCCTGGACGAGGTGATGTGCGGGCTCGGGCGCACGGGCACCCTCCACGCGTGGGAGCAGGAGGGTGTCGCGCCCGACATCCAGGTCATCGCGAAGGGCCTCGGCGGCGGCTACCAGCCGATCGGGGGCATCCTGGTGGCGGGGCGCATCATCGCGGCCATCGAGGCTGGCTCCGGGCTCCATCGGCACGGCCATACCTACGCGGCGCATCCCGTCGCCTGCGCGGCGGCGCTCGCGGTCCAGCAGGTCATCCGGGACGAGAACCTCGTCGAGCAGGTGGCGATCCGTGGTCGGCAGCTCGAGCAGGCGCTCAAGCGCCGCCTCGGGCAGCATCCGCATGTCGGCGACATCCGGGGACGCGGCCTGTTCTGGGCGATGGAGCTGGTCGAGGACCGCGAGACCAAGAGGCCGTTCGCGCCCGGGATCGGCATGAACGGCCGGGTCAAGCTGGCGACCTTCGCGCGCGGTCTCGCCTGCTACCCGGTCGGCGGGACGATCGACGGCGTGCGCGGCGATCACGTCCTGCTGGCGCCCCCCTACATCGCGACCGAGGCCGACATCGAGGCGATCGTCGAGCTGATGGCGGCGGGGATCGACGACGCTGTCCGGGCGCTGCCGCGCCCGAGCAAGTGAACTCCCATCCGAACGGGAGAGCAGGAGGAAGCCCCATAACGCGTCCCGTCATCGTCACGTGCGCCGTGACCGGCAGCGCGCCGATCAACGCCCGGAGCCGGGCGCCGGTCAGCACCCAGGAGATCGCCGAGGCCGCCCTGACGGCCTGGCGCGAGGGGGCCGCCATCGTGCACATCCACGTGCGCGACCCCGAGACGGGTGCGCCGAGCGGCGAGCTGCGCCTCTACGAGGACGTCGTCAACCGCATCAAGGCCGCGAATGCCGACGTCCTGATCAACCTCACCACCGGCTTCGGCGGCCGCTTCCTGCCGAGCGAGGAGGATCCGAGCCGCGGCGGTCCCGGCACCAGCCTGATGGATCCGCTCAAGCGGTGTGCGCACGTGGTCGCGCTCAAGCCCGACCTCTGCTCCCTCGACATGGGCAGCCTGAACTTCGGCCCGACCGTGTTCATCAACACGCCCGCCCATATCGCGGCGATCGCGGAGGCGGTCCTGGCGGCGGGCGTCCTGCCCGAGCTGGAGGCCTTCGAGGTGGGCCACATCCGCCTGTCGCGCCACCTGATCGACAAGGGCGTCCTGCCGGCGAGGAGCTACTTCCAGCTCTGCCTCGGCATCGCGTGGGGCAGCGCCGCGACGACCCGCTCGATGCAGTTCCTGGCCGACGCCCTGCCGCCGGATGCGACCTGGTCCGCCTTCGGCATTGCCGACGCGCAGTTCCCGATGGCCGCGCAATCCGTCGTCCTCGGCGGGCATGTCCGCGTCGGCATGGAGGACAATCTCTACCTGTCGCGGGGCGTTCCGGCGACGAACGAGACCCTCGTGCGCCGGGCGGCGGAGATCGTGACGGCGATCGGCTACCATGTCGCCTCCCCCGCGGAGGCACGGAGCCTCCTCGCGTTGCCGGCCCGGCCCTGACGACGTCGAGGCTCAGGAGGCGGCCTTCACCGTCCTGAGGGTGCGAACCGCTGCGATCCGCAGCGGCTCCTTGCGGCCCCGCAGGGCGCGGACGCCGAGATCGGAGACGTGGATGTGCCCGGGGAGGTGCGTCAGCCGATCGAGGAGGTCGCCCGAGACGACGATCCCGGCGCCGAGCTCCTTGGCCAGCCCCTCGAGCCGGCTCGTCGTGTTCAGCGTGTCGCCGAAATACGCGATCTTGCGCCGCTCGAGCCCGATCTCCGCCGTCACGACGGGACCGCAATGGAGGGCGGCGCGGAAGGTCGGAACCTGGCCGAAGCGGTCGATCCATCGCTCGGCGTCCGCCTCGACGATGCGCAGGAAATCGAACACGCATTCCAGGCAGGCCGCGTCCCGCACGCCGCGGTCCATCGACCAGCTCACCAGGGCCATGTCGCCGATGTAGTCGTCGATGGAGCCCTGCGAGCGGCGGACCGGCAGGGCGAGCGCGTTGAAGATCGCCCCGAGCCAGGTCTGGGCGGCGAGGTCGCCGTGCTCCTCGGCGAAGCGCGTCGACCCGGCCACGTCGAGGAAGAGGAAGATGCGCTCCTCGGTGATCGCCCGGTGGTAGCGCCCGACGAGAAGGCTGGCGAAGACGCGCGGGCCCATCAGGTCGCGAACGCGCAGGACGAAGGTGGCCAGGGCCGAGATCCCGAGGGCGTAGGCGAACCCCGTCTCGGTCATCCGCATCGCGACCCGGGCGTCCGCCATGTAGCCGAAGCCGTGATGGAGAACGGTGCCGGCGGCCGCGTTGCCGAGCACGATCATCGCGACGTAGGTCGCGACGGTCGCGACGCCGAACACGGGTGTGGCGGTGCGGCGGATCAGGTCGCGCCACCGCCGCATCAGCACGCCCCGCTCGTAGAGGAGGACGGGGGCGCCGATGAAGGCACCGCGGATGGCGGACACCAGCGGCTCGATCTCGAAGACGAGGCCGTAGAGCAATCCCGCCAGCGCCCCCGCGGCGGGTGCCAGGATCCAGACACCGGCTCGGAAGGGGGGCATCGCGCTTCGCACTTCGGCTGACCCGACCGTCATACCACTGATCATCGCGAATGGCCCCCGGTCGCGTCCTCTCGCCGGATGCGGGGCACCTCTCCTCCGGGGGTGACGCCGTGGACCGGGCTGGAGCCCCGACGCTGCGGCCGCCCGCGCCGCCGGCGGCCCCGCGGCACGATCCGCATATCCGTCATCGGGCATAGCGGGTGAAGACGAAGTCGCGCTCCTTCACCCGCGCCTCGTGGCAGGCGAAGCAGGTCTGGTGCTGCGCCTCGTCGACCGGCTTGCCGTCGATGAAGCGGCCGAAACCCCAGCCCCCCGTCGCGGGGTAGCGCTTCGCGTCCTTGACCATGACCTGCACGGTCGTGGCGGGGCCCGGCACCGTCGCCGTCTCGAACTCGGAGGAGCGCATCTGCGTCCAGGCGAGCTTCACGAGAATGGCGCCGTCCGGGAACGGCAGCGCGCCGTCGCGGTAAGCCTTCACCGCGAGGTCGTTGCCGAGCACGGCCCGCACCTCGTTCAGCGGCGCGTCCTCGAGCGCCGGGGCGATCAGGCGCCAGTCCCGGTAGCCCTCCGGAACGGTGACGCCGTAGATCGGCGAGGCCGGCCTCGCGTCGGTGCCGGCTGCCCGGAAAGCGGCCAGGCCGAGGCAGGCGGCCGTGCCGGCCAGGAGCAGGGCGCCCCGCCGGCGGGTGCGGGACTCAGAAGCCATCGACGTCCACCACGGCTTGCGCGAAGGCCTTCGGCGCCTCCTGGGGAAGGTTGTGCCCGATGCCGCCGCGGAGGGTGCGGTGCTCGTAGCGCCCGGTGAACTTCTTGGCGTAGGCGGCGGGCTCCGGATGGGGGGCGCCGTTCGCGTCGCCCTCCATCGTGATCGTCGGAACGGCGACGGCCGGGAAGGTCGCCAGCTTGCGCTCGGTCTCGTCGAACCGCGCCTCGCCCTCCGCGAGCCCCAGCCGCCAGCGGTAGTTGTGGATCGAGACGGCGACGTGGTCCGGATTCTCGAAGGCCGGGGCCGACCGGGCGAAGGTGGCGTCGTCGAACCGCCATTGCGGCGAGGCGAGCTCCCAGATCAGGCGGGCGAACTCGCGCGTGTAGCGGGCGTAGCCCTCGCGCCCCCGCTCGGTGGCGAAGTAGAACTGGTACCACCACTGCAGCTCGGCCTTCGGCGGCAGCGGCATCGCGTTCGCCTGCTGGCTGCCGATCAGGTAGCCGCTCACCGAGACGAGGCCCTTGCACCGCGCTGGCCACAGGGCCGCGAGGATGCAGGCGGTGCGGGCGCCCCAGTCGTAGCCCGCCACGAGCGTCCGCTCGATCTTGAGCGCGTCGAGGAAGGCGACCGCGTCGTGGGCGAGCGCGGCCTGCTGGCCGTTGCGCGGCGTCGCCTCCGAGAGGAAGCGGGTCGCGCCGTATCCCCGGAGGTAGGGGATCAGCACCCGGTGGCCCGCGGCGGCGAGGACCGGCGCGACGTCGACGTAGCTGTGGATGTCGTAGGGCCAGCCGTGGAGGAGCAGGACGGGCCTGCCGTCCGCCGGGCCGGCCTCGACGTAGGCGACCTCGAGGTCGCCGGCCCGGATCCGCTTGAGCGGCCCGAACGACACGTCAGGGCCCGGTTCCGTCGCCGGCGGCGCGCCGGGGCGCGCGGTCTGCGCCGCGGCCGGGACGATCCCGGCGACCGTGCCGGCGGCCAGCGCGGCACCGAAGCGTTCGAGCAGCTGGCGGCGTACCAGTCCGATTGTCTGACCCATTTCACGACCCCGATAGCGATGTGGACGATCCGGCTCCCCGTCCCGGCGGATCGGCGAACCTCAGGCGACGGTCGGCGCGACGTCGATGTGTGCAGTAAGCCGCCGGTTGTTGTGCGGAATGTGTGCGCAGGGTGCGATCTTGTAAGCAGATGTACAGATGCCCCGGACGGACCCGGGGGAGGACCGGCGCCGGTAAGGGCGCGACGCCGCCGTCGATGGTGGGGGCCTGGCGCCGGCCTCGCTGATTGCGACGGTGCGCTCCTCCGCCGGACGATCCGCGGGATGGCGGCGCGGAGCCGCGTCAGCTGAGGGTGACGGTGGCCTCCAGGCCGCCGCCCGCGCGGTTGCGCAAGGTGAGCCTGCCGCCGATCGCGCCGGCGAGCTGCTCGGCGATGGCGAGCCCGAGGCCCGTGCCGCCGGTGTCGCGGCTGCGCGACTCCTCCAGCCGCACGAAGGGCAGCAGCACCGCCTCGAGCTTGTCCGCCGGGATGCCGGGCCCACGGTCGAGGACCGCGATGGCGATCCGGCCCTCGGACGCCCGCACCGCGATCTCCGCCCGGCCGGCGTAGCGCAGCGCATTGTCGATCAGGTTGGTGAGGATGCGCCGCAGGGCCTGCGGCCGCGTCGCGACCGTCACGTCGGCCAAGGCGGTGATCGTCACGTCCCGCCCGCCGTCCTGGTAGTCGAAGACGAGGCTCTCGACGAAGGCGCGCAAATCGAGGCGAGCCGGCGGCTCGACGTCGCCGTGCACGCTCCGGGCATAGGCGATCCCCTCGCGCACGAGCGCCTCGACCCCGTCGAGATCGGCCAGCAGCCGGTCCTGGTCGGGTCCCTCGGCGCCCGTCTCGACCCGCAGCCGCATCCGGGTGATCGGGGTCTGGAGGTCGTGCGAGATCGCCGCCAGGATGCGCACGCGCTCGTCGAGGTGCCGGGCGATGCGCGCCTGCAGCGCGTTGAAGGCCTTTGCCGCGCGCGCGACCTCGTCCGGCCCGGCCTCCGCGAAGCGGGTCGCCGGCCGGCCGGGCTCGAGCCGGTCGGCGGCCTCGGCGAACCGGGTCAGCGGGCGCACCGCCAGCCGGACGGCGAGCCAGACGCAGGCCGCCAGTACGAGGAGCTGCACCGCCAGGGCGACCGGCAGCCACGACGCGACCCTGCGTGTCGCCGGCCGCACGTCGATGGTCAGGGCAGAGCTGTCGGCCAGGGTGACGTGGGCCTGCAGCCGCTCGGTCGGCTCGAGGAGGGCGTCGAACCGCACGGAAAAGCGCGGCTCCAGGGCGGCGCGGATCTCGTCCGCGATCATCCGCCCGCGGGACGTGAGGGCCGGCGTTCCCGGCGCGCCGGGGCCGAGCGCGAACCGGTAGGTCGGCCGGTCGAGGAGCGGCAGCCAGGCGGCCCGCTCGGGAGCCGGCAGCCGGTCCAGCAGCGCGACGGCGACGGCGACGTCGCGCTGGAGCGTTGTCAGCATCACCGCCCGCGCCGACTGGTCGCGCTCCAGCAGCATGACGGCGAAGGCGAGCGCCTGGCTGGTCAGGAGGCCGGCGAGCAGGATCAGGAAGAGCCGGCTTCGCAGGCTGCCCGGGAGGCGCGCCCTCATCCCTCGCGCGCCTGCGCGATGGTGATCGGCATGGCGAAGACGTAGCCCTCGCTGCGCACCGTCTTGATGTAGGCCGGCTCGCGGGCGTCGTCCCTCAGGCGCTGCCGCAGGCGGCTGACGAGGAGGTCGATGGAGCGGTCGAACAGTTCGGCCTCGCGCCCCTGCGTGAGGTTGAGGAGCTGGTCGCGCGACAGCACCCGCTGGGGGTGATCGAGCAGGACGCGCAGCAGCCGGTACTCCGCGCCGCTGAGAGGCACGACCGTCCCGGCCTCGTCGATCAGGTGGCGGGCCGTGGTGTCGAGCTGCCAGGCGCCGAAGGCGAGCAGCCGGCCGGCCTCCGTCACCTGGAGGTTGGGCGGCAGCATCCGGGTGCGGCGCAGGACCGCCTTGATCCGGGCGAGCAGCTCGCGGGCCGCGAACGGCTTCACCAGGTAGTCGTCCGCGCCCATCTCCAGGCCGACGATCCGGTCGGTCTCGTCGCTGCGCGCGGTGAGCATCAGGACCGGAACCGCCTTGTGCCTGCCCGCCCGCAGCTCCCGGCACAGGACGAGGCCGTCGTCCCCCGGCATCATGATGTCGAGCACGACGAGGTCGACCCGGTCCGTCTCGAGGAAGGACCGCATCTGACGGCCGTCCGCGGCCACGCTCACCCGCAGGCCGTTCTTCCTGAGGTAGCCCGAGACCATCTCGCGAATCTCGCGGTCGTCGTCGACGACCAGCACGTGATCGATGTGCTCCACGGCCCTGCCCTCGCTTCACGCCTGGGATAGCGGGGCCGCGCCCGTCCGGCGAGCCGTTCCCGGTAACGCAGTGTAGCGGGCCGGTCGCGGCCCCGAGGCGGCGGTCCCGGGGCCGCTACAGACCGATACAAGGAGGCGGGGCACCGCACACAGGCCGGACATGCGGGGCTGGTGAGGAGGGCGGCATCCGGGGCACGAAGACAAGGAGCCGCCCGTGACCCTCGCCCTCGCCGCCTATCTCGCGGGCGTGCTGACCATCCTCAGCCCGTGCATCGTTCCGGTGCTGCCCTTCGTCCTCGCGCGGGCCGACCGGCCCTTCCTCACCGGCACGCTGCCGCTCCTGGCCGGCCTCGGCGCGGCCTTCGTCGCGGCGGCGGGGCTCGCGGCGGTCGGGGGCGGCTGGGTGGCACGGCTCGGCACGGCCGGCCGCGTTCTGGCGCTGTGCCTGCTCGCCGCGTTCGCCGTCTCGCTGCTGTCGCCCCGCGCCTCGTCCTGGCTTCACCGCCCGCTCGTGCGGCTGGGCGAGATCCTGTCCCGCCCGTCGACGGGACCGGGCCGGGCCGCGGGGCCGGTCGGGCTCCTGGGCTCGCTCTGCCTCGGCGCGGCCACGGGCCTGCTGTGGACGCCGTGCGCCGGACCGATCCTCGGGCTGGCTCTCACCGGCGCGGCCCTGAACGGGGCGGGCTGGCAGACGATGGCTCTGCTGACCGCCTACGCCTCGGGCGCGGCGACGGCGCTGGCCGGCGCCGCCTGGCTCGGCGGCGCGCTCGTCGCCCGCCTCCGTCCGCATCTCGGCTTCGGCGAGTGGCTGCGCCGGGCCGCCGGAGCCGCCCTGATCGCGGTGCTCGCCGCGGTCGCCCTCGGGGCGGATTCGGACCTGCTGGCGCGCTACTCCGCGGCGAGCACGACCGCGGCGGAGGACGCGCTCCTGACGGCGCTGCGGATCGATCCCGCCCGGGCCGACCCGACCGACGGGCCGCACCGCAGCGAATGGCCGGTCGAAGGCAGCCTGCCGAGCCTCGCCGGCGCCACGCACTGGCTCAACGGCGCTCCGCAGACCACGGAGGGGCTGCGAGGCAGGGTGGTGCTGGTCCATGTCTGGACGTACTCCTGCATCAACTGCATCCGCACCCTCCCCTATCTGCGGGCCTGGGCCGAGCGGTACCGGGAGCAGGGTCTGTCCGTGATCGGCATCCACGCGCCCGAATTCGCCTTCGAGCACGATATCGGGAACGTCGCCGCGGCGATCCGGCGCTTCGCGCTGCCGTATCCGGTGGCAGTCGACAACGAGTTCCGGCTCTGGCGCGGCTTGCGCAATTCGTACTGGCCGGCTCTGTACGTCGTCGATACCCAGGGACGGATCCGTCATCACCAGTTCGGTGAGGGAGGCTATGCCCGGTCCGAGGCTGCCATCCAGGCACTCCTGGCCGAGTCCGCGGGAGGTCGGGCCCCCGACGAGGGCACGACGCGGACGCGAGCGGCCGGCGTGGAGGCCGCCCCCGATCTCGCGCATCTCGGGTCCAGCGAGACCTATCTCGGCTCCGACAAGGCGGCGAACTTCGCGTCGCCGGAGCGAATGTCGTCCGGTCCGCGCACCTACACCCCCGGCCGGCCAGGATTGAACGAGTGGTCGCTGGCCGGAGCATGGGCCGTCGAACCCGAGTACGCCCACCTCGCCGCGCCGGGCGGGAGCGTGACATACCGCTTCCGGGCTCGCGACCTCCACCTCGTCGTCGGGCCTGGACCGGACGGGCAGCCCGTCGGTTTCGACGTCTCCCTCGATGGCGAACCACCTGGCGAGGATCACGGGGCGGATGTCGGTGCGGACGGCGCCGGGGTGGTCCCGGCGACACGGCTCTACCAGCTCGTTCGCCAGTCCGGCCCCGTGCGCGAGCGCACATTCGCGATCCGCTTCCATCGGCCTGGCGTGCGCGTCTACGCCTTCACCTTCGGGTGAGGCCGCCCGGGAGTCCGGTCGCCGGCAAACCTTCGAGCGCTGCCTGAGCCGCGCTTGTCTGCTTCCTTGTGATCGAAGCGCGACGGCGCCACCCGGAATGAATCTCCGCGCCAGCCCTCGCCAGGAGCGGTGGAGAGACCGACCGCCTCGGCGAAGGAAATCACCGCAGCGGCAGCAGGCGCAGCCGGCGCTGCTCCGCGAGCCGCGACGGGTTGCCGAGCGACCGGGCGAGTTCCAGTTCCTGCAAGGCGGCGAGCGCGGCGATGATCTTGACGTGGCTCGTATTGGTGAGATCCGACGCGGCGTCGATATCGAGGGACACGGCGCCTTCGGCGTCTCTCCCGCACGCGCTCAGCAGCAGGTAGGTCTTCAGCGCCGCGAGGTTCGGCGCCTTCCGGCAGGTGAGGCCGTGCAGGGCTGTAATCCGGCCGCCCACCTGCGGTGCGTGCAGGATCGCGGCCGAGGCGATGGACGGGTGCAGGCCGGTCAGCCGGTAGGCGATCATCCCGCCCGGCCGCTCGCCGCAGGCGGTGACGAGGCCCTGATCGAGGAGCGCCTTCTTGCCAGCGCAGATCAGCGGGTCCGAGAGGCCGGACAGCGCGGCGATCCGCTCGTAGGACAGGACGATCGGCGCCGGCTCGCCGGCGGGCGAGGCCGCGTCCTGGCTGACGACCAGGGTGAGGTAGAGCTTGAGCGCCGCGATCGAGCGCCCGAGATAGCCGGCATCGCCCCGGAAGGCGCGCAAGCCACCGTCGTGGATCCAGTCCGCCGGCAGGCGGGACACCCTGCCCTCGTGCACCTGCGCCGCGGTCCCGGACGGCACGGTCGTCGGCACGGTCAGCCGGTTGGGAGCCGGGTGCCGGGTCGGGCGGAGGAGCTCCGGATGAATCATGCGGCCATCGCGTCCCTGCGGGTCTCATCCCTGCGGCGGTCCGACGACGAGCCGCCGGCACGTCTCCAGGCGAGAACGAGACCATCGGCGGTACGATGCCGCTATAAAGCCTGCAATAGGATGGCAACTTCCAGTATGGCGCGCCGCGCGCCCTCGTCCAGGCCATCCTGGCGGGCGGCCACTCGATCGATGCCCCGAAGCCGATCACGGCCCCGCGGTGATCGGCCTCGCCGATCCTGGCAGGATCCGGCGCAGCAGCGGGGCGCGGGCCGTTCCTGATTCCATGCTAAGCGACACTGCCGACGCGCGACGCGCCCCTCGGGGCGAGGAGCATGTCGGCAGGTATGAGGAACGTTGCGGCGCGCGCGATATGACGACACCTGCCGATGAAGCTCCCGTGGTCGAACTCGGGCTCGGCGGCTCGCTGCGGATCGGCACGGCGCGCGTCGCCGTCGCCGACACCTTCGCGCTGCTGCGGGCCATCGCCCGGACCCGCTCGGTGCAGGGCGCCGCGACCGAGATCGGCCTGTCCTACCGCGCCGCCTGGGAGCGCGTCCGGGCGCTCGAGGCGGATATCGGCCACCAGCTCGTGCGCAAGACCCGCGGGCACGGCACCACGCTGACCGAGACCGGCGCCGCCCTGCACGACGCCCTGTCGGGCGCGGCCGAGGGACTGGCCCTGCCGCTCGCCCGCGAGGCGCGGGCGATGCAGGCCCGCCTCGCCGCCCTGCTCGCCGCCCCGCGCCGCCTGACCGTTGCGGCGAGCCACGACCCCCTGCTGATGGAGGTGCTGGCCGAATGGGGCGGGGCCGATGTGGCCGTGATGGGCAGCCGGGACGCGGTGGTCCAGCTCATGGACGGGCGCGCCGACGCGGCCGGCTTCCATTGCGGGGCGATCGGGCCGGCGGCGGCCGGCCCGCCCTTCTCCGACCTCGTCGGCGATCCCGCCTTCCGGGTCCGGCCGCTGTTCGAGCGCGAGCAGGGGCTGCTGGTCGCCGCCGGCAACCCGCTCGGGCTCGGCAACGCCGCGGATCTGCGCGCGACGAGGGCGCGGTTCGTCAACCGGCAGAAGGGCTCGGGCACCCGGGCCTGGTTCGACCGGCTGCTCGCCGAGACCGGGATCGGCCCCGAGGAGATCGTCGGCTACGGCCTCGAAGAGTTCACCCACCAGGCGGTGGCGGCGTTGATCGCCTCCGGGGCGGCCGATGCGGGCCTGGGCGCCCGCGCCGCGGCGGAACGGTTCGGCCTCGGCTTCATCTCGGTCGGCTGGGAGGTCTACTGCTTCGCCGCCAGCGCATCGCTGCCGGGCGACGGGCTCGACCGGGTGCAGGCGATGCTGGGGGAGCGGGTCGGGGAGGTTCCGGGGTATCGGCTGCCGGGGTGAGTGGCATCCCGGATCTCGAAGCAAGTCGGATTTGCGCCGGCATTGATACCCTCTTCGTCATCCCGGGTTCTCGGCTGCGCCGAGCCCAGGGACTGTCGGGTGCGATGCTGAACCGCGGGACGGCGAGAAACATCGTCCATGTGGATGACCCGTTCCCCGGCGCTCCCCGGCCTGGCCTCGCGTGGCGAGCGACCCTCTCGCGCGGGGGACGCGATGCCACCGGAATGGCTGCTCGTCAGCCGAGGGCGAGTCCAAGGCCGTGAGCCGTGCATGCGACCGCGAGCCATCGGTTGCCGTCATGACGGGCATGGTGCCCCGAATGGTTGCAAGCTGAAGCGTGGCACATAGAGGTACGCCCCGTCGGTGCTCGACCTCCGGCGCCGTCACGCTCCACCGCTCCGAGGGATCCAGCCGGTATGAAGGGGATGTCGCGCATCGTCGGGTCGGTGCGCTCGGGCGGCGGGAGGTGGGGAGGCCGGCTGTTCAAGCCCATGCTCCCCGGGGCGACGCTCCGCGAGCGCTTGGTCGCCTGCCTGGGCGCCCTGGTCGGCATCGCGCTCACCGGCCTGATCAGTGGCTGGATCGTCGGACAGGGTCCGCACATCCCGATGATCGTCGCGCCCATGGGCGCGAGTGCCGTGCTGCTCTTCGCGGTCCCGGCGAGCCCCCTGGCGCAGCCCTGGGCGATCATCGGCGGCAACACGCTCTCGGCGCTCATCGGGGTGGCGGCCGCGCGATTCATCCCCGATCCGGTGGCTGCGATCGGCGTCGGCGTGTCCGTCGCCATCGCCGTCATGTCCCTCACGCGCTGCCTTCACCCGCCGGGAGGTGCCGCGGCGCTGACCGCGCTCATCGGCGGACCGGCGGTCGCCTCCTCCGGGTTCCTGTTCCCGTTCGTTCCCGTCGGCCTCAACTCGCTCATCCTGGTCGGCCTTGGCATCGTCTTCCACCGGCTCGCCCGCCGCCAGTACCCCCACGTTCCGGCCGCGGCACCGGCGAACGCGCACGGCACGGCGGATCTGCCCGCAGCCATGCGCGTCGGTTTCCACGCCGACGACATCGACGCGGCGCTGCTCGCCCTCAACGAAACCCTCGACATCGATCGCACCGACCTCGACCGGCTGCTGCGCGCGGTCGAGCAAAATGCGCTCGCACGGTCCCACGGAGCACTGACCTGCGCCGAGGTCATGTCCCGCGACGTCGTGACGATCGGGCTGCACGAGCCTGTCGCACGAGCGCGCGAACTGCTGTTCAAGCACGACGTCCGCACGCTGCCCGTCGTGGACGATGCGGGCCGCCTCGTCGGCACGGTCGGGCTGCGCGAGGTGACCCTCTGGGCCGCGGGCGACATCGCGCAGGCGATGTCCGCGGCCAGGACCGTGGGGCCGGACGAGTCTGCGGTGACGCTGGTCCCGGCCCTCACGGACGGCCGCCTCCACGCCGTCGTCGTGACGGCGCCGGACCGCAGCGTGCTCGGGATCGTGACCCAGACCGACATGCTCGCGACCCTGGCCCGGGCCGCCGTTGCGCAGGCTCTTCTGCCGCCGCGAGCGTGAAGCCGAGGGAGTGCACGCGCGTCCCTCGTCAGCCGTGATTATCTCCAGGCGAGGCCGGGCAAAGCCCCTTGGCGACGCCGCTTGCGCGAGGCGCCGGGCGCGTGGGCCCGTTCGTTGCATGCGGACCCCCTGCTGCGCACGACCCGTCCGCAGGGATGACGCCCATGCCTGATGCACCCCTGGTCCTCACCCTCCTGCACGCCGCTCTCATGGTCGCGAGCATGATGATCACGTGGCAGGTGTACCTGCTCCGGAAGCAGTAGCGGCCGTCCCCGCGGCGTCGGGTCGAAAGAACAGGCCCGCCTGGAGGCTGGCGCCGATCCGCTCGGCGCGCTCCTGCAACTCGGCGGCATCGCCCGGCGTGAAGTGTGCCGACGCTGTTTGCTGGAACAGGTCGAGCCAGCGCGCGAAGTGCTCCGGTCGCAGAACGCCGAGCGCCTGGTGCCTGCCGAAGGGGTTGCCCTTGTAGCGGGCCGTCTTGAACAGGACCGACGACCAGAACGCCTCGATCGTCGCCATGTGCCGCGGCCAGTCGGCGTCCGGGATCGCGGCGGCAAAGACCGGGCCGATGAGCGGGTCGCAGCGGACGCGCTCGTAGAAGGCCGCCAGGAAGGGGGCGAGGCTGCTCTCGTCCAAGGTCGTTCGAGCCATCCCCGTCAGATGCCCGCTGGTGAAGGCCCCTGCAAGGACATGGGTCGGACACCCTCGAGGCGAGGCCATGCGGCGTGCCGCTCGACCTCGGGATCGTCCCCGACGAGCGCGTCCGGATCTGTGCCCGGCTGGCCGGCCTTCCAAGGTCAGGATGCGCCTCGGAAAGGCGACCCTGTTACTGAGACGGCCGGCGGCCTACCGGAAGCCCTCGACCTGGTGAGGCAGGTACGGCGCCTCCAGGGTGGCGATCTCCTCGGCGGTGAGGCCGAGGGAGAGGGCGGCGACCGCGTCGGTGAGGTGCTGGGGCTTCGAGGCACCGATGATCGGTGCCGTCACCGGGTGCTTCTGCGCCACCCAGGCCAGCGCCACCTGCGCCCGCGGCACGCCGCGCGCCTGCGCGACCGTGCCGACCGCCTCGACGATCCGGCGGTCCGTCTCCTCCGCCTGCCGGTACAGGGTCTTGCCGAACTCGTCGGTGTTCTGGCGCTCGCTCGTCTCCTCCCAGGCCCGGGTCAGGCGCCCGCGGGCGAGCGGGCTCCAGGGGATCACGGCGACGCCCTCCTCGGCGCAGAAGGGCAGCATCTCGCGCTCCTCCTCGCGGTAGAGCAGGTTGAGATGGTTCTGCATGCTCACGAACGGCGTCCAGCCGTGCAGCCGCGCGGTGTAGCGCGCCTTGGCGAAGCGCCAGGCCGGCATCGACGAGGCGCCGATGTAGCGCGCCTTGCCGGCCTTCACGACGTCGTGGAGCGCCTCCAGCATCTCCTCCATCGGCGTCTCGGGGTCGTAGCGGTGGATCTGGTAGAGGTCGACGTAGTCGGTCCCGAGCCGGCGCAGGCTGGCGTCGATCTCGGCCATGATCGCCTTGCGCGACAGCCCCATGCCGTTCGGGCCCGGACGCATGCGGTTGTAGACCTTGGTGGCGAGCACGACCTCGTCGCGCCGGGCGAACTCCTTGATCGCGCGCCCGACGATCTCCTCCGAGGTGCCGTCGGAGTAGACGTTGGCGGTGTCGAGGAAGGTGATGCCGAGTTCGAGGGCCTGGCGGATGAGGGAGCGGCTGCGCTCCTCGTCGAGGGTCCAGGGATGGCTGCCGCGGTCAGGGTCGCCGAAGGTCATGCAGCCGAGGCACAGCCGCGAGACCTTCAGGCCAGTCGATCCGAAATTCACGTAGTCCACGCGATGCTCCCTTCGCCGATCGGGGCGCGGGTGGGCCTCGAAGGCCGCCCGCTCCCGTCCGAACGCGCAGGCCTCTCATCCCGCCTCAGCGTGACGGGTCGCGGCCGTCAATCCGTCTTGATCCAGATCGCCTTCACGTCGAGGGGTTCCTCGACGTGCCGGAGGCCGATTCGCGGCCGTAGCCGCGCGATCACCTCGTCGACGTCGTCGAACGGGAGCGCCGGGTTGCACCTTCAGCGTCGAGGAGAACCGCCCGGGTTCCTCGAACACGCCAACCGGCCGAACGACCGGTCGGGGTGCTTCGCGGACGTTCGATGGCGGATCGGCTCAGGTCCGCGTCGCGCCGTTCGTGGAAGACAGCCGCGCGCGCCGGACTGCGATCAGGCCGAACGCGATCGACCCAGCCGCCGAGAGCGAGGCACCGGTGATGAAGGTGCCGTAGGAGCCGTACGCGTCCCAGATGAGACCGGCCGCCACGTTCCCGGCCAGGACCACGAGGCCCGTCATCAGGTTGAAGACGCCGAACGCCGTGCCCCGCAGGGGAGCAGGGGCGCTGTCGGCGATCAGCGTCGCCAGCAAGCCCTGCGAGAACCCCATGTGCAACCCCCACAGGACGATGCCCGCCACGAAGGCGGCGATCGAGGAGGCCGTGGCGAGCACCAGGTAGGCCGCCACCAGGAACACGAGGCTCGCGCCGAGCAGGCCCATCCGCCCGATCGCGTCCGACAGGCGTCCGACCGGGTACGCGGCGAGGCCGTAGACCGCGTGCATGATGACCAGGGTGATTGGAACCCAGGTCAGCGAGAACCCGGCCTCCTGCGACTTGAGCAACAGGAACGCCTCGCTGAACCGGGCCGCGGTCAGGAGGCAGGCGACGGCGATCGTCAGCCACACCCCTCTGCCGAGCCGGGCAACGTCCGTCAGGCGTGGCGGGCCGTCCTTCCTCACCGGCGTCGCGCGAACCGGCTCCTCGATCCCGACGACCAGCAGCGCGACCGCGAGGAACGCCGGGACGGCGGCGACCCAGAACACGGCCTGGACGTTGCCGCCGAACAGGATCAGCAGGCCGATCGCGACGAGCGGGCCGAGGAAGCCGCCGACCGTGTCGAGCGACTTGCGAAGGCCGAAGCTCGCCCCGCGCAGCTCGGGCGGTGTGACGTCGGCGATCAGCGCGTCGCGCGGCGTGCCGCGAATGCCCTTGCCGACACGGTCCACCGCCTTCGCGCCGACGATCCAGCCGACCGAGGCGGCCAGGGGGAAGATCAGCTTGGACGCCGCTCCCAGCCCGTACCCGACGATCACCATCGGCTTTCTCCGGCCCGTCCAGTCCGTGAGGATGCCGGAGAAGAGCTTGGTCGTCGTGGCAATGGCCACCGACAGCCCCTCGACGAAGCCGACGACGGCCGCGGACGCGCCGAGGTGACTCACGAGATAGAAGGGAAGCAGCGCCTGGACGATCTCGGACGAGACATCCATCAGCAGGCTGACGAAGCCGAGAACCCACACCGTGCGCGGGATCGCGGCTCGCCGGGCGTTCGATGCGGAGGCGGAGGGGCTTTGCATGGCGAGCGGGATCCGGTTGCGGCGTGGCCATGCGGGAAGGACCGCACCTTGGCAATCTCCGCCGGCGACGACCTGAGGTCCGCTCTCGCGCAGCGTCGGTCGCGCCGTGGCCGGCCGCCTCGGCATCGCAAGCGGGGGCGACGGCTCCCCTCCGGGCGGTCACGCTGACCGGCTCTGACCTCCAATCCCCGGCCGGGGGCACGATCCCTCCGCCCTCACGTCATCGAGGCCGGCGCGCGCGGGATCGTCGCGCTCTTAGATCGAGCCGTCCTCGACCTGCGCCTCGCCTCCGTCGAGGACGTAGATCCGCTCGACCGCGGCGGGACCGGACGATCCTGAACTCATGGCGATCTCCCTGATCGGCTGGGGTGGCGTGACCGCGAGGAGCCGGTGGCGCCCCCCAGCGTCGGTGAGAGGCCTCGGCTCAGATCCCTCGGCTCAGATTCCTTGGCCGCCCGAGACCTCGATGCGCTGCGCGTTCACCCACCGGTTCTCCTGGGCGAGCAGGCTCGCGACCATCGGACCGATGTCGTCGGGCACGCCGACGCGCCCGAGGGCCGTCAGGCCCGCGAAGAGCGTGTTGATCTCCGGGTTGTCGCGCACCGCACCACCGCCGAAGTCGGTCTCGATCGCGCCGGGCGCCACCGTGTTGACGGCGATCCCGCGGCTGCCGAGCTCCTTGGCCATGTAGCGGGTCAGCACCTCCACCGCGCCCTTGACAGCCGCGTAGGCGCCGTAGCCGGGAAAGCAGACCCGGGTCAGGCCGGAGGACAGGTTCACGATGCGGCCGCCATCGGCGAGGAGGGGCAGCAGGGTCTGGGTGAGGAAGTAGACGCCCTTGAAGTGGACGTCGACCAGCCGGTCGAACTGCGCCTCGGTCGTCTGGCCGAACAGGGCGTAGTCGCCGTGACCGGCGTTGTTGACGAGGTGGTCGAAGGTCTCGCGCCCCCAGGTCTCGCGCAGGGCCGCCCGCAGGCGCTCGGCGAAGGCGGCGAACGCCCCGGTGTCGCCGGTGTCGAGCTGCATGGCGACCGCCTTGCGGCCCATGGCCCGGATCTCGGCGACGACGGCCTCGGCCTCGTCCGCGCGGCTGTGATAGGTCAGGACGACGTCGCCGCCGCGGCGGGCGACGCTCAGCGCCGTGTTGCGGCCGAGGCCGCGGCTGGCACCGGTGACGAGGGCGATCTTGGTCATGGGTCGGCTCCGTTCTGGGGGGCTCGCCCGGTATGCCGCCCGGAGGCCGGCCCCGGTTGCCGGAAGCTCGCGGCTTCTTGCCTGATCCTCCGAAAGCCGTGCTTTCGCGCGGGCGGTGTCGTATACCGGCGGGCATGACGACGCTCCTCGCGGCCGTCCGCCGCCACGCGGAGGCCCACGGCAATGCCGCCGGCATCGCGGCGACACCCATCCCGGGTCTCTCGACCGTGCGGGCGACCGCCCCGAGCGGCCTGCTCCACGACGTCTCGCGGCCGCTGGTCTGCCTGGTCCTGCAGGGCGGCAAGCAGGTGACCATGGGGACGCGAGCCTTCGCGTTCGGGGCCGGCGACTCCCTCCTCATCACCGCGGACGTGCCGACGGTGAGCCAGATCACCCGGGCCACCGTCGCGGCGCCCTACCTGTCGCTGGTGCTGGAGCTCGACCCGGCCGTCATCGCCGACCTGGGCGCGCAGATGCCGGCCGAGGCGCAGGCCGACCCGATGCCGGTCCGGGTCGACCCGACCGATGCGGAGACCGCCGACGCCGCCTTGCGCCTGATGCGGCTCCTCGACCGGCCGGCCTCGATCCCGGTTTTGGGCGCGCAGCTCGTGCGCGAGATGCACTACTGGCTCCTCGCGGGGCGGCACGGCGCCGCCATCCGCCGCCTGGGCTGGCCGGACGGCCACGTGGAGCGGATCACCCGGGCGGTCGCCCTGCTCCGGGCCGAGTTCGCCGGGCCCCTGCCGGTCGAGCGGCTGGCCGCGGCGGCCGGGATGAGCCCGTCCTCGTTCCACCAGCATTTCCGGGCCGTGACCTCGCTCTCGCCGCTGCAGTTCCAGAAGCACCTGCGCCTGATCGAGGCGCGCCGGCTGCTGGTCTCGGAGGGCCTGTCGGCGAGCGGGGCCGCCTTCGCGGTCGGCTACGAGAGCGTCCCGCAGTTCACGCGCGAGTATGGCCGCCTGTTCGGCCTGTCGCCCGCCCGGGATGCCAGGGCGACGAGAGGCCAGGCGGCCGCGTGAGCGCATCGATGGCGGCGGTGAGACGCCAACGCGATGCGGCTGGGAGGGACCGGGGACGGCGCCGTGGCCCTGCGGTGGACGATCCGGGGGGATCGACAGCGGCGGCGAGAAAAGTGCGATATGCGCGTGAACGAGGACGTATCGGAGAACGCTGGATGCCGACCTACGAGAAGGACGCCGCCGCCATCGCCCGGCTCACCCCCGAGCAGTACCGCGTCACGCAGCAGAACGGCACCGAGCGGCCCGGGACCGGCGAGTACCTGGAGAACAAGGAGCCGGGGATCTACGTCGACATCGTGTCGGGCGAGCCCCTGTTCGCCTCGTCCGACAAGTACGAGTCCGGCTGCGGCTGGCCGAGCTTCACGAAACCGATCGAGCCGGCCCACGTCGCGGAGCTGCGCGACACCACGCACGGCATGATCCGCACCGAGGTCCGCTCGAAGCACGGCGACAGCCATCTCGGGCACGTCTTCCCGGACGGACCCCGGGACCGGGGCGGCCTGCGCTACTGCATCAACTCGGCCTCGCTGCGGTTCGTCCCCCGCGACCGGATGGGGGCCGAGGGCTACGGCGCCTACCTCGATCAGGTCGCGGAAGGCTGACGCACGGCTCCCGGCGCCTCCGCCTCGCGAGGCGCGATGCGGGCATTCGGCCCGAGGGCTCACGACGCGACCCGGCCACCGACGCCGCGGCATCGGTGGCTCGGCTCGTGCCGGCAGGGAGTTCCGGGACATCGACGCCTCCTCTCACGGGAGGCGTCGATGGTCCTGCTCTAGCCGAGGCGCTGGGTGATGGCCTTGGTCTCGAGGTAGTTCGAGAGGACCGCCTGTCCCATCTCCCGGCCCCAGCCCGACTGCTTGTAGCCGCCGAAGGGCAGGGCCGCGTCGAAGACGTGGTAGCAGTTGATCCAGACCGAGCCCGCCCGCAGGCGGTTGGCGACCTGGTGGGCGCGGCCGGCATCCTGCCCCCACACCCCGGCGGCGAGACCGTAGATCGTGTCGTTGGCCTGCGCGATCAGGGCATCGTCGACCTCGTCGAAGGGCGTGGCCACCAGCACCGGGCCAAAAATCTCCTCGCGCACCACCTTCATGGTCGGGCTGGTGTCGACGAGGATCGTCGGCGGCACGAAGTAGCCCCGCCCGCCGAGGCCCTGGCCGCCGCACACCGCCCGCGCGCCCTCCCGGCGTCCCGCGTCGAGGAAGCCGGTCACGCGCTCATATTGCACGGACGAGACCAGCGGGCCCATCTCGGTATCGGCGGAGAGGCCGTGCCCGAGCTTGATCTTGGCCGCCTCGGCGGCGATGCCCTCGACGACCTGGTCGAACAGCTTGCGGTGGACGAACAGGCGCGAGCCGGCGTTGCAGCACTGGCCGTGGTTGAAGAACACCGCCGCCGTCGCGCCGGGAATCGCGAGCGACAGGTCAGCGTCGGGCAGGATGATGTTGGGCGACTTGCCGCCGAGTTCGAGCGAGACCCGCTTCAGGTCGTGCGCGGCGGCCTTGACGATCAGCTTGCCGACCTCGGTCGAGCCCGTGAACGCGACCTTGTTCACGTCCGGATGGGCGGCGAGGGCCGCGCCGGCGGTCTCGCCGAAGCCCGCGATGATGTTGACCACCCCGTCGGGCAGGCCGGCCTCGAGGAGGAGTTCGCCGAGGCGCAGGGCCGAGAGCGGAGTTTCTTCGGCCACCTTCAGCACCACCGTGCAGCCGGTGGTGAGCGCCGGGGCGAGCTTCCAGGCCGCCATCAGCAGGGGGAAGTTCCACGGGATGATCTGGCCGACCACCCCGACCGGCTCCGGACGGGTGACCGAGAAGTAGTCCGCGGATGGTGCGGCGAGCGCCGAGATCGGGATCGACTTGCCCTCGATCTTGGTCGCCCAGCCGGACATGTAGTGGAACATGTCGGCCGCGAGCGTCACGTCGGCCGCCTTGGCGACGGATTTCGGCTTGCCGTTGTCGATGGCCTCGATCGCCGCGAGCTCGTCGGCGTGCTCGAGGATCAGGTCGCCGATGCGGTGCAGGAGGCGACCGCGGGCCGACGGCGTCATGCGGGCCCAGGGCCCGCTCTCGAAGGCCCGGCGGGCCGCCTTCACGGCGCGGTCGATGTCGGCGGCGTCGCCCTCGGCGACCCGGGCCACCACCTCGCCGGTGGCCGGATCGGTGACCTCGAAGGTCTTGCCCGACTGGGCCGGGACCCACTGGCCGTCGATCAGGAGCCGGTGCTCCCGCGAGAGCCAGGTGCGGATCTCCGCCGGAATGGCCGGAGCCGTGTCGTGGATGTCGGCGCGAATGTTCATTGGCGCTTCTCCCTGTTTTATGGCTGATTGACTGAATTTAATGGTATGTATTCCGAATGTCTACGGCGATCACAAGGAAATCTATGTTCTTTGTTATACTTATACTTTGAAAATTCTCTCCTACGGGTCCTGCGGCGGCTGCGCCTGCCCGGGGGAATGGCCGACCGCCCAGGCATAGGCGGCCACCGCGCGCAGCTCCGCGTCGGAGAGCTGGACGCCGCCCATCGGGGGCATCGCGCCGCCGTGCTCCTTGGGCTCGGCCACGCCGGTGGCGATGGTCCGTTCGATGCCCTTCAGGCTGCCGTCGCTCCACAGCCACGTCCCGCTGGTGAGATCCGGGCCGATGGGCGAGCCCTTGGCGTCGGAGCCGTGACAGCCGCCGCAGGTGGCGCCGGCCACCTCGCCGTGGAAGACGCGCTCGCCGAGGGCGATCTCCTCACGGCTCACCCCGGCGGGCAGGGTGAGCGTCGCAACCCTCCGGCCCGCATCCGGGTGCACGCCTTCGGGCGGCGCCGCGGCTCGCGACGAGCCGGTGGACGAACCCGCGGCCGGCGCGGCCGCCACCGCGGCGGTGCGATCGCCGCCCCGGTAGGTCACGCGCCAGATCCGGCCCTGCACGTCGTCGGAGATGAACAAGGCGCCGTCGGGCCCGACCGCGAGCCCGGAGGGGCGATGCCGCGCCCGGCCCGGCTCCTTCACCGCGCCCGCGAACCCGTCGGCGAACACCACGAAGTCGCCGCCCGCCCGTCCCTCACGCATCGGCTGGAACACCACGTTGTAGCCGCCCTGCGGTCCCGGCGCCCGGTTCCAGGAGCCGTGGAAGGCGATGAAGGCCCCGCCCTCGTAGGCGCTCGGGAACGCCCCCGCCCCTCCGGCCTGGGCGCGGGTCACGTAGAAGGTCATGTCGTTGGGTGCCCAATGCGCCGGGAAGACCGCCACCGGACCCTGCCGCCCGGCGCAGAGGCCGACCGTCTTAGCCCCGTCGCCACCATATTCCGGCGCGAGGACAAGCTTCTTCTGCACCGGGTCGAAGTAGCATTCGGGCCAGCCGTAATCCCCGCCCTCCTTGAGCTCGACCATCTCCTCGGCCGGCATCTCGAAGCCGGCTTGCGCGCTGTAGAGCGCGGGCCAGTTCTCGTGGAGCTGGTCGCGGCCATGCTGGGTCGCGAAGGCCCGCCCGGCGGCATCGAGCGCGATGCCCTCGCCGTTGCGGATGCCGGCGGCGTAGCGCTCGGCCGGCGAGAAGGCCTGGTTCGCCTTGCGCGCGTCGTAGCGCCAGATGCCGCCGCGGGTCTCCTTCTCGGTGCAGGGCTGGTGGCCGGGGGATCCCGGCATCCGGTTCTTCACCTCGCAGGCGTTCGTCGCCGAGCCGAGATCGACCAGGATCTCGCCCTTCGGGGTTATGGCGAAGGGGTGCATCGGATGGTCGCCGGTGAGCGGCAGGCCCGAGACGACGACCTCGCCCCGGGCGCTCGGGGCGACCTCGCCTGCCCGGAGCGGGTAGCGCATGATGCGGTCGTTGCTCTCGGCGAAGACGGCGCCGCCGAACAGGGCGAGGCCGGTGCCGCCCCGCCCGCCCTGGTCCGGGCGCTCGCCGAAGCGGGCGGTCACGTCGGCGCGGCCGTCGCTGTCGGTGTCCTTGAGCGCGACCAGGAAGCCGTTCGGCGCGGGATCGTTGGTCTTGTAGTAGCGGCCGCTCCAGGTGTTGACGTAGAGCGTCCCGTCCTCGGCCACGGCCATGTGGCGGGCATGACCGATGCCGTCCGCGAACACCGTGGCGCAGAAGCCGGCCGGCAGGGAGAGGCCGCCGTTGTCGCCACGGCACTCCGGCTGCGTCGCCGCGGTCGCGACGGAGCCGTCGCCGAGTGGCACCGCATGGACCCGGAACGGCAGGGTGGGCGCGCGACGCTGCGCGGACGGCACGAACAGGGCATCGAGCTGCCCCTCGCTCACGAAGGCCGTCCCGCCGACCTTGGTGACGCCGGTCGGGCCGGCGAGCTCCTCCCGCAGCGTCTCGATGCGGGCCTCGTTCCCTGAGACCGTGACGCGGTCGAGCCGGCCGCCGCCTTCAACCATCAGGAAGCTGCCGTCGCCCGTCGGGCGCATCCCGTCGGCGAGGACGAGGGCGCGCGACGGGCGCAGGCGGGTGACGGCGCCGGCCCTGCCATCCTCGATCGCGACCCGGAACAGCTCGGCCTTCGTGAAGGTGTTGAGGTAGAGGTTGCCGTCCTGGCCGAAGGCGAGACCGTCGAGCCCGGCCCCTGCCCCGTCCGGTCCGAACTGGGGATCGGAGGTGAAGACCTCGAAGGTGCTCGCGCCGGGCTTCAGCCGGAGGACCTGCGGCGCCAGGGTGTTGGTGACGTAGGCGGCGCCATCCGGCCCGATCGCGATGTCGTTGCACAAGGTCCGCTCGCCCGGCAGGGCGACGCTGGCCCTGCCCTCGCCGCTCGCGAGATCGAAGCCCTTGAGGTGGCTGCCCGTGACCGCGCCGGGTCCCGGGATGCCGAGGGCCGAGAGGTCGTTGGAGCAGACCCAGAGCGTGCCGGAGCGCTCGTCGGCAAGCACCCCGAGAGTCGAGCGCGTCCCGAACGCGCCCGGGGCGATCCACGCCTCCCCCGTCGACGCACCCGGCCGCACCCGGACCACGCCGCCGCCCGCGATGCTGGAGACGTAGAGCGTGCCGTCCGCCGTCGAGGTGATGCTCTCGGGAAACAGGCGCTCGCCCGGGAGCGCGATCGTCTCCGGGGCGGCCCGGGCCGGGCCGAGCGCCGGGAGCAGGACGATCCCGGCGGCCACGACGCCCCGCGCCATGACGGCCCTGACGGTGGACCTCGCGGCGCAAGGCGCCGCAGGCTTGCTGGCGGTGCTCATCGGTTTCCTCCTCGTGAGGCGATCCTTCTCGCGGGACCGCCTTCTCGTTCTCGGCGCCGGGCCGTTCAGAGGGCCGCGATCACCGACAGCACGCCGGCCAGGCTGGCGCTGCGCAGGGCGACGAAGCGCTTGTCGGCCTCCCGGCAGCAGCGCTTCACGGTGCCGGCGGCGTCGTGGCTGACGCAGTCGACGGGAAACAGCACGAGGTCGGCGCGGGCGACGAGGCCGGGCAGCAGCGTCGCGCTCTCCTCCACGCCGCCGTCATGGGCGAGCAGGATGCCGCCGCGGCGCTCGACCAGCCGCCGGACCTGGGCGACCTGCCGCGGCCGGCCGCCGACATAGAGCAGGCGCTGCCCGACAAGGGGACGAGGCAGGCCCGCGTCGTCGTCGAGGCCGCGCGCGAGCTCGGCCTCCAGGGCGTCGCGCTCGCTCCGGAGCGCCTCCTCGCGCTCGGCCGCCGCTCTCACCTCCTCGGCGAGGAGGGCGGCGGCGCGTTCGAGCTCCGCCCGCCGCTCGGCGAGAGCCGCCGCATGCGCCTCGGCCCGGCCGGCCCGCTCGCGCAAGGCCGCGATGACTTCCTCCTGCTGACGGATCACCGGGGCGCTATCAGCCGGACCGGCAGGCTCGCGTATTTCAGTCTCTCGTGCCGCGAGCGCGCGGGTCAGCGCGCCCTTGTCCTCGGTCAGGGCCCGGATCCGGGCCTCCTGCTCGGCGATGACGGCGTCGCGCGCGCCCACCTCCTCCTCGAGCTGCGCCAGGCGGCGCAGGTCGGCGCGCACCGAGCGGCCGACGAGGTGGGAGAGCATGTGCACCTCCCCGAACACCTCCTGGACCAGGCGATGGTCGGTGAACGGGTGGGTCAGCACCGCCCAGTACGCCCCCGGGATCTCGCCCCGCGCCACGGCCTCGCGCCACAGCGCGCGCACGGCCTCGGTCGTCGCGGCCTTGTCGAAGCGGGCGACCTCGCGGGCGTGCTTCCGGTCGAGGAGCTTGTGCAGCACCTTGGCCCCGCCCTCCCGGCGGCCCGCGCGCGAGACCGCCCGGCCGTGGAGGTCGTGGTCGCTGGCGGTGCGGGCGGCGGGCTCGCCGAGCTTGGCGAGCACGCTGCGCAGGTCGGCGGTCGACAGGCAGGTACCGATGATCGAGCAGTGCAGGTTGGACGACAGCTCCCAGAGCCGGTCGCGCGCGTCGGTCGGTGCCGTCCAGGTCGAGGCGTCGGACGAAGGCAGGGCTGCGGCGGCGAGCGGCGCGAGACTGGCAGGATGCGTCGCCTGGAACGGCATGGGTGCTATATCCAATCAGCTATAACGGTGAACGCGAACGTGCCATCGGACGGTTCCGTCACCGACTCGATGCCACGAGCGCGAGGCTGACCGCCAGGGTCGCGGACCGGCGCGGCAGGGCGGCGAGCGGCATGACCATCTCCGTGTCGACCTCTCGGCTATATCTGAACAAATACAGCGCCGCGTCAACAGCCCCGACCGCCCTCCTGCGACCATGGCCGGCGGCCGGTGCCCCGCGGCCGGTCAGTGCGCCGCGACGGCGCCCTGGATGCCGGCGAGGTGCTGGGCTGCCGCCGCGGTCGCGTCGCGCTCGATGGCGCGGTAGCAGGCGATCAGGCGCTCGCCGAGCGGCGTGACGTGGGCGCCCCCGCCGCTGCGGCCGCCGGCCTGCCCCTCGACCACAGGCTCGGAGAAGGAGCGATTGAGCTCGTCGACGAGGAGCCAGGCGCGGCGGTACGACATCCCGAGGACCCGCCCCGCGGCCGAGATCGAGCCGTGCTCGGCGATGGCTTCGAGGAGACGGATCTTGCCGGGGCCGACCCGGATCTCGGGGGCGAGGTCGATGCGGATGCTGAGTGAGGACATGGCGGGGATCGGCTGGGCGGGGCTCGGGGCGGCGGAGGC
>NZ_LABY01000130.1 GCF_001043975.1 Methylobacterium variabile
CCAGCCGCTCCACCGGCCCGCGCGCCTGTCCCGGCCTCCGCCCCGACGAATGGGCCGAGACGCACCGGCGCTGCGGCGAGTTCGTGGAGCGGTGGGGGATGCAGGCTCACGCGGCGGGGTGGGACACGCTGCGACTGTTCGGTGTAGGGCCGGTCACCGGCACGCTGCGCGCCGACTACTGCGGGATCCTGATTCCCTTGTTGGCTGGCGTGCACGATGTCACGGCTGAGTGGATCAAGATCGGGCTCCGGACCTGCTATCGGCACGAGCGGGTGAAGATGCCGGGCATGTTGGCGATCTGGGAGTTCAAGCGATGACCGGTGGCGAGGCCTACCGTGCGAAGCTCCTGACCCCTGAAGCGCTCGACGCGGCGATCTTGGCCTACCTCGCTGACCCGTCGAAGCCGGCGGTGCTGGAGATCCGGAAGGGCAGCATCGACGTCGCCGCGGCCGTCCTGGCGCACCAGTGGTCGGCCGACGAGCTCGCGGTCGAGGATGCGACGCCGGCCCGGCGGCGGAATGCCGTGCGGACGGCGGTGCTGTTGGCATCCGTAGGTTGACCCGGTGTGCCGATACCATCTCAAATTTCCACCGTTTGGTGGGCTGTTTTCCAGCAAAACCAATGGCTTACCGCATCGGCCCGCATCAATGGGTTCTGAATTTTTCGATGCATTCAACAGGATGCGAAGCTCGCAGGGCTCATTGATACGAACCCGAAAGCTGTCTATTTCATGCGTGACGGATATGGCTCTTGGAACCGACACTCTATGGTTGAAAATCACGAGAGCGCACAGATAGCTCTGTTTCTGAACACGCCGCAAGGGCGCAATGCCTTGCAGGTGTGGGGAACAATGTTTGATACTCAACCAACAGCATTTCAGACCATCGCTCCCGGACATACAGTTGCCCAGGGCGAACTGCATGATATGCAGCTGCAAATCCAAGCGCATACAAGCCGAATTGATCTAATAGTTCAAGGGTCTCAAGTTCCAGGCGGGCCGATCGCACTGACGAAAATTCCAAGTTTCGAAACTGGGATTGCCGCTTTGATTGATGAGGCCCGAAAAATAGTCCCTGATTTAAGTGTCGGCAGAAGTGCAACAGTTTTGCAAGGCATAACACCTGCTGATAGTCGGAACGCCGCAGCCATCAATGCTTCAAGGTTGGCTCCGAATGTACCCATGCCCGACGGTAGTATAGATTTTTACTACCAAGTTGTAGTACCTCGCCATTCGGAAATACAAGCTTTGAGAAAAATTCAACAGATGTTCCGCATAACTACAGTGCAAATGCAGTTTGTAAATATTGTATCATCCCAAGCTGCAAGCAACGTTGCGCAGATGCATGCGGCGCATCTATATGTTGATGTGTATGGCGAACTCATGGAGCCGCTAAATACAGATCAGGCATTAATGTCAATCAAAGAAACTTCTGACATTGCGCTTAATATTGCGCGGGAGGGATACAATGCCATCGGTTGATTTGTCAGATATCCCGCCGGTTTCCATCGAATATGTTAAGCCGACATATACGGCAGAACTAGTGCCGCACTACAAGCTTTCACAGGGCTCGTTATCAGCAGATATACTTATTGGCCGGAAATATGAACAGCGTGCAGATGGCAACGCTGCTGGTGTGCCCTTCAACCGCCAGCGCGGATGGACAGTTCTACCTGGCCCTCAAGCACTTGTTGCGATTAAAGCAGATGGCAGCCAACAAACGGGCGAGGAAAGAATTATTAGACGCTTCGCAGATTTCGAAGCGCAAACTCAATATAACATCTCTGCTTTGACGCGCAAGATTGAAGCCCTGACTAGAGCCGTGGATATACTTTCGGCTGAACGCCCGCAGGAAGGCGGCGCGTATTCTTATATGAGCACACAGGAATCGGCGCTATCGAAAGAAGATACGCAGATTAGAGAAGCCGAAAACGTCGCGATCACCTTAAATGACGTCGCTGATGGGCTGGTTATCGCCGATGCAGAAACCAAAGCGATCGCGCTGACTGTATTGTCTGGAGGCGATCCTGCTGGGCGCGCAGCTGCTGGACGCGCTATAAGCGCTATCGACCCGACTTTGGCGAAAGATTTATTGCCTGATATCATAAAAAATGAGACAAATAAATTTGTCCGTTCGGTTCTTCGGGGAGCTTTGGCGGCGGCAAGATTATGACATTATTGCTGAGGATGCTAGAAGAACACCAACAATGGGTTAGTTTTCAAGGGGAGTCCGACGCACACAGATCGCTTTCGGATGTTCCATCATGGGCATTTCGAGAGTTCACTCCGACAATACGAGATAAATTTGGCCTTTCACTATTCGAGATTGATGAGGAAGACCAGGCACATTTGATTGCTGCCGCTTTTGCGTACCATAAAGAATACATTGAGAGAGGTTTCATCGTTTTCGCGGTCGTTGACAGGCAATTGATTGAAGCTCGCGGCCTTGAACTTCGGTCCACCGCTGGAAAACTCGGCCACTCGTATGCCGATGCGCAGCATCGCGAAGTAATGATACGCAACATAAGCGATCTTAACTCTGTCGTGGAATGTTATGTAAATGGAGAATATATATCGGTGGAAGGCAAGGTGGCTGCCGCAGCTGCAAAGGATGCTGCAAAAAATAATCAATTTAACTATATGCCAGCCGCCACTGCTTCAATCTCTCACTCTCAAAACTGGAGAGCGAAAAATATTATAAAGTTCATAGCTGACAAAGCTGTGGTAGTTAACGGCGTCAGCGGAAACGTTTCGGCGAGCGGATCGAGGCCCTAACGACCAAGGCCTCCAGCGACCCACCCTCCCGCCGATCCCGAACCCCTCGACGTCATCGCCCGCGAGCTGCACGAGCTGACGCGCCACCGCATCCAGCAGTGCCCAGCCTGGGAGGATCTGGACCCGGACGACCCGCTTGAAGCTGGCCTGATCCGATGGGCCTACGATCGGGCGCGCGACTTCGTGGCGATGAACAGCGGGGGTGAGGAGTGAGACGCGGCCGCAATCCGCGCCGCTCCTACGACGAGCAGGGCCGAGAGATCGCGCCGCCCACGATCGGGGCGTTGCGCGCGGAAGGGGAGACCACCGCCGCCGTTTCCTGCCACGGCTGTCGCCGGCGCGTCGTCATCAGCACCGACCCGTTCCCGGCTGATCTGCCGTTTCCGGACATGGCCCTGCGCCTGAGGTGCTCGGAGTGCGCCTCCCGCAACGTGTCGGTGATGAAGGACATGAAGGCGCACTACGAGCGGATCACCGCCGCGACCGGGTGGAAGATGGAGCCGAAGCCGTGGCCGAAGCTGGAGCCCGCCTCCCTGGAGCCGGATCCGGAGGCGTGATCCGCGTCGTCGGGCAGGACGTGCCGTGGCCGGAAGGGTGGGGTCCGGACGTAGAAAAGCCCGCCGCGGGGTGAGCTGGGCGGGCTGACGGGTACGTCAGGCAGTCCATGGGCAGTGCACTCTCCTACCGCCTGTTCCACGCTCGGTAGACGTTGTCGTGCGGACCGACATCGACCGCTTCATATGTTTCGACCGGCCCCTCCTCCTTCTTACGGAGGATGACGCGGTCGCCACTGCCAGGGTCGATGATGTGGTATCCAGCAGCTCCGCTCAGAGCTCGAAAGTCGAGGCTTGGGAGGATCGGATCGCCCATGAATTTTGTGAGCGCGCGGACAGTGGCCTTTTGGCGGTGAGGTGGAAGGCGCTTCAATGCCTTTAAGAAGGCCGGCGTGGGCGTGACAGAACGGGTCATGCCACGGCCGAAAGCAGGTATGCCTCCAAATCATCTGGGTTGTCGAAGTTTGGACCGCCGCGCGCCTCGGGATTAATTTCAGCTCGAGCTGCCCTCAGAAACAAGGCCAGATCCTGACTGTCATTATAATAATCTTCCACAAGCGCCAGCAATCTTCCATTCAGACGGCCCACTAGCGCCCTGTCCTTAGTTGTTGCTTCTTTCAATTCTCTCGATGCGCTGCGCTTCAATCTTTCGACTATGCGCGCCTCACGACGCAAATTCTTTTCGTACCGAGCAATAATCTCCGATAAATCATCGATAGTCAGACCCTCGTCGCCGGAGACGATCGATTTCCACAGAGCCTCGCGGACTGCTATTCCCTTCCGCTTCCACTCTGCGGCATCAGCCTCATTCTTTGTCAGGAATGCTTCGTAGGCCTTGACTGCGGCGCTGCCGCCCATGTTGGCAGGCGCTGGCGCCATGAGCGCTGGCGGCTGCCACGTCAGGTGGTGGATCAGATCCAAAAGGGCTGCGTCGGCCATGGGGTCCTCTTGTTTCTCATATAACACTCCAAGTGGGTGCTTCCCACGTACAACTCGTCCATCACGCCATGGAGCTGATCGCTCAGGAGCGTGAGCACGAAAAAACCCCGCTCGGCGGCTGCCGGCGGGGCTGAAGGTCGGGCCTCGGGCCTTGAAGATCCGCCGGGCCAACGGGCGGGCGCAAGGGGTGGTTCCGAGTTACCGATGCTGCCGGCCCGGCCGCGTCGGCGGCGGCTCCCGCTCATCCATTCGTTCAAGGATCGGCACCAGCCGGCTCAGAACGCCCGTGAGTTGGTCCGCATGGGCTGCCTGATCGGCGGCAGTGTCCGCCACGATCGCGGCGGTGAGCCCCTTAATCGCCGTCGTCAGGTCCGCGATCGCGATGCTGTCGAAGACCGCGCTGCCCGCCGTGGTCGCGATCTCCCGTGCGGTCTCCGGCTTCAGGTGCTCCGCCTTCATCGCCTCGAGGCGGTAGTCCAGCATGGTCTTCACGAAAGCGTTGATCGGGACGAGGGCCGCCCCTACGGCTGCGGTGACAGCGATGGCGATGGCGGGCCAGCTATCGAGCGTTGCGACCGGATCCGCCAAGGGCATGCCTCCTCTCCTCGGCTTCCCTCCCGGCTGCGGCGCGCCGCCTCTTCCGCATCCCGAACGTGTCCTCGGCCGCCATGTCGGAGGCGGCCCGGCCGGAGGAGTGGAGCTCGGCGATGGCGAAGACCGAGAACAGCGCGATGCCGATATTGGCTGGCGGGTAGGCGAGCGCGAAGCCGACGAAGAGCGCCGACCAGAAGGCGAATCCGCCCATGCATCCGATGGTGCGGACGAAGCTCGTCTCCCGGCCGCGCCGCCCGTTGATAATGAGCGCCGCGAGCCGCGCCGCGCCGACCGCGATGGAGATGGCGCCGGCCTGCGCCTCGGTGACGAAGGAGGCGATGACCCGCCACTGCGGGCCTACGAAGGTCGGGGCCGGGTAGAGGATCACAGCACCGACCGTGACCATGATGGCGCTCAGCCAGACCTCGGCCCACCGGGTCTGGCCGTAACGGACGGCGCGGCGGATGCGCTCGTTGAGGGCGGGATCGGGATCGTAGTGGAGCATCGTTCCGTCATGCCAGGGGGCGAGGTAGGCCAACCAGCAGCGGCCGCGGTTGAAGCGCATGGCGCGTCTCCTGGTGCTGCGGGCCGGTGGCTGGCGGCTACTTCACCGCCGCCGGGAGGCGCTCGAGGAACGGCGTCAGCGTGTTGGCGTCGGTCACCGTCTCGTCGAAGTGGAAGGCGCGGAACAGGCGCTCGGTGATGCCTTTCGTGCCGCCGGCGGCATCGATCAGCCACTGCGGCGACGAGCCGATGGCGCGCTCGAGGCCCGCCTTCAGCAGCGGGTATCCGACGTCGATCGAGGCGGCCTTGCCGGCGGTGGCACCCTCGACGGCGTTCAGCGCGTAGTCGG
Source organism: Methylobacterium variabile (assembly GCF_001043975.1). Lineage (GTDB taxonomy): Bacteria > Pseudomonadota > Alphaproteobacteria > Rhizobiales > Beijerinckiaceae > Methylobacterium > Methylobacterium variabile. The sequence goes on from NZ_LABY01000130.1 coordinate 5,714, forward strand.
CGGCCAGGCGCACCATGCGGTCGATCCGCTGGGTGGTGAACCACATCCGGACGTACCAGGGCAGGTGCCGGGCAGCGATGCCAACCGCCGCCACGATGACCGGGATCAGGATCTCCGTCGCAGTCTGGGCGATGGCCGTCACCCACTGGCCCCAGGGCAGGATGACGGCGGTGTCGCCGACCGTAGCGACCTCGGCGGCGACGGCGGAGCCGACCCACAGCAGACCGACGAGGGCGGCGAACGCCAGGGGGATCGGCCTCCGTGGCGCGACCCACAGCAGGAACGATGCACCGGCAGCGACAAAGCACAGACCGAGGATCGTCAGGCCGAGGGCGAGGCCGTGGGCCGGGCTGCCGACGGCGGGCAGGATCTCGGCGACCGGGACGGCGCCGGCCATAGCGGGAGAGCAGACGCCGGCGAGCGCCAGCGCCGCGAGGAAGGTGCGGTGCATGGTGGTGTCCTTATGAGGGGAGCTTATGGGGGGAGCTGCCCCGTAATGAGGGAAGCTCTGCTCGGCTGGCCCGGCCGGCGCGGGTCTACGCTGCGTCGAAGTCCGGCAGCGGAACGGTCTGCCCGGCGAGCGCATGGGTGCAGTCGCCGAGGAATTGGATCTGCCCATCCGTCACGAAGGAGTGGCAGACGAAGGGGCGAGGCTCGACGCGCTCGCCTCTCACGAGCGCCGCGTGCTCGGCATCGGTGATCGGCTGGACGCCGCGCACGAGCACGGATGGGGAGAAAGTCGGGCGGTCGTAGCTACCGTTGAACGACCATCCCCGGCCGGATCCGTCCCGAGGACGCACGTTATGCGCGCCGTCGCACCCGGGGCACCAGAAGAGGAGCAGGCCGCCCTCTGCGGTGCGCAGCTTGCCGCGGGCGCCCATCAGGCCGCCAACGGTTTGCCGCAGGCCGGGCAGGTCGGGATTGCCGGCGCCTGCGCGATCATCGCGAGCGCATCCTTCCGGACGCCGGCCACGCGACTCGACCAGCCCTTGCCGAAGGTCGGCCAGGTGGACAGGGCCTCGAGGAACGTGAGCCGGGCGTCGCAGAGCGAGCCGATCAGCTTCTGCCGGTCGTGGCCCGCTACGGCCTTGAGGGTGATGGGCCCGATCTTGCCGTCGTCCGCCACCCCGACGAGGCGCTGCAGCGCCATGGCTGCCCGCGCCGGCCCGCTGTTCACCGCCCAGTCGAACACCGCGTAGTCCAGGCCGGCCGGGAGCTCGTCGCCCTCGATCGCATCCCAGTACCGCTGCCGGTAGATGGGGGCGACCTTGGCGACGGTGAGTGCCCGCACCTCCGCCTTGGTGGCGGCGCGGCCGAGGACGGTCGATAGCGTGCCGATCGTCACCCCGAGGTTGGTGGCGCCGCCTGGGTCGGCTGGGTGGTCGACGTAGCCGCCCTCGTGCTTCAGGACGAGCGGAAGCGCCCGCTCGAATGTCGTCGCGGTCATCAGGATCTCCGGATCGTCTGGATGTCAGCAGCAGGTCGGGCCGGCATCGACCCAGGCCCCGGGGGAGAGGGTGTGGCGCTCGGTCGGCATCGCTCGCGAGATGAGGCTGTGGAGGACAGGGGCTACGGGCCCGCCCCGGGGAGGGCGGGCCCGCGCGGCGAGACACGCCGGACCGACCGGCGCGCCTACGGCCCGATCGCGATGTACGTGACGGAAACCGTCTGGCTGGCCACGCTGCCGTTGACGACCTGAAAGCCGCTCGCGGTCGGCGTGCCCGAGACCTGCGTCGCCCCGCCCACGTAGTTGAACGCGGGCTGCACGATCACGAGCGGCGGAGCCGTGAACGGGCTTGCGCCCGAGACGGCCCCCGTGGGGAAGGCGATGGTGCCCTTGCCGTCGCTCCCGAGCGCGACGGTCGTCGTCACCGTGACGAGCTTCGTGCCGCCCGGCAGGACCGAGACCCGGCCGGGGGTGGGGAAGTCGGCGGCGGCGGCGGCCGCGACCGGCCCGAGGACGTCCCTCAGGTAAGCCTTGCCGACGCTCAGCTTGACCCCACCCTGCGAGCCCGAGACGTCCCCCGCGTACCCGCCGATCGGCGCGACGCGCACCGTTGGATCGTAGGCCGGGCCCAAGTTGAGCTTCGTGCCGTCCCCCAGGGCCGCATTGCCGTTGTGGGCGAGATCGAAGACGACGCCGCGGAAGGTCACGGGCAGGCTCAGCCCCCGCACCGTCAGGCCGGTCACGACGCCCCCGGTCCGGATGACCGAGCTGTAGGACGCCGCGCTGGTGTACGACCCGCCCGACGGCACGCCGTTGTTGACCTGCACGTCGGTGCAGTCCTCGACGTAGAGGAGCGCCGGCTTGGGCACGATCGGGGCACTGGTGAGCGTGTCGGCCAGGATCGGCACGCCGAGGTCGACCACGACGCCGCTGCGGCCCTGGATCCGGGCGAGGTAGCGGTTGGCCGCCACGTCGCCGAAGCGCAGGATCACCGTCGGCACGTAGGCGCCGATCTGCCGGAAGCCCATGTGGACGCGCACGCCGTCCACCAGGCCGGCGCCCACGAGGTGGACGCGGCCGCCCTCGATCGAGGTGTTCATCACGTCCCAGCCCCGGGCGAAGATCCCGATCGCCCGGCCGAATGCGCCGTTGGCGTGGAGATCCGCCACGGGAACGGAGCTGTCGATGAAGTCGATCGCGGCCTCGAACGCCCGCGGCGTGGCGATCAGCGAGGCCGCCCGTTGTGCGCCGCCTTGCTGGGTCGTGCGCGCCGTCGAGCCGGCCCGGATCTCGGGCCCGAAGATCGACAGCGTCTCGATCATCTTGCGCCAGTTGCCGCTTCGGAACTGGGCGTAGCCGGGATCGGCGACGTCGCTCTCGGAGTACAGCTCCGCCGAGAACATGGAGCCTTGAAACAGGTATCCTTGCGGCTGGGTGTTTCTCTCGGTGCTGTGGACCCGCACGGCGATGCCGTTCGAGAGCTCGGGCGTCGCGATACCGTCGATCCGCGAGACGACCTGGAGCGGGCCCTCGAGCCGCACGGTGCTCTTCTGGTCGACAAAGAAGTGGAAGATGCCGCGATCCCAATCCGGGTCACGCTCGATCGTCTCAAGGCCCTTGGCGCCGAAGTACAGGGACGTGCCGGCCAGGTAGGTCTTGCCGCCGTAGGCGAAGTCCTCGGCGATCTCATAGACGGCCCCGAACGCGCCCTTGCTCTCGAAGGGGTAGTCTTTCACATCCGGGCCGACGAGCCCGGCCGGAGTCCCGGCCGAGACGGCGCCGAGGTAGCGCCGCTCGTTGATCGTGAAATCCGAAGGCCGGATCCGGCCCCGCGGCGTCGGGCCGGCATAGGCCTTGTGCCAGCGCCCCGACCCGACGCCCACGCACATCACCTTGTCGCCGGGCGCGAGCACGGAGCTGTCGCCGAAGCCGGTGGTGTGGGTGCTGTCGAGCTGGACGAGGGTCGGCCCCGCCGGGCCTCCGGCCGGGCTGACGAAGGTATACCAGTCGCCGGGCGTGCAGCTCGTATTGTTAAGCGGGAAGGTGCTCGGGTTGGTGACGGTCGTCGCGAGGTCGATCGTGCCGCGATAGGTGCCGCCGCGGATCGTCAACTTGCGCCATGCATTCTGGACGCACAGGCCCTCGTCGCCGATGGCCCACGACGTGATGCCGTCGAGCGCGTAGGAGCCGCCCCGGCCGACGACGAAGGCGCGGTTCTCGTCGCAGCCGCCCGAGGCATAGGGGGCGTTGCCCGCATCGTCCTGACCCGTGGCCGCGTTCCAGAACTGCCGGTCGTAGAGGGGAGTGGCGAGGATCTTCTGGTAGCGCCCGTCGGGCCGCTTCCAGATCCGGTCGCCGACTTGCACGGTAGCGACCTGTGCGAAGCCCGTGAGGTTGTCGTTGGCGCTCACCGCCGTCCAGACGTCCCCCGAGACGCCCGAGGCGTCGGACAGGGTGTTGCCGGCCGCATCCCACGCGCCCTTGTTCAGGAAGCGGTACTGGTTGGCGGGGCCCGCAACGAATTTCGCGCCGCGCCCCATCCTCAAGGTCAGGGTCCTGTTCTTGCCCGGGCTGCGTACGTAGACCCGCGCGGCCCGGGAGAACACCCACTCGCCATCGGGCACGTCCGCCACGATGTTGCCGTCGCCCGCCTGCGCGACGAGGTCGTCGAGCCACGCCTGGAACACCGGGGCGGCATCGACCGTCCCGGTGGCGGTCCGCACCGCAGTCTTCTGCACCGCTGTGGGCAGGTAGTCGTAGGGGGTCAGCGGCAGGCTGCCGAACAGCCGGTCGCTCGGCGTCGCCGGCCGCTTCGCGACGGCGTCGAGCAGGGTGCGCAGGCCGGGTGAGAACCCGATGGCGGCAGGGTCGAGCGGGATCGTGACCGTCGAGAGGGGCCGCGGCGCGCCTCCCGGCGGAGCGACGCTGAACAGCGACGCATCGCCGGTCGAGCCGGGATCCGTGATCTGGATCCTCTTGTAGGTCGGCGCCATGCCCTTCTGCGCGTCGGCCGGCTGGCACGCGAGCGCGAAGAGCAGCAGCCCACCGATCGCGCGGGCGAGCGGGGCGGTCATCGGGATCTCCATCTGTCGGGTCTCACGTGCAGCGCGCCTGATCGCTGTCGCAGGCTTGCGGACAGCCGCAAAGAATGCCGCCCTGTCCAGGGTCGCGGTGTGCCGGCTCAGCACCGGAGGATCAGGGGCAGGAGGTGCCCGTCGCCGCGTAGATCGTGCCACTGGAGTTGACGCAGAGCGCGCGGCTGCCCGTGCCGGCGAGCGCGCTGGACGTCACGGCGCCCGTATTGGACACCGACCAGACCTTGACCGTCGAGGCGCCCGCGGCGCCGGACCAGAATTCCAGTCCCGCCGCCGTGGCGTCGCCCGACCAGGCATGGATGCGGGCGGCGCGGTTGGTGCCGAAGTAGTCCAGGGCCCCCCGGGCCGTCTGGGTGCCCGCGATCGGGCCGCCGACATAGGCCGCCCCGGCCATGGCG
>NZ_LABY01000131.1 GCF_001043975.1 Methylobacterium variabile
TGATCATCGGCGCCGGCGCCGGGGGGCACGCCTGCGCCGAGATGCTGGCCCGGGCCGGCCACGGCGCCGCCGTGACCCTGGTGAGCGACGATCCCGACCCGCCCTACGACCGCACCTTCTGCTCGAAGCAGTACCTCTCCGGCAAGGCGACGCGCGCGGCGACGCGCCTCGCGCCCGAGGGCTTCTACGGCGGCGACGGGCCGCGCCTGCTGCGCGACCGGGTGGTCTCCCTCGACGTCGCCGCAAAGACGGCCGTGACCGCGGGCGGGGCGCGGCTCTCCTACGACGCGCTGGTGATCGCGACGGGTGCCGCGCCGCGGCGGCCCGACCTGCCGGGCTTCGACCGCCCGAACGTCCACACCCTGCGCACCCTGGCCGACGCCGACGCCCTGATCGCGGCGGCGGAGACCGCGCGCAGCGTCGCGGTGGTGGGGGCGAGCTTCATCGGCCTCGAGGTCGCTGCCGCGATGGTGGCCCGCGGCAAGACGGTGGCGGTGGCGGCCCCCGATCCGGTGCCGCTGGCCAAGGTTCTCGGCGCGGCGGTCGGCCGCTTCGTCCAGGGCCTGCACGAGGACAAGGGCGTGCGCTTCCATCTCGGGCGCGGGGTCACCGGCTTCGATGGCCGGGCGCTCGGCCTCGACGACGGCGACCGGATCGAGGCCGACCTCGTCGTCCTCGGCACCGGGGTCTCGCCCCGCACTGATCTCGCGGCGGCCGCGGGCCTGACCCTCGCCGGCGAGGACGAGGGCGGGGGCATCGCGGTCGACCGCGCCCTCGCCACCTCGGCGCCCGGGATCTACGCGGTCGGCGACGTCGCCGCCTACCCGGATCCCCGCAGCGGCCGGCGCCTGCGGGTCGAGCACTGGGTCCATGCCCAGCGCCAGGGCCAGCACGTCGCCCGCGTCCTGATGGGCGAGGCGACGGCCTTCGCCGAGACGCCGTTCTTCTGGAGCGGGCATTACGGCACCAGCCTGCGCGTCATCGGCCATGCCGGCTCGCCGGAGGATACCCGCGTCGAGGGCGCGGTGGCCGAGGGCGACTTCGCCGTGACCTACCGGGAAGACGGCCGCGACGCGGCCCTCGCCACCTGCAAGCGGGACCGCGAGTCCCTCACGGTCGAGGCCGCGTGGGACCGGGAGGCGCGGGCGGCGGGATGATCGCCGATCCCTCGAGCCCGTCCGCCTCGATCTCCCGCAGGGCCATCGCGGCGAGCCAGCGCAGGTTCGCGGCGTCCTCGGGCTCGAGGTCGCGCGGACGGGTATCGGCGACGCAGAGGGTGCCGATGCAGCGGCCGTCCCGCAGCACCAGCGGCTGGCCGGCGTAGAACCGCAGGCCGGGCGGCCCGGCCACCGCCGGGCTGTCGGCGAAGCGCGGATCGGCCAGCGCGTCTGGCACGACCAGCGGCGCCTCGCCGCCTTCCCGCTCCGCGAGTGCCACCGCGTGGGCGCAGAGGGCGGCGTCCCGCGGCGTCTCGCGCTCGGGAAATCCGCGGGCGGCCTTCATCCACTGCCGGTCGCCGTCGATCAGCGACACGGCGGCGAAGGGGACGTCGAGCGCCCGCGCCGCCAGGGAGACGATGCGCTCGAAGGACTCGTCGGGTGGCGTGTCGATGAGGTGCAGGGCGCGCAAGGCGGCGAGGCGCTCGGCCTCCCGGGCCGGGATCTCGGCCCGGGCCCAGCGGCAGGCGGTGCGCATCAGCCACGCCCGCAGCCGGCTGCGGGCGTAGGTGTCGGTGAACGGCGGGGTCAGCCGGTCGCTGAGGCCGGCGGCCTCGTCGCCGGCCCGCTCGCCCTCGGGCGCCACCAGCACCAGCGGCAGGTCGTGGCCGGCGGGGCCGCAGGCCCGCACCGCGGCGCAGAGCGGGCCGAGATCGACCGGCGCCTCGGCCGCCGCCAGCACCACCAGGGTCGGGCGATGGCGCGCGACCGTCGCCGCCAGCGCCTCCGGCGCCAGGGGGCAGCCCTGCACCGCGACGCCGTCACGGCGCAGGATCGCCGCGAGGCGCGCCGCCTCCGGCGTGCCGGCACCGGCGATCACCACCGTCCGCCCGGCCAGGGCCGGCGCCACCGGCTCGCGGGCCGAGGTCTCCCGGGCTCCCGCCGGGACGGCGTCGCGCCGGACCGCGAGGTCGACGGTCCGCCCCTCGGCGGCGGCGAACAGGTCCACCGGCGCCGCGCCGTCGCGGTAGCGCGCCACCAGGGCGTCGAGGGCGGCGTCGTCGCGCTGAGGATCGTGATGCATCAGGGCGAGGCGCGCCGCCCCGGCCTCGCGGGCGGCCTGAAGGGCGTATTCCACGGTGCTGTGGCCCCAACCGGCCTTGGCCGGGTACTCGGCCGCCACGTACTGGGCATCGTGGATCACCAGGTCGGCGCCGCGCAGGAAGGCGGCGTGGCGCGCGTCGAGGCCGGTGAGCGGCCCGTTCCCGGCGGCCGCGGCCCCGGCATAGGGCTCGTGGTCGAGGGCGTAGACGAGGCTCGCGCCGTCCGCCTCCAGGCGGTAGCCGAGCGTCAGCGCCGTGTGGTTGAGGTAGTGGGTCACCACCCGGACGTCGTCGTCCTCGCCGAGGGTGAGGGTGCCCTCGACCAGCTCGTGGTAGCGAATGGTGGCGCCGAGCTGCTCCAGCGCGACCGGGAAGTAGCTGTACTGCATCTGGCCCGACAGCGTGTCGCGCAGGGAGCCGCTGAGGCCGCGGGGCGCGTACACGTCCCACTCGTTGCCAGGGACGAAGAACGGCGCGAAGAACGGGACGCCCTGGATGTGGTCCCAGTGGGTGTGGGTGATGAGCACGTGGCCCCGCACCGGCCGGCCCGTCGCGGCGAGCTCGCGGCCGAGCGCGTAGGCGCCCGTGCCCATGTCGAGCACCACCAGGGTGTCGCGCGCGGTGCGCACGGCGACGCAGGAGGTGTTGCCGCCGTAGCGGACCGTGCCCGGGCCGGGCACGGGCAGAGACCCGCGGGTACCGAAGAAGCGGACCTGCATGGCGTCGAAGAACCCCCGGGGCCGTCCCGGGATCCGCCCGGGCGCGCGGATGATGCCCGCCCGGGGCGCATCCGGGAAGAGGCTGCCGGAGCGGCACCTTGCGCGCCGGCGCGTTCGCGGGCAGGTGGCGGGGACGTCTCGGCCGGAAAGGGCCTGTCCAGCGTTGCAGCGTGACGATACCGCGGGCCTCGCCCGCCTCGAAGGACTGATCGGCTACACCCTGCGCCGGGCGCAGGTCGCGGTCTCCCGCAGCTTCGTCGAGCTCTTCGCCGACCTCGACGTGCGCCAGAGCCAGCTCGGCGTGCTCACCGTCATCGAGGGCAGCCCCGGCCTGCGGCCGAGCCAGGTCGGTGCGGCGATCGGCATCAAGCGGGCCAATATCGGGCCGCTCCTCGACGAGCTGGAGGCCCGCGGCCTGGTGCGGCGCGAGCCCGACCCCTCGGATCGCCGCTCGCAGGCGCTGTTTCTCACCACCGCGGGCGAGGCCCTGATGGCCGAGCTGCACCGCCGCGAGGCCGCCCACGAGGAGCGGATCGCCGCCCTCCTCGCCCCGCAGGAGCGGGACGCGCTCCTCGACCTGCTCCGCCGCCTCGCCCAGGGCGCCCGGGACATGGCGGAGGACGAGGCCGGGGCTGAGGAGACCGACTGAGCCTCACTCCCCCCGGAACCGCCGCACCAGCTCCTCCGGGATCGGCGCCGCCTTCATCCGGGCCGGGTCCTCGGGGTGGCGGCCGGTCCAGACCCGGCGCTCGCGGCCCTCGACGGCGAGCTCGCCGGCGTTGAGCAGGCGGTGGCGCACCGCGAAGCTCGAGCGGCCGACCTCCACCACCGTCGAGACGATCTCGACCCGGTCGCCGTAGCGTGCGGGCTTGAGGAAGCGCGCGCCGGTCTCGACCAGCGGGATGCCGACGAGGTCGTAGCGCGCCAGCATGGCGGCCTTCTTCAGTCCGGTCGCGGCCTCGCACAGGAGCGCGGTCGACCAGTCGAAGAAGTCGAAGAAGCGCGGGTTGAACACGATGCCGGCGGGGTCGCAGTGACCCCACTCCACCGTCAGGGTCCGGGTGACGGTGAAGCCCTCATGGTCGGCAACTTGCTCGGCGGCCTGGTCTCGGGGCGGGGTCATGCGGTCTCCGGGGTGATGACGGCGGGCGCGTAGGGCGCGGCGTAGAGTTGGCCGACCGCCTCGGCCCGGTTGCGCAGGACGCCGCGCTGGTTGATCGAGCCCTTGTCGGTCACCTCGTCCCGGTCGAGGGCCGGGGGCTCGGCCAGCAGCAGGAGCCGGGCGACGCGGTTCGAGGAGCCGGTGGCGCGCGCCCCGAAGGCGGCGAGGCGCCGGGCGAAGTCTTGCCGCACCGCCGGATGGGCGAGGATGCCCGCATCGTCGCCAGCCTCACCGCACAGCGCCCGGCAGGCGGCGAGGTCGGGGAAGACCAGGGCCGCGACCTCGTCCCGGGCCTCGCCCGCGATGGCGACGTCGCGCACCAGCGGCTGGAACGCGTCGAGGAAGGCGGCGCGCAGCGGGCCGACGCTGACCCAGACCCCGGTGGTGAGCTTGAAATCCTCGTTGAGGCGGCCGTCGAAGGCGAAGCCGCGGTGGGGGTCCTCGGGGTCGACCGGCACCAGGGCATCGCCGAGGCGGTAGAAGCCCTCCTCGTCGAAGGCCGCCGCGGTGAGGTCGGGCCGGCGCCAGTAGCCGGGGGTGACGTTGGGCCCGCGCACCCGGGCCTCGCGCTTGCCCCCCACGGGGGCGACCTTCAGCGCCACGCCCGGGGCCGGCAGGCCGACCTGGCCGGCCCTCGCCGGGCGGTCGTCAGTGACGAGGGCGAGGGGCGCCGTCTCGGTGGCGCCGAGCCCCGTCACCATCGGCACCGTCCGGCCGAGCGTCCGGCGGGCGAGGTCGTCGATGGCGTCCCAGACCGGCTGCGGCAGGCCGGCGGCGGCGAAGAAGGTGACCTGGAGCCGGCTGAAGAAGGTGTCTCGCAGCTCCCGATCGTCGCGCAGGTGCGGGACCAGCGCCTCGAACCCCTTCGGCACCGTGAGGTAGAGGGTGGGGGCGACCTCGCGCAGGGTGCGCACGGTCTCCCGGATGCCGGCGGGGGTCGGCCGGCCCTCGTCGATATACAGCGTGCCGCCGTTCGCCAGCACCAGGTTGAAGTTGTGGTTGCCCCCGAAGGTGTGGTGCCAGGGCAGCCAGTCGACCATCACGGGCGGCTCGCGCGTGAGCGCGGGGAAGCGGGCCTGCAGCATCGCCTGGTTGGCGCTGAGCATCCGGTGGGTGTTCACCACCGCCTTCGGCACGCCGGTGGAGCCGGAGGTGAACAGGAGCTTGGCCACCGTGTCGGGCTCGACCGCGACGTGGGCCGCCGCGACGGCGGCCGGATCCTCGGCCTGCATCAGGTCCGCGAACGGGGTCGCGGGCCGGCCGATGGCCGCGCCGTCGGCGATCACCACCTCGGTGTCCGCCGGCACCGCCGCCGCGATGGCGGGGGCGTAGGAAGCGCCCTCGGCCGCGAAGACGAGGCCGGGGGTGAGCAGCTCGACGATCGCCCGCAGGCGGGCGTGGTCCTGCGACACCGTCGAATAGGCCGGCGAGACCGGCGCCACCGCGATGCCGACGTGAAGCGCCGCGAGCGACAGGAGCGCGTGCTCGAAGCCGTTGCCCGACAGGATCATCACCGGCCGCTCGGCCGAGAGGTTCCGGGAGAGCAGAGCCGCGGCGATGCGCTCGACGGCGGCGAGCGCCGCCCCGTAGGTCAGGGGCTCGAAGGCGCCGCCGGGGCCCCGCCGGGCCAGGAACGGCCGGTCCGGCGCCTCGGCGGCGTGGCGCGTCAGGTGCGCGGTCAGGCGCTCAGGGTAGGGCGGCAGCGGCGCCGCCGCGGTGACGAGGAGGCTGCCGTCGCCCCGGGAGACGAACAGGTGGGTGGAATCCGGCATCGTCTCACCCCTTCACCAGCGGGCAGCCGCCCTCGGCGAGCGGGCGCCACGCCTCCTCGGCCGGCACGGTGCGCACCGGCTTGAAGTAGTCCCAGCCGCCCTTGCTCTCGGCCGGGGTCTTGGTGACCAGCAGGTACATCGGGTGCAGCTTGCGTCCGTCCTCGCGGATGCGGCCCTGGCCGAAGATCGGATCGTCGGTCGGCATCGCCTTCATGGCGGCCACCACCGCGCGGCCGTCGCCGGACTCCTTCACGGTACTGACGGCCTTCAGGTAATGCTCCACCGCCGAGTAGATTCCGGCCTGCATGTCGTTCGGCATGGCGCGGCGCGGGTGGCGCGCGGCGTAGCGCGCCGCGAACGCCCGGGTGCCGTCGTTGAGGTCCCAGTAGTACGGCGTGACGATGTAGACGCCCTGCGTCGCCTTGAGGCCGAGCGCCGGCATGTTGGTGATGTTGAGGATCAGCCCGGCGAGGCGCTGGGCCGGGGCGATGCCGAACTCCGCCGCCTGCTTGAGGGCGTTCGAGGTGTCGTCGCCGGCATTCGCCAGCCCGATCACGTCGGCGCCGGAGGCCTGCGCCTGGAGCAGGAAGGACGAGAAGTCGGACGTGCCGATCGGGTGGCGCGACGCGCCCTTCAGGCTGCCGCCATTGGCCTTCACCTCCTCGGCGGCCGCGCCCTCGAGGTCCTTGCCGAAGGTGTAGTCGGCGGTGAGGAAGTACCAGGACTTTCCGCCCTGCTGCACCAGCGCCTTGGCCAGCGCGTGGCCGAGCGACCAGGTGTCGTAGGTCCAGTGCACGGTGTTGGGCGAGCACTGCTTGCCGGTGAGCTCGGCGGTGCCGGCGCCGGAGCCGATGAAGACCTTGTTCTTCTCCCGGGCCAGGTTCGAGACCGCCAGCGCCACGGCCGAGTTCGGCACGTCGACGATCAGGTCGACGCCGTCCTGGTCGAACCAGCGCCGGGCGATCGACGCGCCGATGTCGGTCTTGTTCTGGTGGTCGGCCGAGACCAGCTCGACCGGCCGCCCGACCTGTTTCGCGAAATCCTCGATGGCGAGCTGGGCGGCGATGACAGAGCCCTGGCCCTGGTAGTCGGCGTAGGGGCCCGACATGTCGTTGAGCACCCCGATCTTCACCGGCCGCTCGGCGGCCGAAGCGGGGACGAGAAGCGACAGGAGGGCGGCGAGGGCCGGCGCGAGCCGGCGGACGGGGCGGCGTGGCATGGTTTCCTCCGGGGTGGTTGAGACGGTCTTGGCGCCGGTTTTTGGGATGCATACAAATCTTCGGGACGCTTTTTCATTGGAGCGCCGAAGTAAAGGAAGGCGCGGGATCCCCTCTCCCGCACGGGAGAGCGGAATCGCGCGTCATCTTTTTCTCGCAACGTTGCTACTTCTCGGGGTCATCCCGCGGCCGCGCAGCGGAGCCCGGAACGACCAGGAGGGTATGGGGTCCGGGCGCGGGATCGCGGCCCGCCTTACTCCCTCACCTTCTTCGCCCGTCCTTCGAGAAAGTCCGCCAGCCGGCGCTTCGCCTCGGCGTCGCTCTGGGCCACCGCGGTCATCAGGGCCTCGGTGAGGTAGCCGGTGGCCGGGTCGGCCTCGGCGATGCGCGGCAGGGCGTGGATCAGGGCGTAGTTGGTGAGCGGGGCGTTCTCGGCCGCCCGGGCGGCGAGCGCGATCGCCCGCTCCAGCCCCTCCCCCGGCGGCATGACGTAGTGCGACAGGCCGAGGCGCTCGCCGCTCTCGGCGTCGTGGACACGGCCGGTCAGCATCATGTCGCGCATCCGCGAGACGCCGATCAGCCGCGGCAGCCGCACCGAGGCGCCCCCGCCGACGAAGATGCCGCGCTGTCCCTCCGGCAGGGCGTAAAAGGCGGAGGTCTCGGCGACCCGCAGGTGGGCGGAGAGCGCCAGCTCCAGCCCGCCGCCGATCACCGCCCCCTTGAGGGCGGCCACCACCGGCACCCGGCCGAACTCGATCTCGTGGAACGCCCGGTGCCACATCCGCGAGTGCAGCATGCCGGCCGGCGCGTCGCGCTCGGTCAGCTCGGCAAGGTCGAGGCCGGCGCAGAAATGCGGGCCCTCAGCAGCTATCACCAGGGCGCGCACGTCGTCGGGCAAGCCGCGGGCGATGCGCTCGAGCCCCAGCACCATGCCGTCGTCGAGGGCGTTGCGCTTGTGCGGGCGGTTCAGGGTCACGATCGCCACGGCGTCCCGCCGGGTGACGACCAGGGACTCGGTGCTGAGGCCTGACAGGTCCTCCGCCATATCGGCGCTCCTCCGATTCTCGCTCCGGCCTGTTCGCACCGGATTGCCAAACCTGATTTGTAATGTGATATAACTATCTCAACGGGTCAATCGGGCGACAAGCCCTGACAGAGACCTGATCAGGGAGGACGCCGCGATGAACGACGCGAGCGAACCGGCTTCGGGCTACCGTACGGCGATCGGGCGGGTGGCGGTGATCGGCACCGGCGTCATCGGGGCGTCATGGGTGTCGCAGTTTCTCGCCCGCGGCCTCGACGTCACCGCCACCGATCCGGCCCCCGGCGCCGAGGCCGCCTTGCGGGCGACCGTCGCCCGGCACTGGCCGGTCCTCGGATCGATCGGGCTCGCCCCCGGCGCCTCCCCTGAGCGCCTGACCTTCGTGGCCGGGCCCGAGGCGGCGGCCGCCGACGCCGACTTCGTGCAGGAGAACGGGCCCGAGCGCCTGGAGATCAAGCGCGAGACCTTCCGACGCCTCGACGCCGCGGCGGCGCCCGACGTGGTGCTGGCGACGAGCTCCTCCGGCCTGACCCCGAGCGCCGTGCAGGACGCCTGCCGCCATCCGGGCCGGGTCGTGCTCGGCCACCCCTTTAACCCGCCCCACCTGGTGCCGCTGGTCGAGGTCCTGGGGGGAGCCCGGACCCATGAGGGCGCCATCGCGGCCGCGATGGCGTTCTACGAGAGCATCGGCAAGCGGCCGATCCGCCTGCGGCGCGAGCTCGTCGGCCACGTCGCCAACCGGCTCCAGGCGGCGCTCTGGCGCGAGGCGTTCCACCTCGTCGGAACCGGGGCCGCCACCGTCGCTGACATCGACGCGGCGATCGCGCACGGGCCGGGCCTGCGCTGGGCCCTGATGGGGCCGTGCCTGCTCAACCACCTCTCCGGCGGGCCCGGGGGCCTCGCCCATACCCTCGACCATCTCGGGCCCTTGATGGAGGCGATGTGGGCCGATCTCGGCGACCCGCGCCTGACCCCTGAGCTGAAACAGACCCTGGTCCGCGGCCTCGACGAGGCGCTGGCGGGGCGCGACCTCGACGCGATGGTGGCCGGGCGCGACCGGCTCCTCGTCGACCTCGTCCGGCAGAAGCGCGACGCGCCGGAGCTGCCGTAGTCACCGTTCAACTCAACCCACGGGAGGACAACATGGCCAAGGTGATCGTGACGGTGGCGCCGACGGGCGGCATGGCCTCGAAGGCGCAGAACCACAACCTGCCGACCCAGCCCGGCGAGATCGCCGAGTCGGTGCACAAGTCCTGGAAGGAAGGCGCGGCCATCGCGGCGCTCCACGCCCGCCGGCCGGACGACGAGGCGACCTGCAACGCCGAGATCTACCGCGACATCAACCGGCGCATCCGCGAGCGCTGCGACATCATCCTCAACAACTCGACCGGCGGCGGCTCGAGCGGCGACATGCTGGTGCCGCGCCCCGACGGGCTGTTCGAATCGAGCTTCGAGGAGCGGCTGAAGGGCTGCGAGGCCGGCGCCGAGATGGCGACCTTCGACGGCATGACCTTCGCGGACGTGCATGGCGGCCGCGAGATCCTGGTCGTCACCACGCCGAGCCGCTGCGAGGCGCTGGCCAAGCGCATGCAGGAGCGCGGCATCAAGCCCGAATGGGAGGTCTTCGGGCCGCAGCACATCCTGCAGGACGTGACCCGGCTGATCGAGAAGGGCTACGACAAGCCGCCCTACTACATCAACATGGTGCTCGGTGCCGACAAGGGCTTCCAGGGCGCGATGCCCTACTCGCACGACATCCTGGCAGCGATGATCCGGATGCTGCCGCCCCAGTCCATCTTCTGCGTCTCCGGCATCGGCCCGGCGCAGTTGCCGGCGACGACGCAGGCGATCCTGCTCGGCGGCCACGTCCGGGTCGGGCTCGAGGACAACAACTATTACGCGCGCGGCCAGCTCGCGACCAACGAGCAGCTCGTCGCCCGCACGGTGCGGATCATCAAGGAGCTGAACCACGAGCCGGCGAGCCCGGCGGAGGCCCGGGAGATCCTCGGCCTCAAGGCCGTCTGACGGGAGGGTATGATGCGCGCCCTCCGCTCCGCCCTCCTCGCGGGCTTTCTCGCCTTCGCGCCGGCGGCCGCCGACGCGGAGGGCGCCGTCTCCGGCGACGTGGTCAGGATCGGCGTGCTTGCCGACATGTCGACCGCGATGGCCGACAATTACGGGACCGGCAGCGTCACGGCGGCGCGCCTGGCGGTGGAGGATTTCGGCCCGACCGTTCTCGGCAAGCCGATCGAGATCGTCGCCGCCGACCACCAGAGCAAGCCGGACGTGGCGAGCACGCTCGCCCGGCGCTGGTACGACGTCGAGGGGGTCGACATGATCACCGACCTCGACAACTCGGCGATCGCGCTCGGCGTCCAGGCCCTGGCGAAGGAGAAGGGCCGGCTCGCCCTCATCACGGGTTCCGGCTCGACGGTGATCACCGGGGCGCAGTGCTCGCCGAACGGCGCGCTCTGGGTCATCGACACCCATGCGCTGGCGCGGGCCATCGCCAAGCCCCTGGTGGAATCGGGCGAGAAGAGCTGGTTCTACGTCGTCGCCG
Organism: Methylobacterium variabile; assembly: GCF_001043975.1. Lineage (GTDB taxonomy): Bacteria > Pseudomonadota > Alphaproteobacteria > Rhizobiales > Beijerinckiaceae > Methylobacterium > Methylobacterium variabile. The sequence continues at coordinate 10,733 of NZ_LABY01000131.1, forward strand.
ACATCACGCTGGGCAAGTCCTTCGTCGCCGACGTGACGCCGGTGGTGACCGGTGGCGGCGGCAAGGTCGCGGGCCAGGTCTTCCACCCCCTGCTCTCGCCCGACCTGTCGTCGCAGATCCTGCAGGCGCAAGCCTCCGGCGCCGGGGTGATCGCGCTGTTCAACGTCGGGGGCGACGCCATCAACGCGGTCAAGCAGGCCTCGGAGTTCGGGGTCCTGGGCGGCAAGCAGAAGCTCGCCGGCTTCTACATGACGGCGGTCGACGTCCACGCGATCGGCCTCAAGGTGGCGGGCGGGCTGTACCTCGCGGAGGCGTTCTACTGGGACACCGACGAGGACACCCGCGCCTTCGCGAAGCGCTTCCACGCCCGCCAGCGGGCGATGCCGAACAGCTACCAGGCCGGCGTCTACTCGGCGGTGAAGCACTACCTCAAGGCCGTGCGGGCGGCCGGCACCGACGCGGCCGACGCCGTGATGGCGAAGATGCGCGAGATGCCGATCGAGGACTTCATGACCAAGGGCGGACGCCTGCGGCCGGACGGGCGGGTGGTCCGCGACGTCTCGCTGTTCCGGGTCAAGCGCCCGGAGGAGTCGAAGGGGGAGTGGGACGTGATGGAGCGGGTCGCGACGCTCTCGGGCGACGACGCCTTCCGGCCGCTCGCGCAGAGCGACTGCCCCCTGGTGCGGGGCAAACCGTGACGACGATCCCCGCTCCCGCCCTCGCCCACGTCTTCGACGCCCGCATCGACGTGGCGGCGCCGGTCGAGGTCGGCGTCACGGCGGCCGGCGCCCGGCGGGTGATCGCCATCACGGGCGGCACCGTGTCGGGGCCTGACCTCGCTGGCCGGGTGCTGCCCGGCGGGGCCGATTACCAGACCATCGCGGCGGACGGGCTCACCCACCTGCACGCCCGCTACGTGATCGAGGCCGAGGACGGCGCCCGGATCTACGTCGAGAACACGGGCCTGCGCTTCGGGCCTCCGGAGGCGCTCGAGCGCCTGCGCCGGGGCGAGCCGGTCGACCCGGGCCTGATCTACTTCCGCACCGCGCCCCGGTTCGAGACTGCGGCCCCGCACCTCGCCTGGATGCAGACCAGCCTGTTCATCGCGACCGGCGCCCGGGCGCCGGACCACGTGGCGTTGAGCGTCTACCGGGTGGCGTGAACCCTCACTCCGCCCGCGCCACCGCGACCGTACCGCCTTCGACGAGGGTGAAGACGATCCCCGCGCTCCTCAGGGCGGCGAGGACGTGCGGGCGGGAGCGGGAGGCCGGTCCCTCGGAATCCTCCTCCAAGCGCCGGACGGTGGAGAGCGACACGCCGCTCGCCCGCGCGAGGTCGTTCAGGGTCCAGTCGAGGAGGCCGCGCGCCGCCCGCAGGTGACAGCCCTCGATCGCATGCTCCACGCGCCGCGGCAGCGCTCCCCGCGCGGCGACCGCATCGAGTTCGAGCGGCGTGATCACGACGGTCCAGCACGGCGGCCCGGCGGTCCCGTCGCTCAGGGGCACCATCGTCATGCGGAACGGGGCCGCCCCGCCCCCGGCGAGCCGCAGGGTCGGCGTGATGCTGAACGGGCGGCCCGCCGCGGCGAGGCGGGGCAGCTCGTCGCGCCAGCGCGGCCATTCCTCCGGGACGATCGGGCTGAGCCAGTTCTCCCGGACCTCGTCGCGGCTCAAGCCGACGAGGGCCAGGAACTCGGAGCCGTACTCGGTCGGCGGCAGCGTCGCCTCGGTACAGATGAAGACCTGCGCCTGCCGCGCCAGGCTGGCCCGGCGCTGCTGCTCCCTGCGATGCAGCTCGGCGAGGCGCTCGCGGTCCGTCACGTCGAGGAGCACGCCGGACACCGCGAGCGGGCGTCCGTCGCCGCTGAAGAACACCTCGCCCTGGCTCACCACCGTGCGCGCGGTCCCGTCCGGCCGGATCAGCCGCACGGTGTGGCTTCCGAAGATCCCGGCCTGGACGATCTGGACGGCATCCTCCAGCACGTCGCGGTCCGCCGGGTGAACGAGGCCGATGAGCCGCTCGTAGCTCGCCGGCTCGCTCTCCGGAATCCCGAGCAGGCGGTACAGCCCGGACGACCAGATCTGCCGGCCGGTGACGAAGTCCCAGTGCCAGGCGCCCGTCAGGCCGAAGGCCTCGATCAGACGCATGAAATCGTGGGACGACGTGTCCGCCGGGCGCGAGCCCGCCTGGTTCGAAGCCGGCCGGTTCATCGGGCGCCGGCCCGCGCCTCGCGCCTTCCATGGCTCAGGCCGCAGCGACGCGTGCCGCCGAACCGTCCCGGGCCGAACCTCGCCCACGCGGCGCGCATCCGAATTCCAATCTCCACGCAAAAATTCCCGAGCAAAAGGCGTGTTTCGCCGCCGAGCGCGGCCATGCCGCTGCGGCAGATGTCCCGACGCCGACAAATATCTTCGGATCAACCGTGCGTCTACTAGGCGACGTAAGGGCGTGGCAAGAGGGCTTGGCAAGAGGGTGTGGCACGAAGGCCGGCGCCGATCCGGCGCCGCGGCGGCCACGTCGCGCGAGCGGCCGCGGGTCGTCCCCGAGAGGGGATCCGGCACCGCTGCGGCACGACGCGGCACCCTGCAGGGCGCGTTGGCGGGAACTAAAACAAAAATTCTCCCGTCCGTTGATGACGCAGTAAATATCTTCCATGATGAAACAGAAAATAGAAAACCGCATCTATTGCTGCGCGCCCGGTCGGCGACCTATCTACGATCCCGGTGCTCCCTCTTCCGGAGCCACGCGTCACGCCGGGTCCGACCATGCGTCCTGCCATCTTTGATCCGTTCGGCGAGCGCCTGGACCTGCGGCCCGGGCAGGAGGGCGCCTGCGCGCCCGCCGCGCGGCGCCGCCCGGTGCGGACGCGCCGGATCGTCGGGATCGTGCTGTTCTGGGCGCTGGCGGCCGGCCTGATCACCGCTCGCGGCGCCTTCTTCGACCCGAGCACCGCCTTCGGGCCCGACGCGCCGGCTCGCGTCGCGGCGAGCGAGGCCGCGCTCGTCCGCTGAGCGCTCCCCTTCAGGAATCGCGCCCGGCACCCCACATCTGGTCGTGAGAGAGGCCTCTCGCCTCCGGAGCCGCGAGGCTCCGTTCCGAGACCGGAGCGACCCGATGCTGTTCTTCCGCAAGCGCGCCGAGATGCCGGCCCCCGACCAGATCCTGCCGGGGCGGCCCACGCCCCTGCCGACGGCGGAGCGGCACTTCGTCAACGGCCGCCCGCTCAAGGACCCCTATCCCGAGGGCATCGAGACGGCCGTGTTCGGCCTCGGCTGCTTCTGGGGCGCGGAGCGCAAGTTCTGGCAGCTCGGCGACGGCATCCACGTCACGGCCGTCGGCTACGCTGCCGGCACCACGCCGAACCCGACCTACGAGGAGGTCTGCTCCGGCCTCACCGGCCACAACGAGGTCGTGCTCGTGGCCTACGATCCGGCGGTGATCTCCTTCGGCACCCTGCTCAAGACCTTCTGGGAGAGCCATGACCCGACCCAGGGCATGCGGCAGGGCAATGATGTCGGCACCCAGTACCGCTCCGGCATCTACCTGCCCGACGAGGCGCGCCGGGCCGAGGCGGAGGCGTCGCGGGACGCCTACGCCGCCGCCCTGAAGGCCCGGGGCTACGGCCCGATCACCACGGAGATCCGCGACGGCGGCCCGTTCTACTTCGCCGAGGACTACCACCAGCAGTACCTGGCCAAGAACCCGGGCGGCTATTGCGGCCTCGGCGGCACCGGCGTGTCCTGCCCGGCCGGGGTCGGCGTCGCGGCCGAGTAGGCGATCGCGCCGGGACCGGCGGGATCTGCCTCCCGCCGTCCCGGACTCCCGTCATCGCGCCTTCAGCACCGTGCGGCAGGCCTCCGGCAGGCCCGCCAGGGTCATCGGCGGGCGGGGCTTGCCCGGGGGCCGCGGTTTCGGGTTCAGCACTGCGTCGGAGAACCAGTAATCGAGCTCGGACCCGCAGCCGTCGCCCGTCGGCGGCGGATCCTGGTCATGGCAGGCCGCCTCTCCGGCCGGGCATTCGAGCCGGATGTGGAAGTGGTAGTTGTGGCCGTAGATCGGCCGCACCTTGGTGAGCCAGCCCCGGTCGGATCCGGCCTCGCGGCAGAGCGCCAGCTTGATCGCGGGGTTGACGAAGAGCCGGCCCACGCCGGGCTCCCGCGCCACCATGCGGATCAGCCGCAGGTGCTCCGGCCGCCAGACCTCGGGATCGATGTCGCGCCGGTCCGGCCGCACCACGTTGGTGGCCGACATCTCCTCGCGCTCGGTCCGGGTCAGGCGCCGGTCCGGCATCGGGGTCAGCCAGATATCGGCATCGAGGCCGAGCTGGTGCGAGGCGTGGCCGGTCAGCATCGGCCCGCCCCGGGGCTGGGACATGTCGCCGACGAGGAGCCCCGGCCATCCCGCCTTGCGGGGCGCATCGGCGGCGATCTTCTCCAGGAACGCGACCAGCCGCGGATGACCCCAGTTCCGGTTGCGCGACAGGCGCATCACCTGCCAGGTGTCGCCGTCGATCGGCAGGGCTTTCGCCCCCGCCACGCAGCCCCGGGCGTAGCCGCCGATCGCCTGCGGCGGCAGCGCCGCCGGCGTGGTGGCGCGGCCGAACAGGGCCTTCGCCGGCACGGACGGGTCGTCCGGGTTGGCGAGCGGCGGCAGCGGCTTCGGGTTGAGGGTACCGCGATCCTGCGCGGAGGCGGGAGCGGCGAGCGCGAGGAGGACCGTCAGGACGGCGGCACGGCGAATCGGCAAAGGGCGCAAGGGCATGGGCCGCAGGCTAGCGCCCCGATCGCCCGCGTGGAACCGCCCTGTCGCCTCGGCCATTCGCCGCAGTGCCCGGCGGCCCCGCGGCCGCGTGCCGGAACAGGCCCCTCTGCGGCAGCGTTTCCGGGACAGAGGACACGATCCGGAGGAATTCCTGATGACCACCGTCGCGCCGACCGTCGGCGACCGCTCCGACATGGGCAGCAGCAGCACCAACGAGACCAACGCGCTCATCGCCAGTGACCGCGTCGAGGGCACCGCGGTGCGGCGCCCGAACGGCGACGGCATCGGCCGCATCGAGCGCCTGATGATCGAGAAGGCCACCGGCAAGGTGGTCTACGCCGTGATGAGCTTCGGCGGCTTCCTCGGCATCGGCGAGGGCTACCACACCATCCCGTGGTCGACCCTGCGCTTCGCCCCGGAGCTCGACGCCTACGTGCTCGACCTCACCGAGGAGCAGCTCCGCTCCGCGCCGCCGGCCTCGGCGGAGGGCAACGACCCCTCCTACGACCGCAAGTGGGAGGAGCACGTCCATCGCTACTTCAACGCCACGCCGTACTGGAGCATCTGACGCTTCCGCCGGCGGAGGCCTCACGGCGCCTCCGCCGGAACGCCCGACACCGCCCAGCGGCACAGGCTCGACTCCTTGACCTTCAGGCAGTCATAGGCCGTGCCGCCGACCACGACCCGCTCGGCATTGCCCTCGACCCGGCCGCGGTCGACCTGCGTGCAGCCGAGATGGTCGGCCTTCGGGTCCGCCAGCCGGGTCCTGATCGCGTCCGGGTTGCCCCCCGTCTCCGCCATCAGGATGCGCAGGTTGGAGAGGGCGCCGCAGGTCACGACCTTGCCCGCAGCGGGCTTCGCCGGCGCGGCCTGGCCCGGCATCCTCGCCCTCTGGCCGACTGCGGGGCCGGCGAGCGACAGGAGGGCGAGCCCGGCAGCAAGGCCCCGCCTCACGGGCCGATCCTCATAGATCCCCGAATCATAGACCTCCCAGGCGGCGCACCAGCGCCCACTCCGCCTCGCTGACCGGCTGCACCGAGAGGCGCGAATTGTTGACGAGCACCATCTCGCGCAAGCCGGGCTCGGCCTTGATCGCCTCCAGGCTCACGGGCCGGGGCAGCGCCGCGACCGCCTTGAGGTCCACCATGCCGAAGCGGCCGGTCTCGTCCGTGTGATCGGGATAGTAGGTGCGGATCACCTCGACGATGCCGACCACCGCCTTGCCCTCGTTCGAGTGGTAGAAGAAGCCCTGCTCGCCGAGCCGCATCGCCTCGAGGTTCTTGCGGGCGACGTGGTTTCGCACCCCGTTCCAGTACGTCCCCGCCTCCCCGGCGGCGGTCTGGTCGTCCCACGACCAGACCGAGGGCTCGGACTTGTAGAGCCAGTACGCCATCCCGTCGTCTTCCCCTCTCGCGCGCCGGGCCCTGCCGCGGGCTGCCCTGGCGCCGGGACCCCATCACCCGATCCGGGGGGCCGAGTCCAGGGGGAGGACTGCCCCCGGTCCTGCGGTCGCCTGCCCCAGGGTCCGGCGACGGATGCGGCGGTGCTTCTCGTGCCGCCGCTGCGCCGGTCCGGATGCGGACGGGGCGTCCCTCTCCGCGTTGCCGCTGTTCTTCGGCGCTGCCGCCCTTCTTCCGCGTCGCCGCTCCTGGCGGGCCGGCTCGGGAACCGTGTATCCTCGCCCGGCCGGCGCAAGGGGGGAGACGATCGTGGACTGGACCTGGCTTCTCTCGGCGAGCGCCTTCGCGGTCGCGATGTCGGCGACGCCCGGTCCCAACAACACCATGGTGGTGGCGTCCGGCGCCACCTACGGATTCGGCCGCACCGTGCCGCACATGCTCGGCATCGCGGCGGGCTTTCCGGTGATGCTGGTCGTGCTCGGCACCGCCGGCCTGCCGTTGCTCACCGACCCGCGGGTCCACGCGGTGCTCAAATGGGTGGGCGCCGCCTACCTGCTCTGGCTCGCCTGGAAGATCGCGCGCGCCGATCCGGCTCCGGCCGAGCCCGGCGCGAAGGCGGGGCCGTCCGGGCGGCCCTTCGGCTTCCTGCAGGCGGCCCTGTTCCAGTGGGTGAACCCGAAGGCCTGGGTCATCGCCGCGGGCGCGCTCGCCACCTACACAGCCGGCGCCGAGGGCGGCTCGCTCGTTGCGACGCTGCTGCTCGCAGGCCTGTTCGGCCTCGTCGCCCTGCCCTGCACCGCCGTCTGGACGCTGATCGGGGTGGGCACCGCACGGATCCTGCGGACGCGGCGGGCCGTGCGGCTGTTCAACCTCGCGATGGCCGGCCTGCTGGTGGCGTCCCTGGTGCCCACCCTGCACGAGTGAGGGAACGGCCGCGTTTCCCGTGAAACACCGCCGTCCGGTGTGCGGGCCCGGGAGGAACCGGGCCCGCGCGATCGACGCTTACGCGATGCCGCCCTGCGCCTGGGCCTCGGCGGCCTTCTGGCGGTAGAGGCCGACGAAGTCGATCGGGTCGATGTAGAGCGGCGGGAAGCCGCCGTTGCGCACCGCGTCGGCGATGATCTGGCGGGCGAACGGGAACAGCAGCCGCGGGCACTCGATCATCACCGCCGGGTGCATCTGGTCCTGCGGGATGTTGCGCAGGCGGAAGATGCCCGAATAGGTCAGCTCGAAGGCGAACAGCACCTCGGTGCCGATCTTGGCGTCGCCCTCGAGACGCAGGTCGACCTCGAAATCCTCGTCGGCGAGCTGCCGGGCGTTGACGTTGACCTGGATGTTGATCTGCGGGCCCTGCTGCTGCGGCTGCAGCGAGCGCGGCGCGTTCGGGTTCTCGAAGGAGAGATCCTTGGCGTATTGCGCCAGGGCGTTGAGGGTCGGCGTGAAGTCGTCGGGCTGCGCCGCGGCGCCACCGTTGCCGTTCGGGACCGGGGAGTCGGCCATGGCGGAGGATTCCTTCGAGGGCTGGACGTAACGACGAACCGTCGCACGCTGGCGCGAAAAACGGCGCGCGCGGCGGCGGCGTTGCCGCTATCATGCCCTTAACCCGCGAACAAGCAGAGGCGCCGATCATCCCTCCAGCCACCCTGACCTTGCGGCAGACCGGTCCCGGCCTGGAGGCGCGGGCTCCTGGACGCCATTCGGTCCGTCGCCGCGCGCGGGTGCCTGGATACGGAGGGGGCCCCTCCCCATATCACGGGCGGGCCCGCGGCGCGGTGCTCCAGCCTCCCTGGTCGGCCGGACGCTTGCCTTACCCGGTTGCCGGTGCCAAAGCCGCCAAGGTGCCAGGTATGTTGCAAGCTGTGACGGGGCGGTCAGGGATGCTCCGCGGAAAGCCGCCACGATCGGATCGATGATGCAGGATTCCCTCGACCTTACGACCCTCATCTTCCTCGGGCTTGCGGTCTTCGTGATCTGGAAGCTGCGCGCGGTCCTCGGCCAGAAGACCGGCAGCGAACGGCCCCCGTTCAACCCCCTCGCCCGCCGCGAGCAGCCCCCGGC
>NZ_LABY01000132.1 GCF_001043975.1 Methylobacterium variabile
AAATCCTGTCCCCGCAACCAACCACACGAAGAAGCCCGCCAGGCCCAGAGCCCGGCGGGCCTCTTTGCATTTGAGGCCGTTCCGCCGCTCAGTAGTTGCGGCGCGTCACCACCCAGACGGCGTGGATCAGGCCCGGCAGGTAGCCGAACAGGGTCAGCACCACGTTGAGGATGAATTGTAGCCCGAACCCGGCCGTGACCAGCACGCCGAGCGGCGGGATCACGACGAGCAGGATGATGCGGATGAGGTCGCCCACGGTGTCTCCGTCCTGACGCTCGGGAATCGAAAAGCTACGCTGTGAACGGCGTGGCATCCGAACAGTTCCCGGACTGGCATTGGCACCGCTCCCGCCACGGCGGCGGGAGGGGAGGGGGGTCAGGGCCGCAGCAGCACCTTCCCCATCGCCTCCCGGCGCGCCAGGATGCCGAGGGCGGCCGCTGCCTCCTCGAGCGGGTAGACCCCGTGCACCTTCGCCGAGAGACGGCCCTCGCGCACCAGCGACAGCAGCCGGGCCTGGTTCGCGGCGTGCCCCTCGGGCTCGCGCTTGAGGAAGGCACCCCAGAACACGCCCTGGATGTCGATGCCCTTCAGCAGCGCCAGGTTCAGCGGGATCTTCGGGATCTCGCCGGCCGCGAAGCCGACCACCAGGAAGCGCCCCTTCCAGTTGAGCGAGCGCAGGGCGGGCTCTGAATAGGCGCCGCCGACGGGATCGTACACGACGTCGATGCCGGCTTCGCCGCCAAGCCGCTTCAGCCCGTCGCGAAGGGATTCCTGGCTGTAATCGAGGGTGAGGTCGGCGCCGTGCGCCTTGGCGAGGTCGAGCTTCTCGGCCGAGGAGGCGCAGGCGATCACCCGCGCGCCCATCGCGTGGCCGAGCTCCACCGCCGCGAGGCCGACGCCGCCGGTGGCGCCAAGCACCGCCAGGGTCTCGCCGGGCTTCAGGTTCGCCCGGTCCTGCAGCGCGTGCAGCGAGGTGCCGTAGGTGACCGAGAGGCCCGCCGCCTGCTCGTCGCTGACGCCCTCTGGCACCCGGGTCAGGCCGGAGACCGGAGCGACCACCCGCTCGCGGCAGGCGCCGTAGCCGAGATGCACGATGACCCGCTCGCCGACCCGGAAGGACTCCACGCCCGGCCCCAGTGCCTCGATCACCCCGCAGGCCTCGGCGCCGGGCGAGAACGGCAGCTCGGGCTTCACCTGGTAGCGGCCGGCGATGATCAGAGTGTCGAAGAAGTTGAGAGCCGCGACCGTCACCCGCACCAGGGCTTCGCCCGGGCCGGGCGCCGGGTCCGGCACCTCCTCGATCACCAGGTCTTCCGGCCCGCCGAGCGCCTTGCACAGGAGTGCCTTCATCGCCAACAATCCTCCCCGCCGCACCCCGGCGGCCTGGCTCGCAGTGGTGGGGCAGGCCGCGCCGGCTGGCAAGCGCGGTCAGGGCCGCTCGTAGGTGCCGATCAGCACGCCCTTGGCCAGGACGTGGCCGTGCATGGCCTGCAGGAGGGCGCCGCGGCCCGGAACGCCCTCGAGCCCGAGGTGCCGGTTGAGGGCGAAAACTTGGAACAGGTACCGGTGCGGGCCGTGGCCGGTCGGCGGATCCGGTGGCAGGTAGCCGGCCTTCAGGAAGGTGTTCTTGCCGACCTCCTCGACCGTGCCGTCGGATCCGGGGCTCGCCAGCGCACCCTCAGGCAGGCCGTCGCTGTCCTCCGGCAGGTCCCACGCGATGGCGTGCACGATCGGCTTCGGCGTCGGGCTGTCGGCATCCTCGACCAGCAGCACCAGGGCGGCGGTGCCGGCCGGGATGCCGCTCCAGGTCAGCGGCGGCGACAGCTTGAGCCCGTCCTGGGTGAAGCGGGCCGGCATGGCGGCCCCGTCGGCGAAGGCCGGGCTGGTCACCCGGATGCCGCCCGGCACGGCCTCGAACTCCGCGTGGGTGGCGGTCTTCTCGATGCCGGCCTTGAGGCCCGACAGGGCTTCGCCCACGGCGTGCGGAATCTTCTCGAGCATGAGACGTCTCCTCGCGTCGTCGCGCCGACAACGGAGGAGACAGCCTCGGGGTTGCTCGATCAGGCCCGCGGCCGCTCGGCCGCGATCATGTAGTTCACCGCCGTGTCGCGGGCGGCGCTCCAGCGGCCGGTGAGCGGGTTGAAGACGACCCCCGTCGCGTCGCTGACCGAGAGGCCGCCCGCTTCGACCGCCTGCCGCAGCTCGTCCGGCGTGACGAACTTCTCCCAGTCATGCGTGCCCCTCGGCAGCCAGCCGAGGACGTACTCCGCCCCCACGATGGCGAGGGCGAAGGAGCGCATCGTCCGGTTGATGGTCGCGGCGAAGAACAGGCCGCCGGGCTTCACCGCCGCGCAGGCGGTGCGCACGAAGGCCGGCATGTCGGTGACGTGCTCCACCACCTCCATGGCGCAGACCACGTCGAAGCGCTCTCCGGCCGCCACCACCGCCTCGATCGTCTCGGCCCGGTAGCGCACCGGCACGCCGGCCTCGTCGGCGTGAGCCTGCGCGACCCTGACGTTGGTGACCGCCGGGTCGAGGCCGGTCACCTCCGCGCCCAGGCGCGCCAGGGGCTCCGACAGCACGCCGCCGCCGCAGCCGACATCGACGAGGCTGAGACCCGCGAGCGGCGCCGGCGCCAGCGGATCGCGGCCGAGATGGCGGCAGACCGTGTCGCGGATGTAGGTCAGGCGCACCGGGTTGAAGCGGTGCAGCACCCGCATCGGACCGGCCTCGTCCCACCAGGTCGCGGCCAGGCGATCGAAGCGGGCGACCTCGTCGCGGTCGATCGAGGGTCCGGTCGGTTCGCTCATCGGCGCCAGGCCTTCCTGCAGGAAAAACGAGGATCGGTCGTCGGGTCGACGTAGCGTAGTCCCTGCCTCCGGCCAACCGCCGCGACGCGGCCGCGCGCCGGGCCTGCGACGTTGACACCGGCACGGGCCGCTTGTACCCGCCGAGCGCCCGCGGCTTCGCGCTGCGGCATGAAGAAGTTTGTTCGATCGGATCCCCATGCCCCGCCTGGTGATGAAATTCGGCGGCACCTCCGTCGCCACGGTCGACCGCATCCGCAACGTCGCCCGCCACGTCGCCCGCGAGGTGCGGGCCGGCTACGAGGTCGCGGTCGTCGTCTCGGCGATGTCCGGCAAGACCAACGAGCTCGTGGCCTGGTGCAAGGACGCCTCGCCGCTCTACGCCCAGTCCGAGTACGACGCGGTCGTCGCCTCCGGCGAGCAGGTCACCTCGGGGCTGCTGGCCATCGTGCTCGCCGAGATGGGCATCAAGGCCCGCTCCTGGCAGGGCTGGCAGATCCCGATCGAGACCTCGGACCAGCACGGCTCGGCCCGGATCCAGCGCATCGACGGCGCCCGCCTCGATGCCGGGTTCAAGCGCGGCGAGGTCGCAGTGATCGCCGGCTTCCAGGGCATCCACGCCGAGACCGGCCGCCTCACCACCCTCGGGCGCGGCGGCTCCGACACCAGCGCGGTGGCGGTCGCGGCGGCGATCGGCGCCGAGCGCTGCGACATCTACACCGACGTCGACGGCGTCTACACCACCGACCCGCGGGTGGTGCCCAAGGCCCGGCGCCTCGAGCGCGTGGCCTTCGAGGAGATGCTCGAGATGGCCTCGCTGGGGGCCAAGGTGCTCCAGGTGCGCTCGGTCGAGCTCGCCATGGTGCACCGGGTGCCGACCACCGTGCGCTCCTCCTTCGACGACCCCGACGACGCCCGCCCCGGCACCCTCATCTGCGACGAGGACGATATCGTGGAACAGCAGATCATCACGGGCATCGCCTTCTCGAAGGACGAGGCCCAGATCACGCTTCGCCGGGTGAAGGACAAGCCCGGCATCGCCGCCGCCATCTTCGGCCCGCTGGCGGACGCCAACATCAACGTCGACATGATCATCCAGGTCGTGTCCGGCGACGGCGCGGCCACCGACATGACCTTCACGGTGCCGGCGGCCGATTACGAGCGCGCCCGCGCGATCCTCGACGCGCAACGCGGCGCGGTCGAGTTCGAGCGCATCGAGGGCGCCACCGACGTGGTCAAGGTCTCGGCGATCGGCGTCGGCATGCGCAGCCACGCCGGTGTCGCCGCCAAGGCCTTCCGGGCCCTGGCCGAGAAGGGCATCAACATCCGGGCGATCACCACCTCGGAGATCAAGTTCTCGGTCCTGATCGACGCCGCCTACACCGAGCTGGCGGTGCGCACGCTTCACGCGCTCTACGGCCTCGACAAGGCCTAACCAGATCGGGGCTCCGCCCCGATCCCCCCGGAAGGATGCTTGCCGGCCGGGCGCTGAACTCGCTATACGGCCATACGGGGCCGATGCGGCAGGCCCGTGCGCGCAAGCGTTACGGTTGCGCTTCGCGGAGCCCGTCTCGCCATAGGGTGGAACACGACACGATGCCCGCAGCGCCTGGAGGCCCGCGCCTGCTACTGCGCCGCCTTCGCGAGGCCATGGCGGAGCCGGTCGGCCCGCAGGCACGCCTCGACCGCATCGTCGTCCTGATCGCGTCCAACATGGTCGCGGAGGTCTGCTCCGTCTACGTCCTGCGCGACGACGGGATGCTGGAGCTGTTCGCCACCGAGGGCCTCAACCGCGAGGCGGTGCACCTCACCACCATGCGGGCCGGCGAGGGCTTGGTCGGCCTGATCGCCGCCACCGCCGAGCCGCTCTCCCTCTCCGACGCCCAGTCGCACCCCGCCTTCTCGTACCGGCCGGAGACCGGCGAGGAGATCTACCACGCCTTCCTGGGCGTGCCGCTCCTGCGGGCCGGCAACACGCTCGGCGTGCTGGTGGTGCAGAACCGCACCTACCGGGTCTATTCCGAGGAGGAGATCGAGGCGCTCCAGACCACCGCGATGGTGCTCGCCGAGATGATCGCCTCGGGCGAGCTGCAGGCGCTGTCGCCGGGCACCGTCAGTGCCTCGCGCCGGGCGCTCAGCCAGTTCGGCGTGGCGCTCGCCGACGGCGTCGGCCTCGGCCACGTCGTGCTGCACGAGCCGCGCATCGTGGTGCGCAACCTGATCGCCGAGAACGTCGAGCGCGAGGCGTCGCGCCTCGACACCGCCATCGCGGAGGTCCGCGCGGCCATCGACGACCTCGTCGAGCGCGGCGACGTCGCGGGGGCCGGCGAGCACCGCGAGGTGCTCGAGACGGTGCGGATGTTCGCCCACGACCAGGGCTGGCTGCGCCGGATGCGCGAGGCGGTGCTGTCCGGGCTGACCGCGGAAGCCGCGGTGGAGCGGGTGCAGTCCGACAACCGCGCCCGCATGCTGCGCCAGAGCGACCCTTACCTGCGCGAGCGCCTTCACGACCTCGACGACCTCGCCAACCGGCTGCTGCGCCAGCTCGTCGGTCGCGAGGGGATCGGGCCGTCCGCGATGCCCGAGAACGCCATCCTGGTGGCGCGCTCGATGGGCCCGGCGGCGCTCCTCGACTACGACCGCGCCCGCCTGCGCGGCGTGGTGCTGGAGGAGGGCGGGCCGACGAGCCACATCGCCATCGTGGCCCGGGCCCTCGGCATCCCGGCGGTGGGCGAGGTGGCCAACGCCACCGCCCTCGTCGAGACCGGCGACGCCATCATCGTCGACGGCGGGGCGGGCGAGATCCAGATCCGGCCGGGCCCAGAGATCGAGGCGGCCTACGCCGAGAAGGCGCGACTGCGGGCGCGGCGCCAGGAGCAGTACCGCTCGCTGCGCGACGTGCCGGCGGTCACCCGCGACGGCGTCGCGGTCGGGCTCCAGCTCAATGCCGGCCTGATCGTCGACCTCTCGCACCTGCAGGAGACCGGGGCCGAGGGCGTCGGCCTCTTCCGCACCGAGCTGCAGTTCATGGTCGCCGAGCGGATGCCGACGGCGGCCGAGCAGCAGCTCCTGTACGAGGCGGTGTTCGACGCCGTCGGCGACCTGCCGGTGACGATCCGGACCCTCGACATCGGCGGCGACAAGGTGCTGCCCTACATGAAGGCGCTCGAGGAGGAGAACCCGGCGCTGGGCTGGCGGGCGATCCGCATCGGGCTCGACCGGCCCGGCCTCCTGCGCATGCAGCTGCGCGCCCTGCTCAAGGCGGCCCGGGGGCGCCCGCTCAAGATCATGTTCCCGATGGTCGCGACCGTGGAGGAGTTCGTCCGCGCCCGGGCGATCGTCGAGCGCGAGAAGGCGCACCTGTCCCGCCACGGCCACCCGCTGCCGGCGGATTGCCGCCTCGGCGTGATGGTCGAGGTGCCCTCGCTGCTGTTCCAGATGGACGAGATCGCCGCGGAGGCGGATTTCCTCTCGGTCGGCTCGAACGACCTGATGCAGTTCCTGTTCGCCGTCGACCGCGAGAACCGCCAGGTCGCCAACCGCTTCGACCCCCTGAGCGCCGCGGCGCTCCGGGCGTTCCGGCTGATCGCCGAGCGGGCCGAGGCCGCCGGCACCCCGGCCACGGTCTGCGGCGAGATCGGCGGCCGGCCGCTCGAGGCGATGGCGCTGATCGGCTTGGGCTTCCGCGCCCTTTCGATGTCCCCGGCCTCGATCGGCCCGGTGAAGGCGATGGTGCTGGGGATCGATGCCGGCGCCGTGGCGGCCTTCCTCGATCGGGAACTGGCGCGGACCCGCGACGGGGCGTCCCTGCGCCCGGCGCTCGCGGCCTTCGCGGAGGAGCACGGCGTTCCGGTCTGACCGGGCGGTCTGATCTGACGGACACGGGCCCGGCACGATCCGAGCGGATGTCCGCCGGCTACGCGAATTGGTAATGTCGGCGTACGATCATAGATGACGTTAGGAAAGACCCTCTCCGGCCGCGAAGGCTCTGGGGCACCAGAGCTTGCGGCAGAGTCGCCGGCCGCCGCCCTTCGAGCTGGCGCAGACCGGAGAGGGGGTGAGAGATGTGAACGGCTGGCCGTTCGTGACGATCACCGTCATGAAAGGCCCGACCGGATGGGTCGTCACCATCACGATCGGGCTGATCTGATAACATCTACCTGACAAGAGGGGTCGCGGGGTGCCTCCCGCGGCTCCTCGCCCTCAAGATAAGGCAGACGGCCCCCATCCGCAAAGGGCCGCGCGTGCTCGCGACGCGACGGGCCGCCTTTTGTCCACGGCCGCCGCGACTCCTCAACCCCCGCAGACCTGCTATACGCGGCACCATCTCCGGCACCGGGCGCGGGCCGCCCCGGATGAGCCGGCCGACGCCAATGGCCATATCTCTTTCATGATCGCGATCCCGTCCGACCGTCTCGACGCCATCCTGGCCCGCCACGACATCGTCACCGCCACCCTGAGCGCCGGCGAGGCCGACGCCGAGAGCTTCGTGCAGCTCTCCCGCGAGCTCTCCGATCTCGACGCGGTGGTGGAGGCGATCCGCGCCTACCGGGCCGCCGACGAGGCGCTGCGCGGCGTCGAGGAGATGATCGCGGAGGGCGACCCGGAGATGCGGGCGCTCGCCGCCGAGGAGAAGCCGGAGGCCGAGGCCGCCCGCGACGCCGCCGCCCGGGCGCTTCAGCTCCTGCTGCTGCCCAAGGATGCCGCCGACGAGAAGAGCGCCATCCTGGAGGTGCGCGCCGGTACCGGCGGCGACGAGGCGGCGCTCTTCGCCGGCGACCTCTTCCGGATGTATTCCCGCTACGCCGACCTGAAGGGCTGGCGGGTCGAGGTCATCTCCGAGAGCCCCGGCACGATGGGCGGCTACCGCGAGGTCGTGGCCGAGGTGAAGGGGCGCGGCGTCTTCGCCCGGCTGAAGTTCGAGAGCGGCGCCCACCGGGTGCAGCGCGTGCCCGACACCGAGACGCAGGGGCGCATCCACACCTCCGCCGCCACCGTGGCGGTCCTGCCGGAGGCCGAGGAGGTCGACGTCCAGATCAACGACGCCGACCTCAAGATCGACACCATGCGGGCTCAAGGTGCGGGCGGCCAGCACGTCAACAAGACCGAGTCGGCGATCCGCATCACCCACGTGCCGAGCGGCATCGTGGTCTTCGTCCAGGAGGAGCGCTCGCAGCACAAGAACCGGGCCCGGGCCCTCGCCCTGCTGCGCGCCCGGCTCTACGAGCAGGAGCGGACCCAGAAGGACGCCGCCCGCGCCGCGGACCGCCGGGCCCAGGTCGGCAGCGGCGACCGCTCGGAGCGCATCCGCACCTACAACTTCCCGCAGGCGCGGGTGACCGACCACCGCATCAACCTGACCCTCTACAAGCTCGAGGAGGTGATGGCCGGCACCGCCCTCGACGAGGTGGTGGACGCCCTCGTCACCGAGCACCAGGCGGCTCTGCTCGCCGCCGAGGGGATGGCGTGACGCCGGTCGCCGCGGATACGAGCCGGATCGCCGCCAGGGCCCGGGCCGCCGACGCGCTCGCCGCCCGCGGCATCGAGACCGCCGCCCTCGATGCCCGGATCCTGGTCGAGGAGGCGCTCGGCCTCACCGCCACCGACCTCGCCCTGCACGGGGGCGAGCCGGTCGGGCAGGCCGGGGCGGAGCGCCTGGCCTCCTACCTCGCCCGGCGCTCGTCCGGCGAGCCGGTGGCCCGGATCATCGGCGCCTGGGAGTTCTGGGGGCTGCCCTTCGGGCTCTCGCCCGAGACGCTGGTGCCGCGCCCCGACACCGAGACTCTGGTCGAGGCGGCCCTCGGCCTCGGCCTGCCGCCGGGCGGTCCGCGCCGCCTCCTCGATCTCGGCACCGGCTCGGGCTGCATCCTGGTGGCGCTGCTGAGCGAGTGGCCCCGGGCCCGGGGCCTCGGCCTCGACCGGTCGCACGGCGCGCTCGTCACCGCCCGGGCCAACGCCGCCCGCAACGGCGTCTCCGACCGTGCCGCCTTCGTGGCCGGCGACTGGGCCGCCGCGCTGGCCGGGCCGTTCGACGTCGTCGTCGCCAACCCGCCCTATATCGCCGGCCCGGTCATCGCCGGCCTCGCCGAGGAGGTGCGCGCCCACGACCCGCGCCTCGCCCTCGACGGCGGTCCCGACGGCCTCGACGCCTACCGCGCCATCCTGGCCCAGGTGCCGCCCCTGCTGGCGCCGGGCGGACACCTCCTGGTCGAGATCGGCTACGACCAGGAGGAGGCGCTCCGCCGCCTCGCCGCCGCGCACGGGCTCTCGGCGCAGGTGCGGCGCGACCTCGCGGGCCATCCGCGGGTGGTCGTGATGGCGGCGGCCGGGGCCTGACGTGGATTATCCAGGTTCATGTGGCCTTTGAGCACGAAATCGGCTCAAAATCACTTGGCTCGGCCGGCCGAACCCGCTAACGTCCCAGGGCAGATCGTGAACGGTCCGGACAACACAGCCAGGCTCAGTTCTCGGGCGCGACATCGAGCGCGGACCTTTGGACGATCTTCCACCACCGGGCAGACCAATCAGCGCGTAGGCGGTCCGGTGACCCGCATCTGTGGATCGACGGTGGCCGGACCGTGAGACGGCCCGCGGTCGCACAGGGCATGGCGGACATCGCTGCGGAGACGGCCATGGCCCGCCAGAGGCCGCCCGACTCCGCGGTCGAAGAACCGCCGCGCGCGTGAAGTCCCGCCCTTCAAGTCGTCGAAGAGGGTCAGCCGAGACCGATGAGACCGAACCAGAACAGGCGTATGCGTGGCCGTAACCGCAGCAACAAGGGGCCGAACCCGCTCACCCGGGCCTACGAGTCGAACGGCCCTGACGTGAAGATCCGCGGCACGGCCCAGCACATCGCCGAGAAGTACGCCCAGCTCGCCCGCGACGCCCAGGCGAGCGGCGATCCGGTGATGGCCGAGAACTATTTCCAGCACGGCGAGCACTACCAGCGCATCATCGCCGCGGCGAACGAGCAGTACCGCCAGCAGTACGGCGGCAATTACGGCCGTCAGAGCTTCGACGACGAGGACGAGGGCGACGACGAGGGCACCCAGCCGAACGGCTACGCGCCACAGGAGCGGGGCGGCGTCAACGGCTACGCTGCATCCGGCTACGGCGCCCCCGACGATTACGGCGATCCCGGCCAGCAGCCCCAGCCCTACGAGAGCCGCGGCGAAGACCGCCCGTCCCGCTTCGACCGTCAGGATCGCCAAGACCGACCGGAGCGCCAGGATCGCCGCGAGCGCTTCCAGAACCGCCAGGATCGCCAGCAGCGGGACCGCCAGGATCGGGTCGAGCGCCAGGGGGCCGACCGTCAGGATCTGTCCCGCGTCGAGCCGCCGCGCGAGGCCGTGCGCCAGGACTCGCCACGCCAAGAAGGCCCGCGCCAAGAGGGCCAGCGTCAAGAGGGCCAGCGCCAGGAGAACCCGCGGCAGGAGGGCTACCGCGAGGGCGGCCGGTCCGAGTTCCGCCGCGAGCGCCGCCGCGAGGAGCCCCGCTCCGAGCCGGTCCTGGCCGCCGACGAGCCGACCGGCCTGCCGGCCTTCCTGACCACCCCGGTCCGTCCCGTGGCTCCCGCGCCCGCTCCGGTGGAGGAGCCGCCGCCGGCGCCGCCCGCGGCCCCCGTCGAGGCGGAGGGCGATGCGCCGGCGCCGCGCCCGCGCCGCCGCCGTCGCACCCGGTTCGAGGGCACCGAGGCCGGGTCCGAGCCGTCGGGCGAGCTCTTCCCCAAGCCGGCCGAGTCGTCGGGCGAGTGAGACCGCCGCGCCGTCGAGCAGATCCGCTCGGCGGTGCGGGTTCAAAGTCCGAGCGGGCGCGGGCGCAAAAGCCCCGCCCGTGACCTTGCGCCGGACGCTCTCGCCGCGACGTGTCGAAGCGAGAGCGCTGATATGAGTCTGTCGCGCCAGGCCGCCGCGGGGGCCGGCGCGATCCGGGAGAGGAGCGCGCGTGTCACACCCCTACGACGTCATCGTGCTCGGCATCGGTGGCATGGGGTCCGCCGCGTGCTGGCACCTCGCCCGCCGCGGCCAGCGGGTGCTGGGGCTCGAGCGCTTCGACATCCCCCACGCCATGGGCTCGTCCCACGGCGTCAACCGCATCATCCGCCTCGCGTATTTCGAGGATCCGTCCTACGTGCCGCTGCTGCGGCGGGCCTACGAGAACTGGCGCGAGGCCGAGACCCGCTTCGGCGAGCAGCTCCTGTACGTCACCGGCTCGATCGATGCCGGGCCGGAAGGCAGCCGGGTGGTGCAGGGGGCGCTCACCGCCTGTCGCCTCCACGACCTGCCGCACGAGATCCTTGATGCGGCGGCGCTGAACGCCCGCTTTCCCGGCTACGCGCTGCCCGCCGGGCACGCCGCATTGCTGCAATCCGAGGGCGGCTTCGTCGCCTCCGAGCGCGGCATCGTGGCCCACGTCGCCCTGGCGCAGGGCGCGGGCGCCGACATCCGCGCCCGCGAGCGCGCCCTGTCCTGGGAGCCGGCCGGCGACGGCGTGCGGGTGCGGACCGAGCGCGGCACCTACGAGGCCGGGCGCCTCGTCCTCGCGGCCGGGGCCTGGATGCAGGACATCGTGCCGGCGCTCGCCGGCCGCGCCCTGCCGGAGCGCCAGGTGCTCGGCTGGTTCCAGCCCCGCGACCCCGCCGCCTTCACGCTCTCGACCTTCCCGGTCTTCAACGCCCTGTTCGAGGAAGGCCATTTCTACGGCTTCCCGGCCTGGGGCCAGCCCGGCTTCAAGCTCGGGCTCTACCACCACCTCAACGAGACCGGCCCGGCCGAGACCATCGACCGCGAGGTGCACGCCTACGACGAGGCGGCCCTGCGCACGGCGCTGGCCCGCTACTTCCCGAAGGCGGACGGGCCCACCATGGCCCTGCGCGCCTGCCTGTTCACCAACACGCCGGACGAGCACTTCGTCCTCGATACCCTGCCCGACCTGCCCCAGGTGGTGGTCGCCTCGCCCTGCTCGGGCCACGGCTACAAGTTCTGCAGCGTGATCGGCGAGATCCTGGCCGACCTGGCGATCGACGGGGAGACGCGGTTCGACATCGGGCTGCACCGGATCGGGCGCCTGCTGGGAACGGCGACCGGGTGACGGTCGTCCGCGTCGCTCATCCCCTGAGCTGACCATGTTCTGCGCGTCGCGGGCGGCGAGGCGCGCGAGCCTCCGCGACGCGACCTGCCGGGCTCCCCGCCGCAGCGACGGAAACGGGCCCGAGGGCGATTTTTTGCGCCGCCGCGTGTGGCGTTTCCCGCACGGCCGCCTACCTGCCGGCCTGGACGAGCCCAACATCCAGGCGGAGCGCACCATGACCCATCACCCCGCACTCGCGAAGGGCCGCGTCGCGGTCGTCACCGGCGCGGCCAGCGGCATCGGCCTCGCGGCCGCCAAGGCCTTCGCCGCGGCCGGGATGCGGGTGGTGCTGGCCGACCTGCCGGGCGAGGCGCTGACGCAGGCCGGCCGCGCGGTCGCGGGTGCGGCGGCCGGCGGCGAGGCGGATGTCCGCGCGGTCCCGACGGACGTCTCGCAGCCGGAAGCGCTCGCAGCCCTGCGCCGGGAGGCCGACGCCCTCGGGCCCGTCTCGCTGCTGATGGCCAATGCCGGCATCGAGGCCGGCGGGCGCTTCTTCTCCGACGCGGCGACCTGGCACCGGATCATCGACACCAACCTGTGGGGCGTCGTCAACGCCATCCAGGCCTTCGTCCCGGCGATGATCGAGAGGTCTGAGCCCGGGGCGGTGATCGTCACCGGCTCCAAGCAGGGCATCACCACGCCGCCCGGCAACACGCCCTACAACGTCAGCAAGGCCGCCGTGAGGGTGACGACCGAGGCGCTGGCGCACGAGCTGCGCGAGAAGAAATCAACCCTGACCGCCCATCTGCTGATCCCGGGCTTCGTCTATACCGGCCTGACCCGCGCCCGCGGGGTCACCGAGAAGCCGCACGGCGCCTGGACGCCGGAGGAGACCGTGGACTTCCTGCTCGAGAAGATGGCGGCGGGCGACTTCTACATCCTCTGTCCGGACAACGAGACCACCCGGGAGATGGACGAGAGGCGGATGCGCTGGGCGGCCGACGACGTCATCCGCAACCGTCCGGCCCTGTCGCGCTGGCATCCCGACCACAAGGCCGCGTTCGCGGCCCACATGGAGGCGCCGCCGGAGGGCGGCGGCCCCGGTGCGGACCAGGGCGTGAAGGCGGCAGCGGCGACGCCGGCCTCGTTCTGAAGCAGACGGGCGTTGGCAGGCCACCGCTTCGCCCGCTCAGGTCTTTGTTTTGTCGCAGGTTTTGTCGCGAAACCGGCCGCCGCTTTTGCGACAAAACCTGCTCAGGGGCCTGCCCGGTCGGCTTGACCGCTGCCGCGGCACCGGAACGGCGCCGAGGGCGGGAGGAGTGCCGCCAGAGGCGACGCGCACCGCGTTCGCGGGTGCGTGACACAGCCGGACGCGCGCCGCGTCCGTCGGACCTGGAGGCTGGCCGCGCCCTTGCAGGGGCGGCCGGCGAGAGCGGGAGACCCGTCACCCGATGCACAAGATCATTCCCGTCGCCGCCTTCGACGCCGTCGTGTTCGGCGCCACCGGCGACCTGACGATGCGCAAGCTGCTGCCGGCGCTCTACTACCGCTTTCGCGACCGGCAGATCCCGGAGGACAGCCGCATCATCGCGGCGGCGCGCAGCCAGCTCGGCACCGGCGAGTACCGGGATCTCGCCGCCGCGGCACTCGAGCGCCACGTGCCGGCCGCCGACCGCGAGCCCGACACGTTGACCCGCTTCCTCGATCATCTGCGCTATGTCGCGGTGGACGGGGCGGGCGAGGCGGGCTGGCAGGATCTGGCGAACCTGCTGGCCGAGCATCCCGACCACGTGCGGCCCTACTACCTCGCCACCTCGCCGAGCCTGTACGGCGCGATCTGCCGCAACCTCAGCGCCCACGGGCTGATCGGCGAGCGCTCCCGGGTCGTGCTGGAGAAGCCGATCGGCCACGACCTCGCCTCGGCCCGCGCGATCAACGACCAGGTCGGCACGGTCTTTCCCGAGAGCCAGATCTTCCGCATCGACCACTACCTCGGCAAGGAGACGGTGCAGAACCTCCTGGCCCTGCGCTTCGCCAACACGATTTTCGAGCGGCTGTGGAACGCCGACGTGATCGACCACGTGCAGATCACCGTGGCGGAGACGGTGGGGGTCGAGGGGCGCGGCGGCTACTACGACACCTCCGGCGCTCTGCGGGACATGCTGCAGAACCACATGCTGCAGCTCCTCTGCCTGCTCGGCATGGAGAGCCCGCTTTCCCTCGACGCCGACGCGGTGCGCGACGAGAAGCTGAAGGTGCTGCGCGCCCTGAAGCCGATTCCCGCCCACGAGGTGCCGATGCGCACCGTGCGCGGCCAGTACGTCGCCGGTGCCGTGAACGGCCAGCCGGTCCCGGGCTACGCCGCCGACCTCGGCGAGCACCGGCAGAGCCTGACCGAGACCTTCGTGGCGTTGAAGCTCGAGCTGATGACGCCGCGCTGGGCCGGGGTGCCGTTCTACCTGCGCACCGGAAAGCGGCTGCCGCAGAAGGTCTCGGAGATCGTGGTGCAGTTCCGCTCCTCGCCGTTCAGCATCTTCCCGGACGAGTTCGCCCGCGAGCCGAACCGCCTGGTGATCCGGCTCCAGCCGCAGGAGGGCATCAAGCTCGAGGTCATGACGAAGGAGCCGGGCCCCGGCGGCATGCGCCTGCGGGCGACGGGCCTCGACATCTCCTTCGAGGAGACCTTCAACCAGCGCTACCCGGACGCCTACGAGCGCCTGCTGATGGACGTGGTGCGCGGCAACGCCACCCTGTTCATGCGCCGCGACGAGGTCGAGGCTGCCTGGGCCTGGGCCGACGGCCTGCTCAACGCCTGGGCCGACCGGCCGGAGCCGCCGCGCCCCTACCCGGCCGGCACCTGGGGGCCCACCGCCGCCATCGCGCTGATCGAGCGTGACGGGCGGACCTGGCACGAGGATCTCGGCTGACGATCCGGGTTCATTGGCCCGGCTCATTGGAATAATCCCAATATATCTCAACGGCATGGCGCCGGGAGAGAGGACCGCCGCGGCTTCCCTTCCGGCGCCCGGCGCTCTAGAGGAGCCCCGAGACAAAGGCCCGCTCCCGCGCCCCGGCGCGGGCGGGCGCCGAGGAATCCTGCCGTCATGCCGCCCTGCCGCCCGTCCCTCGCCAGCCTCCTGGTCCTCGCCGCGCTCGTCGCCGTGCCGTTCGCCCCGCCCGCCCGCGCCCAGGAGGAGCCGGCCGCCGAGGCGCCGGCCCCCAAGCCTGCCCCGAAGCCGGCGCCCCGCAAGCCGGCCCCGAAACCCGCGGCCGCCCCGGCGGCTGCTGCTGCGGTGGCGGCCCCGACCGGCGCCTGGCCCAACGGGGCGAGCGCGGTGAGCGAGGTCTACGGCGACTGGA
Source organism: Methylobacterium variabile (assembly GCF_001043975.1). Classification (GTDB taxonomy): domain Bacteria; phylum Pseudomonadota; class Alphaproteobacteria; order Rhizobiales; family Beijerinckiaceae; genus Methylobacterium; species Methylobacterium variabile. The sequence continues at coordinate 15,237 of NZ_LABY01000132.1, forward strand.
CGATCAGCTGCACCCGCGAGAGCGAGAAGCGCCAGTGCCAGCTCTCGCAGGCGCAAGGCGTGGCCCAGACCGGGCAGCGCCGCTTCAGCATCGAGCTGAGCCCGCCGCAGGACGGGCGCAGCAACGGTCTCATGCTGATGCCGCTCGGCCTGTCGATCGAGCCCGGCGTGACCTTCAAGCTCGACGACGCGACGCTCGGCAAGGGGGCGCCCTACACCGCCTGCGTCCAGGCCGGCTGCCTGGTGCCGATCAGCTTCCCCACCGTCGCCACCGACGCGATGAAGACCGCGGTGAACCTGCGGGTGACCGGCACCAAGCCCAACGGCGAGGCCGAGACCATCACGGTGCCGCTCGCCGGCTTCGCCGCCGCCCTCGCCCGGATGACGCAGCTCTTGAGCTGATTTCTTCACGGCCCGCTCACGGGTTCGGGCGCAGCATGGCGTCATGACCGCCCCCAGCACCGCCTCCCTCGCCGCCGGCGCCCTGACCCTCCAGGGCGCCGCCTTCAGCCAGCAGGTCGCGACCCTCGCCGCCCGCCGCCAGATCGACGCCGAGCGCGACGTGGCCGGCCTGGTGGCGCAGACCGCGAACGCACCCGCCCCGCCGGGGCAGGGGCGCGTGCTCGACGTGAAGGTGTGAGACCGCCGCGCCATCGAGCGGACTCGCTCGGCGGCGCGGGCTCAATCCCGAACGGGGGCCGGCTGCGGAAAGCCCGGCCTGTGACCTCGCGCCGGACGCTCCCGCGCCGATGCGGGAGCACGCTGGCATGGGACCGACTCCGGAAGCCATCGTCCGGGTTCCGTGGCGGAGCCCGCCCGGCCGTCTCCCGCACCGGCGCCGACAGGCGCCCGAGTTCTCGTCTCGCCGCGAGTTCCGGGACGGCGCGAGAGGCCGCAGACCCACGAGGGCGTCTTGCTGCCGATCAACCCGCTGCCCGCGCGTGCGCCAGCACTTGCCTGCCCGTGAGGCAGGCAGGCCGCGGCGAGGGTCCGCGCGTCCTCGATGCCGGTTGGCACGAAAGTTGCTGTTGAGTTCCGCAGGCTGGCCTCACGGCCCGCGGGGCAAAGACGCCCGAGCCTTGGACAGGGATGTCCGACAGATTGAGGGCGTGACCGGGCGCACCGGCTGCCGCCCTCGCCCTGAAGCGCGATCAAGACCCCCCGCGGGGGCTGTGCGTGAGGCTCCAACCATGGCCAGTTTCAAGACCGTCATGAAGTCGGGTCATCCCCCGACCCTGTTCGCCGCGTTCCTGTACTTCGATTTCTGCTTCGCGATCTGGGTGCTGAACGGCGCCATGGGGCCGTTCATCACCGAGACCTACAAGCTCACGCCGGCCCAGACCGGCTTCATGATCTCGCTGCCGATCCTCGCCGGCGCCATCATGCGCTTCCCCCTCGGCGTGCTCGCCCAGTATATCGGGCGCAAGAACGCCGCGATCACCGAGATGGCGCTGATCATCCTGGCGATGGCCTACGGCTTCTTCCTGGTGCACTCGTTCAACGACGTGCTCGCCATGGGCGTGCTGCTCGGCATCGCCGGCGCGTCCTTCGGGGTGGCCCTGTCCCTCGGCTCGGGTTGGTTCCCGGCCCAGCACAAGGGCCTGGCGATGGGTATCGCCGGGGCCGGCAACTCGGGCACCGTGCTCGCCGTGCTGTTCGCGCCGCCGCTCGCCCAGGCCTATGGCTGGCAGGCGGTCTACGGCTTCGCCGGCGTGTTCATGCTGATCCCCCTCGTCGTGATGATCGTCTTCGCCAAGGAGCCGCCGGACCGCGAGCACCAGAGCTTCAAGCAGCACGTCTCCTGCCTGTTCGAGAAGGACGGCTGGGCCTTCAACCTGATCTACGTCATCACCTTCGGTGGCTTCATCGGCCTGTCGAATTTCCTGCCGACCTTCTTCTACGAGCAGTTCGCCGTCACCAAGGTCGAGGCCGGGCGCCTGACCATGCTGGCCGCCCTGATGGGCTCCGGCATCCGCATCCTCGGCGGCTACTTCGCCGACCGGATCGGCGGCATCCTGGTGCTGACCGTGGTGCTGCTCGCCGCCGTCGGCTCGTTCCTGATGCTCACCGCGGCGCCGACGCTCCTCGTCACCACGCTGCTGTTCATGCTCTGCTTCGCGGCGCTCGGCGCCGGCAACGGCGCCCTGTTCCAGCTCGTGCCCCTGCGCTGGCCGACCAACACGGCGGTGGCCGGCTCGATGATCGGCGAGGTCGGGGCGCTCGGCGGCGCCATCCTGCCGAACGCCATGGGCCTGTCGAAGCAGTATACCGGCGGCTTCGCGACGGGCTTCCTGTTCTACGCCGCCTTCACGGCGATCGTGCTCGGCTGCCTCGCCCTGTGGTCGCGCAAGTGGGTCGGCGTCTGGGTCGGCCCGCGCGGCAAGGTGCTGACCGCGGCGGCGGAGCCGGCCCGGCAGGAGGGCATCATCGGCGACGCGCAGCGTGCCTGACGCCGCTCGTCACGTCCCGTCGCTCACCACTCGGGCGAAGACCAGCACGTCGACCGCCGCCGCCCCGCCGCGCAGGAGCGCCCGGGCGGCGGCGTTGGCCGTCGCGCCGGTGGTCAGCACGTCGTCGACGAGGAGCACCCGCTTGGCCTGGAGGCGCGCCCGCGCCGCCTCCGGCACCCGGAACGCGCCCTGCAGGTTCTCGGCCCGGGCCGCCCGGCTCAGGCCGACCTGCGCCCGGGTGCGCCGCACCCGGGCGAGCAGGTCGGGCGCGACCGGCACGCCGCTGCCGCGGGTGGCGGCCCGCGCCAGCAGGGCGGCCTGGTTGAAGCGCCGGTGCCACAGTCGCCAGCGCCAGAGCGGCACCGGCACCACCACGTCGGCCTCGGCCAGCAACTCCCCGCCCGCGCGCGCCATCATCGCCCCCAGGGCGCCCGCCAGGTCGAGCCGGTCCTCGTATTTCAGCCGCTGCACCAGCCGCCGGGCCGTCGCATCGTAGCGCGCCACCGCCCGGGCACGGCCGTAGACCGGCGGATCGGAGAGCGCCGCGGGCGAGAGGAGCCCCGGTGCCCCGAGATCGACGGAGAAGGGGGTGCCGAGCCGCTCGCAATAGGGCCGCTCGATGAACCGCACCCCGCTCCAGCAGCCGGCACAGAGGGCGTGCGGCACGCCGGTGGCGGCCCCGCAGGCGATGCAGCTCGGCGGATAGACCAGACCGACGAACCCGCGCGCGACGAGGCCGGGCAGCCGCGCGAGGCGCCGCAGAGCGGTCATCGCCGCTGCGCCGGCGCTTCGGCGCCCGAGCGATCCGCGGGCCGGGAAACGATCCAGGACGAGGGCCGGGGCCATCCCGTCACCGGGGGCGGCACGGGGACGCGTCTGATTGCGGACACACTCGCCCGTTTCGTGCCCGTGCCATAGGCACGAGGCGTTGCTTTCAGGCACTCGACAGCGCAGGATCGACACAAAAGGTACATGTAGGGAGAGTGAGTATGTCAGAAGCGCCGATGCTGTCCTGGAACATGCCACCGCCGCCCGCGCCGGTCGACGCGAAGGAGCAGGGATTCCTGGAGAGCATCGACGAGGCCGCGGGCGACCTGCTCGCGGAAGAGGTGAGGGCGCAGCGCGAGCGGGCCAACGAGGAGTTCAAGCGCATCTGGAAGGTCTGCGAACTCACGAACTGAGCCTCGGCTCCGGCGGAATCCACGTTGAGCCGGCGGATACCGGACCCCGCTCCGGCATCCGCCGGCTCAGCGCTGCCGCCCGCCGCGCCGCGCCCCGAGTTCGAGAAGCGCGTCGTGGTGCAGCAGCAGCACGTCGGTCGCCGCCGCCAGCTTGCGGGCCGCCGGCGTGAAGCCGGCATTCGAGACCACCGCCGCGCGATCGGCGCTCCAGTAGCTGCGGGCCGCCACCACCTCCTGCACCGCCCCGTTGCCGACGGGCTTCGCGTAGCGCTTGCATTGCAGCACCAGCCGGACCCCGTCCCGCTCCGCCACCACGTCGGCGCCCTGGTCGCCCGCGGCCCGGGTGGTGCGGGCCTCCCAGCCGGCCCGCTCGAGCAGGGCGGCGCAGTAGCGCTCGTAGGCCAGACCGTCCTCCGGCAGCGCCTCGGTCTCGTCCGGCGCCGCGACGCTCAGGGAGGCCGCCTCCACGAGGCTCAGGATCTCGTCCCAGCGCGACTCGATCAGGTCGCCGTAGCCCTCCGCCTCGAGCCGCGGCAGCACCGTGCGTTCGGCGAAGTAGGTCCGCTCGCGCAGCCAGCCGTCGAGGATCTCGTTGCCGTAGGGGTCGACGTAGCTCTCCTGCCGGCGGCGCAGGGCCAGGGTCTCGCGGTGCCGGTGGGCGATCGCCCGCACCCGCCGCCGGAAGCGACCGCCGCGTCCGAGGCGATGCGCGACGAGGCCGAGCACCACCAGGCCGGCGGCGGCGAGCGCCCCGGGGCCGAGCCACAGGCTCGCCACGCCGCCGGCCACGATGGGCCAGAACAGGCGGTCGGCGAGGCTGGAGGCGCGGGGCATCGGGGGATCTCTGTGGGGGTCTCTGTGCCGCGCTGACCGCGGACGGGCGGTCCGGACTCTCGCGGGACCGCATTGCTCGCGGCCTAAGGCGCTCCCGGGCCGGCACGCCATCCACAGCAGAACGCGCGGGGGCCGGCGGGCCCGCGGCCTCACGGGAGCGTGTCGACGCAAGGCCTTCGCGGCGCTTGCGTTCGGATGCCGCCTCGTTCGATCCTGACCGTTCGCCGGAACCTCACGCGGGCCGGCGCAGGGGAGACCCCGGATGAGATCACGCTTCGTCGCGCTGCTCGCCTGCCTTCTGGCCGCGGCGGCGGTCGGGCCGCCCGTCCGGGCCGGGGGCGTCCCGGTCGAGGTCGACGTCGCCCTGGTGCTGGCCGTCGACGTCTCGCTGTCGATGACCGGCGACGAGCAGGCCGTGCAGCGGGAAGGCTACGTCGCGGCCTTCCGCAGCCCGGCGGTGCACCAGGCCATCCGCCAGGGCATGGTCGGCCGCATCGCCGTCACCTACGTCGAGTGGGCCGGGGTGGGCAACCAGCGGGTCGTCGTGCCCTGGACGCTGATCTCCGGGCCCGAGGAGGCGACCGGCTTCGCCGAGCAGCTGGTCCAGAGCCCGCCCCGACGCTCGACCTGGACGTCGATCGCCAGCGCCATCGACTTCTCGGCCGGCCTGCTCGCGGGCAGCGGCTTCGAGGCGACGCGGCGGGTCATCGACGTCTCGGGCGACGGCCCGAACAACCAGGGCCGCGCCGTGACCAAGGCCCGGGACGACGCCGTCGGTCAGGGCATCGTCATCAACGGCCTGCCGCTGATGATCCGCGAGCCCAGCGGTCCGTGGGATATCAAGGACCTCGACCTCTACTACCGCGACTGCGTCATCGGCGGCAGCGGCAGCTTCATGGTGCCGGTCCGGGAGCGCGATCAGTTCGCCGCCGCGATCCGCACCAAGATCATCCGCGAGGTGGCCGGCCGCGAGACCGGGCCTCTCCTGCAGCGGACGCAAGGCGAGCCCCGGGGCAACTGCTTCGTCGGCGAGCGGCCCAACCCCGACTGGGACTGAGCATCGGCCCGCACCGCGGAGGGCGGGCGCCCGGGTTCCCGGAGCGTCCCGTTATGCAACCATAAGATGCATTTATCCGGAGCCGTAGCGGCTCGCCGCCGGTCAGCCCTCGGCCGCGCGGCTGCCGCCGTCGCCGCGCTGCGATTTGCGCCGCTGCTGCCCCAGGCCCATGGTCTTGGCCAGCTCGGAGCGGGCCGCCGCGTAGTTGGGCGCCACCATCGGGTAGTCGGGCGAGAGATTCCAGCGCGCCCGGTAATCCTCGGGCGACAGACCGTAACGGGTGCGCAGGTGCCGCTTCAGAGACTTGAACTTCTTCCCGTCCTCGAGGCAGACGAGATAGTCCGGCATGATCGACTTCTTGATCGGAACGGCCGGGGTGAGAGGCTCGGCCTGCTCGGTCGCCTCACCGTGGCCGAGGCCGCCCAGCGCGGCGTGAACCGAGGCGATCAGGCCCGGCAGGTCGGTGACCGGAACCGAGTTGTTGCTCACGAACGCTGCCACGATGTCTGCGGCGAGCTCGATACGGTGCGTCGATGCCTCACTCTCACTCATCACTCCGGCCTTCTGCTCAGGGTAGATCCATAAGACGCTTAGACATACCCGCCTCAGGACTCCCATGCCGTAGGGCCGGCCTGTCTTTGCTTCTGCGTGCAACTATGATGTCGGCGTCCGCGCCGCAAGGGGAAAAAGAACCAACCCTCAGCCTCGGTCAATCTCCCCGCGAAAATCTTGTCGAAAACGGTTGCCGGCTCGGTTGTGTTGCGTTCACCCTTGGTAGGAAGAACTCCCAACTCCGGCGCTTGCGGGGCGGTCGCTCCATCCTCTTTGGTTCATGGCTTGTAAGGCGGGATAGTACCTGTCGAGAAAGATCAAGAACATATATTGTTCGTGCACGATGGTTGCCAGAAGGATGCGCCGGAGCCGCAGCAACCGTTGGATGGTAGCATGTCCTCCGGTGATTACTGCTGTATAGAATGAGTCGCAATTTCATCACGCACGACTTGATCGCCCCCGGATCACAGCCGGTAGCCGGCGAGATTCACGGTTCGCGATCCCGAAGCGTGTTTCCCGTGCGTGAATGCAGTCGCCGGAACGGCGGAAGCCGGCGGATTTCATTGCAGACGGCGCCGATGACTCCGGCAAAAGGCCGTTCTCGGCCCGACCTGAGCAGGTTTCGCGGTCCGTGGCGGCCGGTTCTCCGGCGAGAACCTGCGACGGAACAGCAAGCCTGCGTGCACGAGGCGCAGGTTTCTTGTCATCGCCGCACCTTCGAACGGACGCGAAGGTGCTGGCTTTAAGTCCGCATGGGCGTCGGCGCGGAGAACCCAGGCCTGTGACCTTGCGCCGAACGCCTTGCCCTCGACGTCGAGGGCAAGGCGCGGTCGAATCAGCTCGGGTGTGCTTCGCTGTAGCTGCTTCGCCCCTCGTGCGCCGCGCGGCCGGCGCGCGGGGCAGGCTCGAGGGCCGCGACCGACAGGGCCTGATCGCGCCCGCGGACGGGGTGCTCGCCGAGGGGACGGGCCCGCACCCCGTCCGGCAGGCGCGGCAGCTTGGCCAGGAGGTCGCCCGAGATCAGCACCGGCGCGTCGAGGGTGCGGCACAGCGCTTCCAGCCGGGCCGTGACGTTCACCGCGTCGCCGAAATACGCGATCTTGTGCCGGTCCACCCCGACCTCGGCGGTGACCACCGGCCCGCCATGCAGGGCGGCGCGGATGCGCGGCACGGCGCCGAAGCGCTCCTGCCAAGCCGCCGCGTCCCGGGACAGGCTCTCCTGGATCGCCAGCACGCAGGCGACGCAGCGGGCGCCCTGGAGGCCGCGGGCCATCGGCCAGGTGATCATCGCCATGTCGCCGATGAAGTCGTCGGTCGAGCCCTGACAGCGGCGCACCGGCTCGGCCAGGGTGGCGAAGACGGCGCCGAGGAAGGCCTGGGTCTTGAGGGCGCCGTGGGTCTCCGCGTAGGCGGTCGAGCCGACGACGTCGACGAACAGGAAGATGCGCTCCTCCTCGACCGGCCGGTGGTAGCGCCCGACCAGCAGGTTGACGAAGACCTCGGCGCCGATGAGGTCGCGCATCCGCACCACGAAGACGAGGAGCGCCGAGACCGCCAGGGCGTAGACCAGCACCCGGAGCGAGGGCAGCACCGCCGCGGCGAAGGGCTCCGGCGTGAGCCCGGTGCTCCAGACCATGACGCCGCCGGTGGCGTGGCCGAGCGTGATCATCCCCACATAGGCGAGTTCGGCGATCGGCACGTAGAGGAAGGTCGGCAGGAGGCGCAGGCGCGCCTGGAGCCGCGGCAGCAGGGTGCCGCGCTCCATCAGCAGGGCGCAGGCGCCGATGAAGAAGCCGTGGATCGCCGCGACCAGCGGGGTGCCGTTGTGGAAGAGCGCGTCGTAGAGCAGCCCGGCCCCGGCGCTGAGGAGGAGGATGCCGATCCAGAACCAGGCATGCTGCGGGATCGGCAGCCGCGCCGCGCGCCAGATCTCGGCGAGGCGCGACGGAAGGCGGGCGGGAGCCAGCTCCCCCGATGAGCTGCGATCGACGGGGCCGGCTGCGGGCACGGTGAGAGTCTCCTGCGGCCGGCGCCGGGCAATCCCGGCTCGCGGCGTGAGGCAGTTCAGCCGAGATTCGCGCCGTTTTGAGGGCACCGGCCGGAGCGGGACGCCCGGATCTCGGGCGCGGCCCGCGAGGCGCCGGCGGGGTCCGGCGGGTCTGGAACCACCGGCTTGACGGTGGCGTTTGCAGCACGCTTCAACGCCCCAGCCGGGGCCCAAGACGGGAGCCTGCCATGTCCCTCCGCCTCGCCACCCTCGCGACCTTCGCCGCGCTCGTCGCCGTCCCGGCCCTCGCCGAGGACGTGACCGTGATCCGGCGCGATTCCGCGCCCGTCGAGCGCAACACCGTGATCGAGAAGCGCTCGGTCGAGTCGACCGGCTCGGTCGGCGGCTGCGAGACCAAGACCGTCAAGAAGACGAACGAGTTCGGCGACAGCAAGACGGTCCACAGCGAGCGCTGCGACTGACCGCCCGGCGGGGCGGTCCCGGACCGGGGCTGCCCCGCGGCGCGCCGATTACTTCAGCAGCTTCGCCAGGGCCTTGCCAGCCGGCGAGCGCATCTCCTTGGCGTCGATGGTGCCGTCGTTGTCCGGATCGGCGGCCTTGAAGCGGGCCTCGACCACGGCGAGGTACTCGTCCTTGGTCAGCGTGCCGTCGTTGTCCGGATCGGCCTTCTTCAGCTCCTGCCGGCTGAGGCGGCCCTTCAGCTCCTTCGCGTCGAGAGTGTTGTCGGCGTCCTTCTCGAGCTTGTCGAACACGGCCGCGGCGGCCGCCTTCGTCTCGGCCAGATCGATGGTGCCGTCCGAGTCGGTGTCGACGGCGGCGATGGTCCGGTCGGCCTTCGGCTGGGCCTCGGCCGCGACGGGCAGGGCGAAGGGGGCGGCCAGCAGGGCGGCCAGCAGGACGTTCTGCGTCGTCGAAGTCATGGCTGTCGAATCTCCGTCGCTGTCATCGGGTCCCGTGCCGGTTGGTGCGGGATCCGGGATATTTCGGCAATCGGATACGTAGCCAGCGGCCGAGCCTTTGCAAGCGTGCTTCCCCGGGGGGGCCCCGGATCGACCTCAGGGGCGGTGGAGCCCCGGCATGGCCGTCACGCCTCGACCCGCTCGGCCAAGATCTTGTCGACCCGGCGCCCGTCCATGTCGACCACCTCGAAGCGCCAGCCGCCCCGCTCGAAGCCGTCGCCGGCGGTGGGGATGCGGCCGAGCTGGAAGATCACGAAGCCCGCCAGCGTCGAGAAGTCGTCGGTGTCCGGCCGCTCGGTGAGGCCGAGGCGCTCGAAGGCGTCCACCGCCGGCATCATCCCGTCGATGAGCAGCGAGCCGTCCTGCCGCTCCACCACCATCGGCTCGTCGTCGTCGGTCTCCGGGATGTCGCCGGCGATCGCCTCGAGGAGGTCGGTCTGGGTGACGATGCCCTCGAGGCTGCCGTACTCGTCGACGACGATCGCCATCCGCACGGGCTTGGCCTTGAAGGTCTCGAGCACCCGCAGGATCGGCATGCCCTCGTGGACGACGATCGGCTCGCGGATGATCGGGTCGAGGTTGATCGGCGCCCCGTCGAGGAGCTGGTTGAGCACGTCCTGCTTGCGCAGTACGCCGACGATCTCGTGGATCTCGCCCCGGCTCGCCACCAGCTGCTCGTGGCGGCAGGCCCGGATCGTCTCGAGCACCGCCTCGCGCGGATCCTCGACGTCGATCCAGTCGACCTCGTGGCGCGGGGTCATGATGTCCCGCACCCGGCGCTCGCCGATGCCGAAGATGCGCTGCACCGCCTCCTGCTGCGCCTCCTGGATCAGGCCGGCCTCCTGGCTCGCCGCGACCAGCAGCGAGAGCTCGGCGGTGGAGTGCAGGGCGCCCTCGCCGGAGCCGGGCTGCAGGCCGCACAGCCGCAGCACGCCGTTGCCGAGCCCGTTGAGGAACGAGATGGCGGGACGGAAGACGAGCAGGAACAGCCGCAGAGGCCGCACGATGGCGAGCGCGGTACGCTCGCTGCGCTGGAGCGCCAGGCTCTTGGGCGCCAGCTCGCCGAGCACGATGTGCAGGGAGGTGATGACCACGAAGGACAGCACCACCGCGATGGCGTGGGCGCCGAAATTGCTGACTCCCTGCGGCAGCCAGAACAGGGCCGGCTCGATCAGGTGGGCGAGCGCCGGCTCGCCGACCCAGCCGAGCGCCAGGGACGAGATGGTGATGCCGAGCTGCGTCGCCGCCAAGTGGGCGTCGAGGTGGTCGACCGCGCGCTGCAGGGCGCCCGCATTGGGCCGCTTCTCGGCCACGAGCTCCTGGACCCGGCTGCGCCGCACCGCCACGAGGGCAAATTCGGCCGCGACGAAGAACCCGTTCGCGAAGACCAGGAACACGATGGCGAACAGGCCGAGGCCCGTTCCCCAGGGACTGTCGGAGAAAATCACCGCCTCCCGTGGCGCGACAGGCCGCTTCCGGGGTGGAGCGCGGCCGGCTCCCTCATAGCAAGTCTCCCCCTCGGAGCCTATCCACCAGACGCGCGACCCGCGCTCTCCTCCACGGAGGATGCCGCGCCGGAAGGCGGGATCCGGCCGCTCTCCTCTCGCACCGCAACATCTGGCCTCGTCCCGCGGTTTCTGCTAGGCGCGAGCGAAGATCCTGCGCCGGCTCGGGTTTTGCCCGGGCCGCGCCTCCCAGACGAGACCCGACGATCATCATGGCGAGCGACCTCTCCCGCGTGTCCCGCGCGCTCCTCTCCGTCTCCGACAAGACCGGGCTGGTGGAGTTCGCCCGTGCGCTCGCCGCCCGCGGCGTGACCCTGGTCTCCACCGGCGGCACCCACCGGGCGCTGAGCGACGCGGGCCTGCCGGTCACCGAGGTCTCCGACCTCACGGGCTTTCCCGAGATGATGGACGGCCGGGTCAAGACCCTGCATCCGGGGGTCCATGGCGGGCTGCTGGCCATCCGCGACAATCCCGAGCACCAGGCCGCCATGCTGGCCCACGGCATCGCGGCGATCGACCTCCTGGTCGTCAACCTCTATCCCTTCGAGGCGACGCTGGCGGCCGGCAAGCCCCCGGCCGAGTGCATCGAGAACATCGACATCGGCGGCCCGGCGATGATCCGCGCCGCGGCCAAGAACCACGAGGACGTCGCGGTGGTGGTCGACGTGGCGGACTACGCCACGGTGCTCGCCGACCTCGACGCCCATGACGGCGCCATCGCCCTCGCGACCCGCCGGCGCCTGGCCCAGAAGGCCTTCGCCCGCACCGCCTCCTACGACGCCGCGATCGCGACCTGGCTCGCCGGCGAGATCGCGGCGCCCGAGGGCCAGGCCTTCCGGGCCCCGACCTTCCAGGCACTCGGAGGCACGCTCGCCCAGGGTCTGCGCTACGGCGAGAACCCGCACATGAGGGCCGCGTTCTACCGCACCGCCGGCAAGCCCCGGCCCGGCGTCGCGACCGCCCGCCAGCTCCAGGGCAAGGAGCTGTCCTACAACAACCTGAACGACACGGACGCGGCCTACGAGGCGGTGAGCGAGTTCGATCCCGCCCGCTCCGCCGCGGTGGTGATCGTCAAGCACGCCAACCCCTGCGGCGTCGCGGAAGGGGCGAGCCTGCGCGAGGCCTACGAGCGGGCGCTTCGCTGCGACCCGGTCTCGGCCTTCGGCGGCATCGTCGCGCTCAACCGCATCCTCGACGCCGAGGCGGCGCGCAAGATCGTCGAGATCTTCACCGAGGTGATCATCGCGCCCGACGCCACCGAGGAGGCGGTCGCGATCGTAGCCAGCAAGAAGAACCTGCGCCTGCTCACCGCCGGCGGGCTCGCCGATCCCCGCGCCCCCGGCGAGGCCTGGCGCACGGTGGCGGGCGGCTTCCTGGTGCAGGACCGCGACAACGCCGTCGTGGACGACATGCCGCTCAAGGTCGTGACCAAGCGCGCACCGACCGAAGCCGAGCTCGCCGACCTGCGCTTCGCCTTCCGGGTCGCCAAGCACGTGAAGTCGAACGCCATCGTCTATGCCAAGGACGGCGCCACGGTCGGCATCGGCGCCGGGCAGATGTCGCGGGTCGACTCGTCCCGCATCGCCGCCTGGAAGGCCGCCGAGGCCGCCAAGGCGGCCGGCCTCCCCGAGAGCCTCGCCCGCGGCGCGGTGGTGGCCTCCGACGCGTTCTTCCCCTTCGCCGACGGCCTGCTCGCCGCGGCCGAGGCGGGCGCGACCGCGGTGATCCAGCCGGGCGGCTCGATGCGCGACGACGAGGTGATCCGCGCCGCCGACGAGGCCGGCCTCGCCATGGTGCTCACCGGCCACCGCCACTTCCGGCACTGACGAGCTGGCCGGCCCCGGCGCTGCGGGAGGCGCGGGGCGCCGGGCCCGGCTCGGGCGCGGCGCACACGACGCGGTTGCGCCCGCCGCGCTTGGCGGCGTAGAGCGCCGCGTCGGCCCGGCGGAGCGCGGCCTCGAAGCCGTCCGCGCTCGTCGCCACCCCGATGCTCACCGTGACGCGCAGGCCGCCCGCGCCGACCCGGAACGGCTCCGCCTCGGTCGCCGCCCGGATCTGCTCGGCCTCGGCTTCGGCCGCCTCTTCCGGCAGCACGGCGAGGAATTCCTCGCCGCCCCACCGCGCCAGCAGGTCGCCGCCGGTGGCGCGCCGCATGCGTGCGGCGAATTCCGCCAGCACGAGATCCCCGGCCTCGTGGCCGTGATCGTCGTTGATCGCCTTGAAGTGATCGATGTCGGCGAGGACGACGGCCATCCGCCGCGGGCTGGTCCGCGTCATCGCCTGGCTCACCGCCCGCGTCACGCCGCGGCGGTTCGCCAGCCCGGTCAGCGGATCGGTGGTCGCGAGCTGCGACAGGCGGGCGTTGGACCGCTCGCCCGCCATCGCGAGGAACCCGACGTAGATCAGCACGCTGCAGGCCTGATCGATGAGCAGGGAGATGCACGCGTTGCGGCCGTCGCTGACGACCTCCCGGTCGGCGACCAGGAGGATGATCGAGGCCACGAACGCCATCAGGTAGACGGTCAGGCCGCCGGCCGCGACGTAGCGGGACCACTCCGCTCCCCCGCTGCCGCTCCGCAGGATCTCCCGCACGGTGGCAACGATCATGACGGCCAGGATGGCGAAGACGGCGGCCAGGCCGAGGTCCGGGCCGAATCCGAACCAGGCGGGTGCCACGTAGGCGAGGCTGGGCAGCAGGGCGGCGAGGATCGTGCCCAGCCCATCGACCTGACGCCCGTGGAAGCGCCGCATCCCGGTCCAGCACAGCACGATGCTGCTGCCGAAGAGCCCATGCGCGAGGGCGCCGGTCAGGGGCGGCAGGGCCGGGCCGCCTCCGTCGCCGTAGTGGATCAGCGTGCCGCCGATCGAGCAGGCGACGCTGGCGCCCCAGTGAAGCAGGCAAGACTCCGCCCGCGGACGCAATCCCGAGACGAGGAAGACGAGAACGTAGCAGCAGCGCGCCGTAACGCCGGCAAACAGCAAGGTCGAAACATCCAGGGCCATGGTCGGTCTCGCGATCTCCCGGCCGTCGCGCCGCCACGACAGCCCTGAGGCCGGGCCGCGCGGTCGCACGAAGCCGGAGGTCGGCGCGCCGGGCCGGACCCCCGCCCGATGCCCGATCCCGGTCGCCGCCGGACATCAGGGTAAGGCAGGAAAGATTACGAAAGAGACGCTGCGGAAGACGACATTTTTCGTCGCCCCGTGCTTTCGGCCGGTTCCCGGATGCTGATGCGGCGAGCCGCCCGCTCGCTCCGCCCGCCGTTGACGGGGGTCGTGATCCTGCGCCAAGCGTAGCGCTTCCCCATCGCGGGGATCGGTACGCGGCGGGAGATCCCATGAGGCTGACTGAACACCCCCTGCGGGCGCGGGTGCTGGCAGAGGTCCACGCCCGGCCCTTCACCCCGGTCAAGACGCCCCGCCGCTTCCTGCACTACGCCTTCCTGACCGACGGCGACGCCGCGGCGGCCGACCGCGACGCGCTCGAGGCCTACTGCACCGGCCTCGGCCATCCGGGCCCGGCGCCGGGGGCCAAGCAGCACCGGGTGGTCTTCTCCGGCGCCGTCCTGCGCTGGGAGAGCCACAGCGAGTTCACCACCTACACCTGGGAGTACGGCGACGCCCTGGCCCAGGCGTTCCAGCCCCAGCCCGATGCCCTCGAGGGCGCGATGGGGGAGGTGGCCCAGCCCGGTCCGCTCCTCGTCGCCGTCGACCTCCACCTCCTGCCGGCAGTGGAGGGCGGGCTGCCGCCGGAGATCGTCTCGACCTTCAACGCCGCCTCCCTGGCGATGGCGGAGGCCGAGGGCGGGGCGGCGGTGATCGCCACCGACTTCCAGTCCGATCCGCACGGCTACGTCCGCGTCGTGGTCGCCGACCGGCGCCTGAGCCGGCTCGGCGCCGGCGCCCTGGTGCAGCGCCTGCTCGAGATCGAGACCTACCGCACCCTGGCGCTCCTCGGCCTGCCCGAGGCACAGAGCCTCGGGCCGACGATCCGGCGGATCGAGACCGAGCTGCCCGCCCTGATGGAGGCGATGCGCACGAGCGAGGGCTTTTCCGAGAACCACGCCCTCCTCGACCGCCTGATCGCGCTCGCTGCCGAGCTCGAGGCCGGGGCGTCCCGCACGATGTTCCGCTTCGGCGCGACCCGGGCCTACGACGAGCTGGTGCGCCTGCGCCTCTCGGCGGCGGGCGAGCACGCGCTGCCCGGCCAGACCAGCTGGTCGATGTTCCTCGCCCGGCGCTACAATCCGGCGATCCGCACCTGCCTGGTGACCGCCGATCGCCAGGACCTGCTCTCCCGCCGCCTCGCCCGCGCCGCGCAGATGCTGCGCACCCGGGTCGACATCGAGCTCGAGCGCCAGAACCAGGCCCAGCTCCAGGCGATGAACGACCGGGTCCGGCTGCAACTGCGCCTGCAGCAGACCGTCGAGGGCCTCTCGGTCGCGGCGATCACCTACTACGTCGCGAGCCTCGTCCACCACGTGCTGGAGGGCGTCCACCATGCCGGCGTGCCGGTCGATGCGACGGTCGGGACGGCGCTGGCGGTGCCCTTGGTGGGAGTGGGGGTGTGGTGGACGGTGCGGCGGATCCGGCGGAGGCACGCGGAGCCGGGAGGGCATTGAGGGGCGTGCCCATCTCCCGCTCTACGGGACGACATCCTCCGCGGCGATCCACGTGATGGAGGCGCCGTGCGGATCGGTCCAGGCGACGGGCTTCCGGTTGACCGACAGGGGGAAGCGGCCGCCGCCCGGCTCAGCCACGCCGCCCGACAGGTCGGGCATCACGCGCGGGGCTTCGTTGCAGATCCAGTACGGGCACAGCGACGTCACCTCGTCCGCGAAGGCCCACGGCGCCGCGTGGTCCGGCACGTAGGCCAGCACGGCGGAGCGGAACACGACCAGCGTCGCGTCCGCGGGCGCCTCCCGGCAGAGCGAGGCCAGCGCGCCGGCTCGTTGGTCTGCGTCGATCGCGACAGCATCAGCGATCGGACAGCCGGGGCGTTCTCGAGTAGCCGGCGTCGGAAGTCTCCGAAATCCCCGGACGTGCCTGCAACGGAGTCGACGGCGGCGAAGAGCAGGTTGGGCTGCTGCTTGTTCGGCGTGAGCGCCGACAGCATGTCGAGGATCTGCGCGTCGCCCGCGACGCCCCGGGCCAAAGACTCGTAGAGCGCCGAGCGGTCCCTCGCTTCATCGTCGGCGAAGCGGATGTAGCGCTCCGCGAGGCCGGTCAGGACCACGATGCTAGGCCGCGCCGACCGAATACGCCGACTTCTGAAATAAGGGTGTCCCTCTCGCGATCCATGGCCCTTGACCCTTCCGACCAGCCGAGGATGGATCCCTACGTCATGTCTCGCAAGACGTGTTTTTCCTAGACCATGGCGGCGGCCTGGGGGCCGCCGCCGCCGTCACCATCAATGCGCGTGCGCGCCCGCCGCCCCGATGCCGGTCTCCGAGCGCACGTACTGCGCCTCGAAGGCCGCCCGCTCGCGCCGCGCCCGGGCGCTGTTGTCGATCGTCGACACCGCCCAGATGCCGAGGAAGGCGAGCGGCATCGAGAACAGGGCCGGGTTGTCGTAGGGGAAGAGCGCGGCCGGGTGGCCGAAGGTGGTGACCCACACGGCCTTCGACAGCACCACCATCACCACCGCGCTGACGAGCCCGACGAGGCCGCCGACCAGGGCGCCCAGCGTCGTGGTGCCCTTCCACAGGATCGACATCGCGAGCACCGGGAAGTTGCAGCTCGCCGCCACCGCGAAGGCGAGGCCGACCATGAAGGCGACGTTCTGGTTCTCGAACACGTAGCCGAGATAGATCGCCACGATGCCGATCACGACGGCCGAGATCTTCGACAGTCGCACCTCGCTGGCTTCGGTGGTGCGCCCGCGGGCGAAGACCTGGGCGTAGAGGTCGTGGCTCACGGCGGAGGCGCCGGCGAGCGTCAGGCCCGCCACCACCGCGAGGATCGTCGCGAAGGCCACCGCCGAGATGAAGCCGAGGAAGAGCGAGCCGCCGGTGGCGTTGGCGAGGTGCACCGCCGCCATGTTGCTGCCGCCGAGGAGCCCGGTGATCCGGTCGTAGGCACCGTTCGCCCCGGCCGTGAAGTAGCTCGGATCGCCCATCAGGAAGGTGATGGCGCCGAAGCCGATGATGAAGGTCAGGATGTAGAAGTAGGCGATCAGGCCGGTGGCGTAGAACACCGACTTGCGGGCGGCCTGCGCGTCCGAGACGGTGAAGAACCGCATCAGGATATGGGGCAGTCCGGCGGTGCCGAACATCAGGCCGATGCCGAGGGAGATCGCCGAGATCGGATCGGCAACGAGGCCGCCCGGCGCCATGATCGCCTCGTGCTTGGGGTGCTCGGCGACGGCGGCGGCGAACAGGGCCTCCGGGTTGAAGCCGTAGCGCCACAGCACGGCGAGCGCCATGAACGAGGCGCCGGCGAGCAGCAGGCAGGCCTTGATGATCTGCACCCAGGTCGTCGCCTTCATGCCGCCGAAGGCGACGTAGACGATCATCAGGAGGCCGACCGCGATGACGGCGTAGAGGTAGTCGAGGCCGAACAGCAGCTGGATCAGCTTGCCGGCGCCGACCATCTGGGCGATCAGGTAGAACGCCACCACGACGAGCGTGCCGGTCGCCGACAGGATGCGGATCCGGGTCTGGTCGAGCCGGAAGCTCGCGACGTCGGCGAAGGTGAACTTGCCGAGGTTGCGGAGGCGCTCGGCGATCAGGAAGAGCACGATCGGCCAGCCGACCAGGAAGCCGATCGAGTAGATCAGCCCGTCGAAGCCCGACGAGAACACGAGCCCTGAGATGCCGAGGAACGAGGCCGCCGACATGTAGTCGCCCGCGATGGCGAGCGCGTTCTGGCCGGCCGAGATGCCGCCGCCGGCGGCGTAGAAGTCCGACGCCGACTTCGAGCCCGCGGCGGCCTTGTAGGTGATGCCCAGCGTGGCGAGCACGAAGAGCAGGAACATGGCGACGGCGGTCCAGTTGGTCGCCTGCTTCTGGACCGCGCCGAGATCCGGCCCGGCGGCCAGCGCCGCGCCGGCCCCGACGACGGTGAGGGCTGCCACGATGGCGATGCGGCGCGCGCTCATCGGCCGAGCTCCCGGTTGAGGTCGCGGGTCAGGTCGTCGAAGCGGCCGTTGGCCCGGGCGACGTAGATCCCGGTGAGCACGAAGGCCGAGACAATGACGACGAGGCCGAGCACGATGCCGAGCGAGGTCACGCCGCCACCGATCTTCGTCGCCATCAGGCCGTGCGCAAAGGCGACGAGCAGGATGAAGACGAGATAGATCGCCAGCATCGCGCCGGACAGGATCCAGCCGAAGCGGGTGCGTTCACTCACCAGCTCGCGGAACTTCGGGCTCGCCAGAACCCGTGCGGTGTTTGCCTCTGCCATCGGCGGGCCTCCCTATGTTTCGCTTCTGTGACCGGCCACGGCTCCGCCGCGCGCCGTCGAGGGCACGAGGCAGTGAGGCCGATGCTTTGATCGCTGTGTCGCGCCTGTTCTCGCCAGGCTGAGCTTGCGCCGACTGCGTTTGCTGCGGCGCAAAAATGCAGATGACCTGAAATTCGGGCAAATGCCAGCGCAAAGAGACTGAGAATGCTCTTAATGCGACGAAGGTCTGAGAAGCGCGGCGGTCGGAGCCGGGATGAAGAGCCGGGGCCCGTTCGTGGGCCCCGGCATGACGGTCACTTGGTGCGGTTCTGCCGGTTCTCGATCAGGTCCTCGACCACCGCCGGCTCGGCCAGCGTCGAGGTGTCGCCGAGCGAGGAGAACTCGTCCTCGGCGATCTTGCGCAGGATGCGGCGCATGATTTTCCCCGAGCGGGTCTTGGGCAGGCCGGGGGCGAACTGGATCAGGTCGGGCGAGGCGATCGGCCCGATATCCTTGCGCACCCAGGCGACGAGCTCCTTGCGCAGGACGTCGGAGGGCTCCTCGCCCTGCATCAGGGTGACGTAGGCGTAGATGCCCTGCCCCTTGATGTCGTGGGGGTAGCCCACCACCGCGGCCTCCGAGACCTTCGGGTGCGCGACCAGCGAGGATTCGACCTCCGCCGTGCCCATCCGGTGGCCCGAGACGTTGATGACGTCGTCGACCCGGCCGGTGATCCAGTAGTAGCCATCCGAATCGCGCCGGCAGCCGTCGCCCGAGAAGTAGCGGCCCGGGAAGGTCGAGAAGTAGGTCTGGACGAAGCGCTCGTGGTCGCCCCACACCGTGCGCATCTGGCCCGGCCAGGAATCGTCGATGCAGAGGTTGCCCTCGCAGGCGCCCTCCTGGACCACGTTGTCGCCGTCGACCACCACCGGCTTGACGCCGAAGAACGGCCGCGTCGCCGAGCCGGGCTTGAGCTTCGTGGCGCCGGGGAGGGGCGTGATCAGGATGCCGCCGGTCTCGGTCTGCCACCAGGTGTCGACGATCGGGCAGCGCTCGTCGCCGACGACCCGGTAGTACCATTCCCAGGCCTCCGGGTTGATCGGCTCGCCGACCGAGCCGAGCACCCGCAGCGACGCCCGCGAGGTCGTCTTCACCGGCACCTCGCCGGCGCCCATCAGCGAGCGGATGGCGGTCGGTGCGGTGTAGAAGATGTTGACCTTGTGCTTGTCGACCACCTCCCAGAACCGGGAGATCGACGGGTAGGTCGGGATGCCCTCGAACATCAGGGTCGTGGCGCCGTTCGCCAGCGGCCCGTACAGGATATAGGAGTGGCCGGTGACCCAGCCGACATCGGCGGTGCACCAGTAGATGTCGCCGTCGTGGTAGTCGAAGACGTACTGGTGCGTCATCGCCGCGTAGACGAGGTAGCCGCCGGTGGTGTGGACCACGCCCTTCGGCTGGCCGGTCGAGCCCGAGGTGTAGAGCAGGAACAGCGGGTGCTCGGCGTCGACATGGGCGACCGGGCACTCGTCGGTGACCTCGCGGGCGGCGGCGTCGTAGTAGACGTCGCGCACGGGGTCCATCTCGACGGCGCCGCCGGTGCGGCGCACCACGATGACGTGGTCGACGCTGTCGGCGGGAAGTCGCTGGATCGCCGCGTCGACATTGGCCTTCAGCGGCACCTTGCGGCCGCCGCGCAGGCCCTCGTCCGCGGTGATGATCAGCTTCGAGTCGCAGCCCTGGATGCGGCCGGCGAGCGAGTCCGGCGAGAAGCCGCCGAACACCACCGAGTGGATCGCCCCGAGCCGGGCGCAGGCCAGCATCGCGTAGGCGGCCTCGGGGATCATCGGCAGGTAGATCGTCACCCGGTCGCCCTTGGAGACGCCGCGGTTGCGCAGGACGTTGGCCATCCGGCACACCTGCGCGTGCAACTCGCGGTAGGTGATGTGGCGCGACTCCGACGGGTCGTCGCCCTCCCAGATGATGGCCACCTGGTCGCCGCGGGTGGCGAGGTGCCGGTCGATGCAGTTGTAGGCGGCGTTGGTGACGCCGTCGGAGAACCACTTGATCGAGACGTCGCCCGGGCCGAACGTCGTCTCCTTCACCTTCGTGTAGGGCGTGAACCAGTCGATGCGCTTGCCGTGCTCGCGCCAGAACGCCTCGGGATCGCGGATCGAGGCCTCGTACCAGGCCTGATACTTGGCCTCGTCGATGTGGGCACGGGCGCGCGCATCCTGGCTGACCTCGATGACCCGCTGGCTCATGGCGCTCTCCCTGTTGTGACCGGCCCCGGCGCAGGCGCGGTGGCCGGGTTGATTGCCGCCGGTTTAGGCATCCGCCCGCCGCGCCTGCAACCGATCATTCCGTCTAATGCAGGGCGGATTAACTCGCTTGGCCCAGCGTGGCGGACCGTCGCCGGCTACTCAGTACAGCCGATGCAGATCCCGGTGTCGATCTTGCGCTGGATCTGCCGGTCGCGCTCCTGCAGTTCCGGCGTCAGGCCGGCATCCGGGCCGAGAGCGGCGCCCGGCGGCTTGGTCTGGCCGACATCGGTGGTCTCGCGGGTGGCCGGGCCGAGGGACCCGGTGCTGGCCGGATCCTGCGCGGGTGCCTGGGCGAGGAGCGGGCCGGGAGCGAGGGCCGCCGCCACGAGGGCGGCGAGAAGACGCGTGCGACGCATGTTGGGCCTCCTTCGTTGGTCCGAAAACGCACTCGGAAAGACAAGTCTCAAGTCTCGCCAAGGACAACTCCCGGCCCAAGCCTGGGTTTCACAGCGTCGGTCCCGCAGGGGCACCCGCCCGTCAGTACGGCACCCGGTCGGCCTTTGCCTCGTAGCGTTTCCAGACCTCGATCGCCTCGGCCCGCATCATCTGCCGGATCGGGATCTTGCGCTCGGCCGCGGGCTTGCGGATCTCCTCGTAGATCATGCTGTCGTCGAAGTTGCCGTGACGCAGGGCGTCCTCGTTGGTCGAGGCGTAGAAGATCCGCGAGATGCCGGCCCAGTAGGCTGCGGCCATGCACATCGGGCACGGCTCGGCCGAAGTGTAGAGGGTGGCGCCCGGTAGCTTGAAGCTGCCCGCCGTCTTGCAGGCCTCGCGGATCGCCGCCATCTCGGCGTGCCAGGTCGGGTCGTTCTCGGCGACGACCCGGTTGGCGCCCTCGCCGATGATCTCGCCCTCGCGCACGATCACAGCGCCGAAGGCGCCGCCGGCGCTCTCGACCAGGGCGGTCCGCTCCGACAGCGCGATGGCGCGCGCCATGAAGGTCTCGTCGTCGGTCATCGGTGCCCCTCGTCGCCTGCCCTCGCGGTGCCCGGGGAGCATGGTGCCACCCGGCCGAAAGGCAAGCGCCGGAGCGCCCCGCTCAGTAGGTCCAGCGCTGCGCCTTGGCGACGAGGAAGTCCCGGAACGCCTGGACGCGGGCGACCGTCCGCATCTCCTCGGCGTAGACGAGGTAGCTCTCGAGGTTCGGCATCTCGTAGTCGCGCAGGACCTGCACCAGCTGCTCGTTCCCGTCCGCGACGTAGTCCGGCAGGATGCCGATGCCGGCGCCGGTCTCGACCGCGAGCTGGAGCGCCGAGATGTTGTTGACCGTGAAGTGGATGGTGCGGTGCTCGCGGCCCTCGCGGCCGACGGTGGCGAGCCAGTGCGTCGCCATCAGGTAGGAGGGCTGGTCGCCGCCGAAGGAGACCAGGCGGTGCTTGTCGAGATCCTCGATCGTCTTCGGCTCGCCGAAGCGCTTCACGTATTCGAGCGACGCGAAGACGTGGTAGTGCACGGTGAACAGCCGGCGCTGGATCAGGTCCGGCTGGGCCGGGCGGCGGAGCCGAATCGCCACGTCGGCCTCGCGCATGGCGAGGTCGAGTTCCTCGTTGGTCAGGATCAGCTCGACGCGGACATCCGGGTGCAGGTCCAGGAACTCGGCCACCCGCTGCGACAGCCAGGCGGTGCCGAGGCCGACGGTCGTCGTCACCTTGAGGTCGCCGGAGGGGCGCTCGCTGGTCTCGACGAGGCGCGCCCGGGTGGTCTCGAGCCGCATCTTCATGTCCCGGGCGGCCCGGAACAGGAGGTCGCCCTGCTCGGTCAGGATCAGCCCGCGGGCGTGGCGGTGGAACAGCGGCGCCTTCAGCTCCCGCTCCAGGGCGCTGATCTGGCGGCTGACGGCCGACTGGCTCAGGCCGATGTCGTCGCCCGCCTTGGTGAAGCTGCCGGCTTCGGCGACGTTGAGGAAAATCCGGATCTTGTCCCAGTCCACGGCCGTAAACCCCTCGCCAGAGCCCCGGCCGGCCTGAGAACGGGCCGGTGAGTTCAGAGCGAACGCCACACAAGGCCGGGGCCGGGGCTCATCCCCGGCCCCGGAACAACTTCGCCTACTCGGCCGCGGCCTGGCGCGGCGCCTCGCCGATCGCCAGGTTGGCCAGGTACTTCTCCGCCTCGAGGGCGGCCATGCAGCCCATGCCGGCAGCGGTGATCGCCTGCCGGTAGACGTCGTCGGTCACGTCGCCCGCCGCGAACACGCCCGGAATCGCCGTCATGGCGGTGCCCGGCGTCACCTCGAGGTAGCCGCCGGCCCGGAACGGGAGCTGGCCCTCGAACACGGAGGTCGCGGGCTGGTGGCCGATGGCGATGAACACGCCGTCGGCCTTGCGCTCGGTGATCGCCCCGGTGCGGGTGTCGCGCAGGCGGACATGGGTGACCGAAGGGGCCGGCTTCTCGCGGCCGCAGATCTCCTCGACCGCGTGGTTCCACACCACCTCGACGTTCGGGTGCTTGAACAGGCGCTCCTGCAGGATGCGCTCGGCCCGGAAACTGTCGCGGCGGTGCACCACCGTCACCTTGGAGGCGAGGTTGGCGAGGTAGAGCGCCTCCTCGACCGCGGTGTTGCCGCCGCCGACCACCACGACCTCCTTGCCGCGGAAGAAGAACCCGTCGCAGGTGGCGCAGGCCGAGACGCCGAAGCCCTGGAACTTCGCCTCGGAGGGCAGGCCGAGCCACTTCGCCTGGGCGCCAGTGGCGATGATGAGCGCGTCGCAGGTGAAGACCGCGCCCGAATCGGCCTCGAGCCGGAACGGCCGCTGCGAGAGGTCGACCTTGGCGATGTATTCCGAGACGATCCGCGTGCCGACATGCTCGGCCTGGAGGCGCATCTGCTCCATCAGCCACGGACCCTGGATCGCGTCGGCGAAGCCCGGATAGTTCTCGACGTCGGTGGTGATCATCAGCTGGCCGCCGGGCTGGAAGCCCGAGATCAGCAGCGGCTCGACCATGGCGCGGGCGGCGTAGATCGCGGCGGTGTATCCGGCGGGGCCGGAGCCGATGATCACGAGCTTCTCGTGCTGGGGAGCCTGCGGGGTGGTGGGCATGAGGGTCTCCGGGGCTGCCGCCGGTCAGGCTCTAACGAGCTTTGCGGCGGGCGAGCGCGTCGCGATGCCCCATATAGGCATTCGCCACAGCCTGCGCGATCGCGAGTGTCGAGTCTAAGGGCTTGGGCCGCAACGCTTCAACCCGTCCGTCGAAAGCATGCACAGTTCCTTGGCGTTTCAGCGCCGCGAAGAGCGGGCGGTGGCGGGCATAGAGGTTCGCCGGCTCGAACAAGAGCACCGGCGCCCCGGTGGCGCAGGCCTCCGTCACCATGTTGGCCGAATCGGCCGTCGCCACGACCGTGTCGGCGAGGGCCAGCAGGGCGAGGTAGGGATTCTCGCCGGCACCGTCCCAGAAGAAGCCCCCGCGGCGCCGGGCCAGCTCCGCGAGCCCTGCCCGCAAGGCCGGCGGGGTGCGGCGGGAGGCGGTGATCATCAGGCTCGCCCGCTCCGCCAGCTGCTCGAGCCCGGCGAGCAGGCGGTCGGCGTCGTTCCCCGAGAAGCGCCCGTGCCGGCTGTCGCCGCCGACCAGCACCGCCGCGCGCGGGGAGGGCAGGCCGGCGAGGCGCGGATCCGGCCTCGCCCGCGCCGCCGCCAAGCGCCCGGGCGAGACCGGGTGCGGCCCGGTCACCGTCACGATCACGTTGGCGCCGCGCAAGCGGTCGTGGGCCGGCACCCAGATCAGGTCCGCGGCCCGCGGGCCGATGCGGGGATCGCGCAGGAACACCGTGAAGGTCCTGCCCCCCGAGCGGCGCTTGACCGCGCGCAGGGCCGGCACCGCCCGGCGGCCGGTCGCGACGGCGATGTCGGGCCAGGGGGGGGCGAGCGCCCGCTCGCGCGGATCGGCCGGGCCCCGGGGCGCGAGCCAGGAGAAGGGCGGCCGCGGTGCGATCGTGCGCTCCTCGGCCGCGATCCCGAGGGCCTCGGCGAGGCCGCGGCAGGGCGCGAGGTCGCCGGCCTTGCCGTCGGTGATCAGCCAGGCCGTGGTGCCGGCCGGCAGGAGACTGGCCGGTGAGGGGAGGGAGGAGGAGGCCACGTCTCCGCGATGCGGCGGCGGGGCTCGGGCTGTCAAGCGTTGGGGCAGGGCACCGGACCACCGCCCGATTGCGCCGCGCTCCGCCGATGCTCTACGAGGACCGCCATGGCACCCGTCGTTCGCTTCGCTCCCTCGCCCACCGGCTTCCTCCACATCGGCAATGCCCGGCCGGCCCTGTTCAACGCGCTGTTCGCGCGGCGGACGGGCGGGCAGTTCTGGCTGCGCCTCGACGACACCGATACGGCGCGCTCGACGCCCGAGTTCGCCGCGGCGATCGAGGAGGATCTGCGCTGGCTCGGCATCGTGCCGGACGGGACCTTTCGCCAGTCGGAGCGGCTCGCGGTCTACGACGCGGCCGCCGAGCGGTTGAAGGCGGCGGGCCGGCTCTACCCGGCCTACGAGACGCCGGACGAGCTGGAGCGCCGCCGCCGTCGCCAGCTCGGCCGCGGCCTGCCGCCGGTCTACGACCGCGCCGCCCTGAAGCTCACGCCTGAGGAGAAGGCCGCCCTCGAGGCCGAGGGGCGCCGGCCGCACTGGCGCTTCCGCCTCGATCCCGGCACAGTGACCTGGGACGACCTCGTGCGCGGACCGTGCCACGTCGAGGCCGACAGCCTCTCCGACCCGGTGCTGATCCGCGAGGACGGCAGCTACCTCTACACCCTGCCGTCGGTGGTCGACGACGCCGAGACCGGCGTGACCCACGTGATCCGGGGCGAGGACCACGTCACCAACACGGCAGTCCAGATCCAGATCTTCTCCGCCCTTGGCGCACCAGTCCCGGTCTTTGCCCACCACAACCTGCTCACCACGGCGAGCGGCGAGGGGCTGTCGAAGCGCCTCGGCCACCTCTCCCTGCGGGGCCTGCGCGCGGCCGGCTACGAGCCGATGGCCGTCGCGGCCTTGGCGGTGCTCACCGGCTCGGCCGAGGCGGTGCGGCCGGTCTCCGACCTCGACGAGCTCGCCGCCCTCGTCGACCTCGCCCATGTCTCGCGGGCCCCGGCGAAGTTCGATGAGCACGAACTCGACGGCCTCAACGCCCGCCTGGTCCACGGCCTGCCCTGCGCGGCGGTGGCGGACCGCCTCGCCGCCCTCGGCGTCCCGCCCGACCGGGCCGAGGCGTTCTGGGAGGTGGTGCGGGCGAACCTGACCCGTGTCTCCGACGCCGCCGAGTGGTGGCGGGTGGTGCAGGGCCCGTTGACGCCGGTGACCGGCGAGACGCCGGACCTCCTCGCGGTCGCCCGCCAAGCGCTGCCGCCGGAGCCGTGGGATTCCGGCACCTGGAAGCAGGTGACGGACGGCGTGCGCACCGCCACCGGCCTCAAGGGCAAGGCGCTGTTCCTGCCCTTACGCCTCGCGCTGACGGGCCTGGATCACGGTCCCGACCTCGCCGGCCTGCTGCCGCTGATCGGGCGCGAGCGAGCATTGGCAAGGTTGAGCGGGGAGACGGCTTGAGGGCGGGCGTTCTGCCAAGCGAGGGCTCGTTTCGCCGACACCTCTCCGTCATCCCGGGGCTCGCCGAAGGCGAGAACCCGGGATCCATAGCCGCTGACGTTGAAGAACGAGGCGGAGTGCGACTCGCTTCATCCTGAAGCGTCAGCGGTTATGGATCCCGGATTCCGCTGCGCGGCCCCGGGATGACGAGGGAGGGTGTCGGGTCCGTCGCGCGACATCGTCCCTCGCCCTGGGGATTGCGCGACGAACCTCAGTCGCAGCTGCCCTCTGACTACTCCACCATCGGCCAAGGCCGCAGCGCCGGCCGGATCCGCTCGAACGCCCGGGCCAGCCGCAGCACGCCGACATCGTCGAAGCGCCTTCCGGCGATCTGCAGGCCGACCGGCAGCCCCTCCGGCGTGAAGCCCGCCGGCACAGAGATCGCCGGCTGCTCCGACATGTTGAACGGCACCGTGTAGGCGATGTGCGCCATCGCCCGGGCCGGGTCGTTGGTGGGCGAGGCGTGCTCGGCCGGGAAGGGAGGGTTCGGCGAGACTGGGCCGATCAGGAAATCGTACGGCCGGATCGCCGCCAGCGCGGCGTCGCGCATCGCCGCCATCTGGCTCATGCCGTGGAAGACGGCCGCCCCGCTCAAGTCCCGGCCGCCCGCCGCCCAGTCGCGGATGAAGGGCAGCACGCGCGCGCGCCGCGCCTCGTCCAGGGCCTCGATGTCGAGGGAGGCGCGCTGGCGCCAGAACAGGTCGAGCCCGTCGAGCATCGCCTGCGTCAGGAACGGCCGGACCGGCTCGACCACGGCGCCGGCCGCGGCGAGGAGGCGCGCCGCCGCCTCCACCACGTCGCGGTTGGCGGGATCGAGCGGGAGGCCGGCGCCGGCCTCCATCACCAGGCCTAGGCGCAGGCCCTTCAGGTTCAGGCCGTCGAGGTCGCCCCAGGGCAGGTCGGCGGGCGGCAGGGCGGTGGCGTCGCGCGCGTCGGGGCGGCTCAAGGTCCGCATCATCAGCGCCGTGTCGGCGACGGTGCGGGTGAGGGGCCCGGCGCAGCGGCCGTAATAGGGCGGGTCGATCGGCACGCGGCCGTGGCTGGGCTTGAGCCCGACGACGCCGCACCAGGCCGCCGGCAGCCGCACCGAGCCGCCGATGTCGGTGCCGAGATGGAGCGGGCCGTAGCCCGCGGCGGCGGCCGCGCCCGAGCCGGCCGAGGAGCCGCCCGGGCCCCTGGCGGGGTCCCAGGGGTTGCGGGTGAGCGGATGGAAGCTCGACAGCCCCGAGGACAGCATGCCGTAATCCGGCATGGTGGTCTTGGCGAAGATCACCGCGCCGTCCTCGCGCAGGCGGGCGGCGGGCGGGGCGTCGATCGGGCTCGGCGCCGCGTCGTGCCGGGCGCCGGTGCCGAGCGGCATCGGCACGCCCTCCGTCGCGACGTTCTCCTTGACCGTGACCGGCACCCCGTCGAGGGGCAGGGCCTCGCCGCGCATCCAGCGTGCCTCGGAGGAGCGGGCCGCCGCCAGCGCCTGCTCCGGCGCGAAGGCGTAGAGCGCCCGCAAGGTCGGCTCGGCGGTCTCGGCCCGGGCGATCACCGCCTCGATCACCGCGACGGGGGAGAGGGCGCGGCGGGCGTAGAGGGCGAGGAGATCGGTGGCGGGAAGGTCGCCGAGGTGGGCGGCTGGGGGCTGGTGGTCCATCGGCTCAGCGGGTCTCGGGTGTCTTGTCGGGCCGGCCCGCCAGGGCGACGTAGAAGCCGAGGCCGTCCTGGGCCGGCAGGGTCTGGAGCCGGTCGACCCAGCCGCGGCGCTTGGCGTCGAGGAGCAGGCGGCCGATCGGCTGAAAAAGGGTCTCGCCACCGCCGGGCGTCGGTCCGTCGAGGCGCACCGCCACGGTCTTGCCCTTGGCGAAGCGGCTGCGCTCCAGCATGTCGGTCAGCGAGGCCTCGGCCTGGGGCCGGGGCGCGCCGCGCAGGTCGAGCACCGACTCCGCGTCGGTCACCCCGAGGGTGCCGCGCAGCTTGTTGGCATAGAATTCGTCGAAATGGGGCAAGGGCGGCTCGGGCGTCAGAGGGGAACGTCTTCGTAGAGGGCGGCGACCGGAATTGCCCCGTCGAGGTCCGGCAGCGGGATCACGTCGTCCCGACCGAGGACGCGCACGGCCGCATCCGGTCCGTTTCCCCGCGACCACAGCTCGACCCGGGCCTCGTCGGAATAGACGATCAGGTAGGCGCGCAGGGTCTGGAGGCCCTGATAAAACGCCGCCTTGCGGCCCCGGTCGTTGTGCATGGTGGACGGTGACAGCGCCTCGGCGACGACGAGCGGGTCGCGGGCGGAGCCGTCCGGCAGAAGCGGGCCGCACCGGACGACGACATTGGGGATCGGCGCGTAATCGTCGACGAAGTCGTTGCGCAGTCCGAGCCCGGGCAGGACCCGGCAGCCGAACTTCGCGGCGAGCGGGCGCGAGGCGCCGACGAGGTTGCTGACGATCACCTGATGACGCTCGCCCGGCGGCGCCATCAGCACGGCCTCGCCGTCGAGCAGCTCCCAGCGCTCCTCGTCCGGGCGGTCGCGGATCATCTCAAGGAATTCGGCGACCCGCATCCGCGGGGCGCGCCGCAGCGCGAGCGACATCACGGCTCCCTGTCACCGCCACGATGGTAGCACCGGGCGGGGACGCGCGACAGCCTGCGGCGGCGCAGCGCGGCACCGCGACCGGGGGTCGGGCGCGATGCCGCAAGTCCGATACCGCAAGTCTGGAGAGCTTACGCCCCGTGCACCAGCACGTTGCGGAACTGCCAGGGATCGCTCTCGTCGATGTCCTCAGGGAAGAGGCCGGGGCGGCCGGAGAGCGGGGTCCAGTCGGTGTAGACCCCGACCACGGGACCGAGATACGGCAGCTGCACCTCGAGGCAGCGGCGGAAATCGACCTCGTCGGCCTCGACGATGCCGGCCTCGGGGTTCTCGAGCGCCCAGACCATGCCGGCGAGCACCGCCGAGGTCACCTGCAGGCCGGTGGCGTTCTGGTAGGGGGCGATCCGCCGGGTCTCCTCGATGGAGAGCTGCGAGCCGTACCAGTAGGCGTTCTTGCCGTGGCCGTAGAGCAGCACGCCGAGCTCGTCGATGCCGTCGACGATCTCGTTCTCGTCGAGGATGTGGTGCTTCTCCTGCACCTTGCCGGCCTGGCCCCACATCTCGTGCAGCGACAGCACCGCCTCGTTGCAGGGATGGTAGGCGTAGTGGCAGGTCGGCCGGTAGGCCGCCTTACCGTCCTGGCGCACCGTGTAGTAGTCGGCGATGGAGATCGCCTCGTTGTGGGTGACGAGGAAGCCGAACTGCGCCTGCGCGGTCGGGGTCCAGGAGCGCACGCGGGTGTCGGCGCCGGGCTGGAGCAGGTAGATCGCCGGCGCGTCGTTCGGGAGGGTGCGGCCGTTCTCCGGCATCCAGGTCTCGTGGGTGCCCCAGCCGAGCTCCGCCGGCTGGTTGCCCTCGGAGACGAAGCCCTCGACCGACCAGGTGTTGACGAAGACGCCCTGCGGCTTCTCGGACTTGGCGCGCTGGGTGTCGCGCTCGGCGATGTGGATGCCCTTGACGCCGGTCTCGCGCATCAGCGCGGCCCACTCCTCGCGGGTCTTCGGCTCGGGCGTCTGCAGGCCGAGATCGGCCGCGACGTTGAGGAGCGCCTGCTTGACGAACCAAGACACCATGCCGGGATTGGCGCCGCAGCACGACACCGCGGTCGGACCGCCCGGCTTGCGGCGGCGCGCGTCGAGGATCTGCTCGCGCAGCGCGTAGTTGGTGCGGTCGGCGGGGCCGGCGTTCTTGTCGAAGTAGAAGCCCGGCCACGGCTCGGCGACGGTGTCGATGTAGAGCGCGCCGATCTCGCGGCACAGCTCCATGATGTCCCGCGACGAGGTGTCGACCGAGAGGTTGACGCAGAAGCCCTGGCCGCCGCCCTCGGTGAGGAGCGGGGTGAGCACCTGGCGGTAGTTGTCCTTGGTCAGCGCCACCTGCTCGAAGCGCAGGCCGTGCTTGTCGGCGAGCGCCTTGTGGGCGTCCGACGGCTCCACCACCGTGAACCGGGCCTTGTCGTAGGTGAAGTGGCGCTCGATCAGGGGCAGGGTGCCCCGGCCGATCGAGCCGAAGCCGATCATCACGATGGGGCCGCTGATGCGGCCGTGGACGGGCCAGTCGGTCATGGCGCTCAAGGTCTCCGGATGGTGTTGCGGTGTGTCCCGCCTGTGGGGAGAGTCTCCCCGAGCCGGTCGGCTCGCCTAGCAGGCCAGCATGACGCGCGGGCGACGGGCTGATTGACGCCTCGGGTCCCCCGGGTCAACCCCGGCTCAAGCCCTTGGCGCACAACACTGAAGCGTAACCGCGAGGTTAACCGGGCCCTCCGATTCGCCATGCCGGATTCGCATGGCGCCGCTGCAGCCGCGTCGCTTGTGTGCAGCGCGGCGGCGACCATATTGCAATGCAACAAGAACACCGGAAACGCCCGCGCGCAATCTCACAGGAGATCCCGATGCTCGCGGTCATCACCCACTCGCTTATCACCCCCGCCGAGGAGCGCTCCGACATGGAGCCCGGCTTCCTCACCCTCATCAGCCGCATCGTCCACGCGGTCCACGACGCCAACCTGCGCCGCCAGGAGCGCCAGATCGGCGAGTTCGTGGAGACCCGCGGCGGCCGCATCACCGACGATCTCGAGCGCCAGATCGGCCAGTACTTCTGCTGATCTCTCGCGCCCCGGTTCGCCGGGGTGACGCTCGATCGTTCAAGCAAGGCGCCAGGGGCGAGACATCGCCCCTCGGGCGCCTTCTTCGTGTCCGGGGTCGTTCGTCGACGAGGCGAGCATCGCATGACCCACGGACTCGATCACGGTGAAGTCCGGTCAGGAGCGGTGCTCCCGGAACGGTGATCCGCCTCAGGTCAATCCCCGACCAGGGCAAGATCATCCCGGTGCACCATCGCGGCGCGTCCCGGATAGCCCAGCACCGCCTCGATCTCCCGGCTGGAGCGCCCGAGGATGCGGGCCGCGTCGTCGCTGTCGTAGGCGACGAGGCCGCGGGCGAGCACCGCGCCGTCCTCGGCCCGGATCGTCACCGCATCGCCGCGGCTGAAGCTGCCCTCGACCCGCCTGACGCCGACCGGAAGCAGGCTCGCCCCGCCCTGGAGCGCGCGCGCCGCGCCGGCGTCGATCGTCAGGGTGCCGCGCGGCTCCAGCGAGCCGGCGATCCAGGTCTTGCGGGCGGCTCCCGGCGTCGAGCCGGCGAGGAACCACGAGCAGCGCGCGCCGCCCGCCACCGCCTTGAGCGGGTTCTTGCCCCGCCCGTCGGCGATCATCATGTGGGTGCCGCCCGAGACCGCGATCTTGGCCGCCTCGACCTTGGTGCGCATGCCGCCGCGGGACAGTTCCGAGGCCGGGCCCCCTGCCATCGCGTCGATCTCCGGGGTGATCCGGGCGATCACCGGCAGGTGCTCGGCGCTCGGATCGCTCGCCGGCGGGGCGGTGTAGAGCCCGTCGATGTCGGAGAACAGCACCAGCAGGTCGGCGCCGATCATCGTGGCGACCCGGGCGGCGAGGCGGTCGTTGTCGCCGTAGCGGATCTCGGAGGTCGCCACGGTGTCGTTCTCGTTGATCACCGGGACGGCGCGCTCCTCCAGGAGCTTCAGGGTGGTGGCCCGCGCGTTGAGGTAGCGCCGACGCTCCTCAGTGTCCTGCGGCGTCACCAGGATCTGGCCGGCGACGATGCCGTGGTGAGCCAGCGCCTCCGACCAGTGCCGGGCCAGCGCGATCTGCCCCACCGCCGCCGCGGCCTGGCTCTCCTCGAGGCGCAGGGCTCCGGGCCCGAAGCCCAGCACCGTGCGCCCCAGCGCGATCGAGCCGGAGGAGACCACCAGTACGTCGACGCCGCGCCCGTGCAGGTCGGCGATGTCCTCGGCGAGCGCCGCGAGCCAGGCGTGCCGCAGCCGCCCCCGAGCCCGGTCGACGAGAAGCGCCGAGCCGACCTTCAGGACGACGCGGCGGAACTGATCGAGGGTGGGGGTGAGGGAAGAGGTGTCCTGGGCGCTGGTCGCGGGAGACGTGAGCATGGAACCGGAGGTCATGGTGCGGCAGGGATGAGGTCCGTGTGGACGAAGTCGTTCCCCTTGAAGAGGAGCGGCAGATTCTGGGTCCTCGCCACGGCGTAAGCCATGCAGTCGCCCATGTTCAACCGCGCCGGATGCCCGCGACCGCGGCCGAAGCGGAGAAAAGCGTCGGTGGCGGCGCGAAACATCCGGCGGTCGAAGTCGATCGGGCGGATGGAGGGGACCGACAGCAGGCCGTCGAGGAATCTCGTGGCTCCGCCAAGCAGGCGGGCTTCGAGAACCATGTGGGTCTCGACCAGCGTCGGCATCCCGACGACCGCGGCACCGCTCGCGGCGATGATCCGCGAGAATGCCTCGCTCTCCGCCTCGTCCAGCGCGACTGCGACGAGCGCCGACGTGTCGAGGGCGATCATGCCGGCAGGCCGTTCGTGTCGTAGAAGTCGGAATGGTCCGAGGTCGCGCCGGGCCGCTTGTCCCGGGCGGCCTCTTTCACCAGGGCGCGCAGAGTGTCGTAGTCGTCCCTCTGGGCAGGGGTGAGCGGGGTCTCGGCGACCGCGCGCGCCTCGGATTCGTGCAGGAGGCGCCTCACGACCTCGTCCGGCGTGGTGCCGAGACGCCGCGCCATCCGCTCGGCGATCCCGACCGCCTCGTCGCCCTCGATGATGAGCCGTTTCGCCATCGGTCGCTCCTTCGCGATCCGAGATTTACGCCTCTGCCATCCCCGAAGCCAGAATGCGCGGAGCCATCCTCAAGGCTGCCAGGCCACCCGCTCCACCGGCGCCTCGGCGGCGGCCGCGTCCATGCGGGCCATCAGGGCGCGCAGGGCCTCCGTCACGCCCTGCCGGGTGGCCGAGGACAGGACGAGGGGCCTCTCACCGGTCTCCGCCTCCAGGCGTTCGAGCTGGAGCGCCAGGGTCTCGGGGTCGAGGGCGTCGGCCTTGGACAGCGCCACCACCTCGGGCTTCTCCTCCAGGCCGTGGCCGTAGGCCTCGAGCTCGGTGCGCACCAGCCGGTAGGCGGCGCCGGCATCCTCGCTCGTGCCCTCGACGAGGTGGAGCAGCACCCGGCAGCGCTCGACATGGGCCAGGAACTTGTCGCCGAGGCCGACGCCCTCGTGCGCGCCCTCGATCAGGCCCGGGATGTCGGCGAGCACGAACTCGCGGGTATCGACCCGCACCACACCGAGGCCCGGATGCAGGGTGGTGAAGGGGTAGTCGGCGATCTTCGGCTTCGCCGCGGTGACGGCGGCGAGGAAGGTCGACTTGCCGGCATTCGGCAGCCCGACGAGGCCGGCATCCGCGATGAGCTTCAGCCGCAGCCACAGCCAGTGCTCCTCGCCCTCGAGGCCCGGATTGGCATGGCGCGGGGCGCGGTTGGTCGAGGTGGTGAAGTAGGCGTTGCCGAAGCCGCCATTGCCGCCTTTGGCCAGCCGCACCCGTTGCCCGACCGTCGTCATGTCGGCGATCAGGGTCTCGCGGTCCTCGGACAGGATCTCGGTGCCCGCCGGCACCTTCAGCACCACGTCCTCGCCCTTGCCCCCGGCGCGGTTGCGGCCGGAGCCGTGCTCGCCCTTGCGCGCCTTGAAGTGCTGCTGGTAGCGGTAGTCGATCAGCGTGTTGAGGCCCTCGACGCACTCGACCCAGACGTCGCCGCCCCGGCCGCCGTCGCCGCCGTCCGGCCCGCCGAACTCGATGAACTTCTCCCGCCGGAACGAGACGCAGCCGGCGCCGCCGTCTCCCGAGCGGACGTAGACCTTGGCCTCGTCGAGGAACTTCACGGGAAAAACTCCTGGTTCATGCAAGGGCGGCCGGGCAGGAGGCCCGGCCGCCGGAGGTCGATCGGATCAGGCGCCGGCCCGGCATTCCGGCCGGTCGTGGCGCTCGAACACCAGGCCGGCGGCGTGCCAGGTCTTCAGGCTGTCCCAGGCCCGCCGGTCGAGCCGGAAGCGGTCGACCGGGAAGACGCCGCCCCGGGCCGGGAAGGCCTGCAGGCCGGAGCCGACCGAGGCGAAGCCGCACTTCTCCAACACCCGCCGCGAGGCCGGGTTCACCACCCGGGCGGAGGAGGAGAGCTCGCTTCCCTCGGTGTAGGCGAAGAAGGCGTCGATCATCGCCCGCGCCGCCTCGGTGGCGAGCCCCTGGCCCCAGTACGGCGTGCCGAGCCAGTAGCCGAGATGCGGTGCGCCGCCCTCCGGGTCGGGCTCGATGCTCACCACGCCGATCGCCTGGGTCGGCTGGCGCCGCGGCGTGATCGCCATGATGAGCGCCCGTCCATCCGCATTGGCCTGCCGCGACGCGAGGATGAAATGGTCCACGGTCGGCGGATCGAGCGGATGCGGAATGCGCGCGGTCATCCCGGCTACGGCTTTCTCACCGGCGAAGCGGACGAGGGCTTGCGCGTCGGCCTGTCGGGCCCAGCGCAGCCAGAGCCTCCGGGTCTCGAGCCGGAAGACATCGTCGCGGGTGAGGTCGGGAAACATCGCCTGACTCCGATCCGAACCCAGAGCCTCCCGCTCGGGTGCGGTTGCGAGAACGACGAAGGGGAAGGTGGTGCCCCACCTTCCCCTCGTGATCTCGCTCGGAGCTCGGCCGTTTTAAGGGCCTGCGGTGAGCAGGAGTCGCCGGGTCGGTGTGGGGACACCGGCGGAGCTCCCTCGTCACTGGCTCCGTCGGGTTACTCTGCGGCCTCCAGGGCCGGGGCGGCGTCGTTGGCGACGACCGTTACGAAGGCGCGGCCTCGTTTGGTAATGAATTGCACGCGGCCGTCGGTGAGCGCGAACAGGGTGTGGTCGGTGCCCATGCCGACGTTGACGCCGGGATGCCACTTGGTGCCGCGCTGACGCACGATGATGTTGCCGGCGACGACGGCCTCGCTGCCGAACTTCTTCACGCCGAGACGACGACCGGCCGAATCGCGACCGTTGCGGGACGAACCGCCTGCCTTCTTGTGAGCCATGGGGCTAACTCCTGAATTCTGGAAAAAGGGCTCGCGGCCAGCTTTACGCGGCGCTGATGCCCGTGACGCGGACCACGGTGAGGTCCTGGCGGTGACCGCGCTTGCGGCGCGAGTTCTGGCGGCGGCGCTTCTTGAAGGCGATGACCTTCGGGCCGCGGGCCTGCTTCACGATCTCGCCGGCGACGCTGACGCCGGACACCAGCGGGGCGCCGACCTGGGTCGCGCCGGAGCCGTCGGTGAACAGCAGCACATCGCCGAAGGTGACCGCGGTGCCGGCCTCGCCCTCGAGCTTCTCGATCGTGATGACGTCGTTGGCGGCGACGCGGTACTGCTTGCCGCCGGTCTTGATCACTGCGAACATCGTTCTCGTCCGTGTTCCATCCGGCCTCCGGCGCCTGGCCGGGGTCGTCTTTTTGACAGTTGACGTTCGGGGGTTCTGAAGGACCGCCGCGAACGCGACGGCGCGCGGACCGGCTGGTCCGCGCGCCAGACATCACCGTTACGGGCGCGGGCGCTGTCTGTCAACGCCGGGCGCACCGGTTTCGCCGCCACGCCTTGATTTCGCGCCGGCCTTCGCCGAAGACCCCCCGGCGGCGTACCGGCAGGTCGCGCCGGCGAGCGGGAGACCACGATGGAAGAGCTTGTTGCCCGGGTGACGCAGGCCACGGGACTCGACGCGACCACGGCCCAGAAGGCGATCGGGCTCATCCTGGCCTTCCTGCAGAAGGAGGGCCCGCCCCAGGAGGTCGGCCAGCTCATCGCTGCCATGCCGGGCGCCGAGACGGCGATCGCCCAGGCCGGCGACGGCGGCCCCGGTGAGGGCGGCGGCGGCCTGATGGGCATGCTCGGCGGGATGATGGGCGGCGGCGTGATGGCGCTCGGCCAGAAGCTGATGTCGGCCGGCGTGCCGATGGGCCAGATGCAGCCCCTCGGCCGCGAGCTGTTCGCCTACGGCCGCGAGAAGGCCGGCGAGGACGTGATGGGCCCGATCGTCGGCTCGATTCCGGGCCTCGGGCAGTTCGTCTGACGAGACGGATCGCGGCGCCCGGCTGCCGGGCGCCGCGGACGAGGCAGCCCTAACGCCCCGATCCGTTCGCGCTCGGCGCGAAGCGCAGGCGCTGCCCGTCGACATCGAGATCGGGCATGATCGGCGGGATCGGAACCGCCCGGCCGGCTCGGATCCCTGCCAGCACCGAGTCGGCGATCGCGCGGCCGAACGGCCACGACAGAGTCCCGGCCTTGCGCCAGACCCCGTGCGCGTCGCGCCGGTACACGCCGGCCTCCGTCGCGGAGACGCCGCCGCTCCCCGGCGGATCCGGCAATTCCCGGACGGCCAGCACTTCCGGCGTACCGTCGCCGTCGAGGTCGATCACCAGCAGGCTGCAGCGCACCGCGGAGACGAAGCAGGCGGACGGATCCCGGTACGACCCGTCAGGCCGCCAGACTTGCTCGCGAAAGCCTGCGGGCAGCGAGGCTCCCGGCGGCGCGATCGTGGCACCCGCGAAGGCCGGCCCGCGGGGGGCGAGGTCGTTCCCGCGCGGCGATCCCCGGCGCTGGGCCTCCCGGGCGAGGTCCGCGACGACCGGATCCTGCGACGCTGCGAGCTGCGCCAGCGCCTCCCGGCCGTAGCGGGCGAAGCGGAAGCGGAGCGCCATGAAGTCGACGCTCTCCGGTCCCACCCGGCCGCTCTCCAGTCGCGCGATCTGGTCCGCGGTCGAGAGCCGGGCCGGGTCGGCCATCGGCGAGAGCAGGAGCACCAGCGCCAGCACGGTCGCGACGGCGCCGACCAGGTTGGTGGTGCCGAGGGCGCCCATCCAGGGACGGGCCCGGAGCGCGGCCCACGGATAGCCGAGGGCGTAGACCGCCGCGACCGCGCAGGCGGCGACGCCCCAGACCCGGATTGGTGTCAGGCCATGCTGCTCGATGCGCAAAAACAGTGCCGTGAGCGCGAGGCCGACGAGGGGCGCCAGCAGCAGGCCGGCCAGCCGCACCGTGGCCCGCAGCAGGGGCGATCGGGCCTCCGGCGTCCGGCCGTCGCCGTAGGCGGCGTTGACGATCACGATCAGCAGCGCGGTGCTGGCCAGGAGCAGGGCGGCGGCGTGGCCCGTCGCCCAGAGCGGCGCCAGCCCGGTGAGCGGCAGCGCGCTCAGGAAGGCCGCGATCAGGCCGGTCGCCAGGACGGCGAGCACGGTGACGAGCACCATCGCGACCGGCGTCTGGGCCGCGAGCGATCCGGACCGGAGATCCGTCGCGTGCACGGCCCCCGCGAAGGCGACGCCGAGAGCCGGCATCACGACTCCCGGGGCGCTCAGCACCTGCGCCACCGCGGCGAGCTTGAGGGCTCCGAACAGGGCCGCGCTGAGGGCGAGCACCCCCCAGACCGCCGCCGCGAACGCGATGCCCAAGCTGATCTGGAACGCGTGCCGCCAGGCGCCGCCGACATAGGCCGCGTAGGGCGGGCGCCACCGCCGCGCCGCATCGGCCGGCTCGATCAAGTGATGCAGGATGTAGGTGAGCGCGAAGGCCGCCGGGAGCATGAGCAGGCCGAGCTCGCCCTCGGGCGTCACGCCGCCGGCCGGCGGTCCCGCCCGCCACAGGTCGTAGGCGACGAGGAGGACCAGCAGGGTGCAGGCCGCCCCCAGCCAGGCGAGCAGGGTGCCGGCACGCAGGCGACCGATGCCGAGGATCGGGATCAGCGGCGCGATCAGGAGGAGCGGCAGCGCGTAGGCCATCACGATCCGGTGGGGCCCCACGCCCCAGATCGCCTCCGCCTTCGTGAAGAAGAACCAGAGGCCGAGCCCCTGCGCGCATCCGATCGCGAGCCGGACCGCGCCGACCCGTCGCTCCGCCTGGCTCGCCTGCGGGTGCTCCGCACCGGCCGCCGGATTCACGACGCTCAAATGATCTCTCCGGGTGGCGATCCGGCCGGGATCCGACGACGCCTGGGCCTCGCCCGCATCGGCCGCGAGCCGCCGGTCCTGCGGGCCCGGTCAGCCTGCGGGCGAATGCCCTGGTAGCGGCGGCGTAGCGCCCATCCGCGTGTGCCGCAAGGTGAGCGGTGCCGCCCGGGCCGAGGGACGGGCCTCGCGAGCCGGCGGGGCCGCGGGTCCCGGCGCGCCGGGGCGCGGTCGCGGCTGCGGCCGGGCCAACACATTGTTGCGCCTCCTGAACCCTTGTCATATTCCCGTGCCGGCTTCGTGGTGTCTTGTCGGCACGCGGGGCGGTCGCGGCGGCCGCCCAGGGCGCCGGATCGGCCGGCGCCGCACGGGATGCCTCGACATGGTTCCGTTCCTCACCCGCGGTCCGGCCGGCGACGGCCGCGATGCTCCGCCCGGCATACCGCTCGCGCGGCTCCTCGGCCGTGCCGCCGAGGGAGGCATCCACCTCAAGGGGTTCGGCCAGCCGTCGCGGCTCTTCCCGCGGCTGAGGCACTTTCCGACCCCCGGCCTCGACCCGGTGCTCGGCCGCATCGGCTCCCTCGAGGTGCGCCTCGCGACGACGCCGAAGGAGGTCAAGCGGGCCCAGCGCCTGCGCTACCGCGTCTTCTACGAGGAGATGGCGGCGATCCCGACCGGCATGGCCCTCCTGAAGCGCCGCGACGCCGACGAGTACGACGCGGTCTGCGACCACCTCCTGGTGATCGACCACGCGGCGCAGGAGGCGAAGCCGTTCCGCAAGCCCAAGCCCCGGGTCGTCGGCACCTACCGGCTGCTGCGCCAGGAGCAGGCCGACCGGAACTTCGGCTTCTACACCGCCGGCGAGTACGACCTCGGCCCGGTGCTCGAGGCCAATGCCGGCAAGCGGGTGCTGGAGCTCGGCCGCTCCTGCGTGCTCAAGCCCTACCGCACCAAGCGGACCGTCGAGCTGCTCTGGCACGGCATCTGGACCTACGTCCTGCACCACCGCATCGACGCGATGCTCGGCTGCGCCAGCCTCGAGGGCACCGATCCCGACCGCCTCGCCCTGCCGCTGAGCTTCCTGCACCATTTCGCCCGCGCCCCCGAGGGCTGGCGCGCCCGGGCGCTGCCGGGCCGACACGTCGCCATGGACCGCCTCAGCCGCGAGGCGATCGACCCCAAGGCCGCCCTCCAGGCCCTGCCGCCGCTGATCAAGGGATATCTCCGGGTCGGCGCCACCTTCGGCGACGGCGCGGTGGTCGATTACCAGTTCGGCACGACGGACGTGTTCGTGGTGCTCCCCGTCGAGGCGATCGCCAAGCGCTACATCGGGCATTTCGGGGCGGAGGCGGGGCGGCACGCGGCGTGAAGGACCAAGGCGGCGCTCAGTTCGCATTGGCCGCAGGTCTCGACCGTCGCTTCATGGGTCGGGCTGGACAGCCGACGATGGTCGAACCGGCAGCTACGTCCCGCGTGACGACGGCGCCAGCACCGACCACCGCCCCCCGGCCAATCCGCAGCCCCTGCAGGATGCCGGCATTGAGGCCGATGTAAACGTCGGCCTCGCATCGAACGGCGCCGGCGAGGCGTGCGCCTGGACCGACGCATACCCCCGGGTCGAGTCGGCAATCGTGGTCGATGCTCGCCCCCGTGTTGACGAGGCAGGATTCCGCCAGGACGGCGCTCACGCCGATGATGGCACCGGCGGCGACAAACGTCCCGGCACCGATCTCGGCGCTCGGGGACAGGATGGCGGCAGGGTGGATGATAGTGCCCAGCCGTCCGCCCTGCGCCTCGATCGTGTCCGCCGTTGATCGTCGGACGGCCTGATCGCCGGTTCCGAGATGAAAACGGCACGCTTGCAGGAGGTTTCGGTCCTGGAGGCGGTTGAGTCTGCCGAGGACGCGATGCGTGCCGAAGAACGTTTCGCCGGCAGGCAGCGCGTCCGAGAGGACGCCGCGGACCGGGAGTCCGGCGAGATCCGCGGCCTCCAGCACGACGCGGGCGTGCCGGCCTGAGCCGCCGACCACGATGACCAGTGGATCAGGTGCGTTAGCCACCGTGTTCGGCATCGTCGAATCGTCCGACCCGATGCAAATTTAAGCGAGACTCTGAGGCCACAGAATAGAGCGCAGGATCGCCTCTGCGACACGGGAGAGGGGACTGCGCTTCACCTGCCGGCATCGTTGCAGGCTGCCCTGACTGCCAGGATCGCGAGAAGGTATTTCGAGGCCTGATACCCTCGCGCCTTCGCATCGACACGTCGATGCGAAGGCGTCCGGCGCATCAGCGCCGGCGCCCGTTCGGGCTTGCCTTGCGCCTCCGAACGGGTCCGTTCGAAGGCGCGGCGGTATGACAGGGATTGCCTCCTACACCAATCCCCGCAACCCCTCCCGATACGTCGGATAGGCCAGCCTCACCCCCAGCTCCTCGCGGATCAGCCGGTTCCGCACCCGCTTGTTCTCGCCGTAGAAGCTGCGCGCCATCGGGCTCAAGCTGGCGGTGTCGAAGTCGACCGCCGGCGGCAGCGGCAGCCCGGCGAGGTCGGCCGCGAAGGCCGTCACGTCCTGGGGCGGGGCGGGCTCGTCGTCGGTGACGTTGTAGATCGCGCCCGGCCGCGGCCGGGCGAGGGAGGCCGCGAGGGTCGTCGCGATGTCGTCGACGTGGATGCGGTTGAACACCTGGCCCGCCTTGACGATGCGCTGCGCCTTGCCCTGGCGCAGCTTCTCGAACGCGTTGCGCCCCGGCCCGTAGATGCCCGACAGCCGGAAGACCTGCACCGCCTTGCCGGTCCGGGCCCCGAGGGCGAGCCAGGATTCCTCCGCCGCGACCCGGTCGCGGGTGCGCTGATGGGTGGGGGCGGGCAGCGTCGCCTCGTCGATCCAGGCGCCGCACTGGTCGCCATAGACCCCGATGGTCGAGAGGTAGCCGATCCACCGCGCCGGGCCGCCGGCGATCGCCTCAGCGTAGGACCCGAGCGCCGGGTCGCCGCCCGAATCCGGCGGGATCGACACCAGGATCGCGTCGGCCCGCGCCAGGTCACCGGCGATCCGCGGATCCGCCTCGTCGGGCGAGAACACCCGCATCGCGACGCCGTCGACCTCGGCCGGCGCCTGCCGGGTCGCCGTCACCGAGGCGAAGCGGGCGCGCTCGCGCGCCACGAAGTGGCCGGCCGTGTAGCCGAGCCCGAAGACGAACAGGTTCATGCGGCTTGAGCCTTGCCTGACGGGGATGCGGTCTTATGCAGGGCGCTGCCCTGCACCCGCCAGAGGGCTCGCCCTCTGGGCACCCGGGTTTTTCGCGAGGTCCCACTCGGCGAGCACGTCCAGGTCCTGCTCGCCCGGCGGCGGGGCAGGGGGCAGGCGCCCGAGGCGGGCAAGCGCCCACACCGCCATGCCCCGGACCAGCGGCGAGGCGTCCTCCAGCAGTCGCTCCGCCTCGCCGGCGAGGGTCTCGTCTCCCGAATTGCCGATGGCGATCAGCACGTTGCGCAGGAAGCGATCGCGCCCCGTGCGCTTGATCGGCGTGCCGGCGAACCGGGTGCGGAAGGCGGCGTCGTCGAGCCGGGCCAGCTCTGCGAGGGGCGGCGCCGACAGGTCCTCGCGCGCCATCAGCCGCGCCTCCCGAGTCGCCGCCGCGAACTTGTTCCAGGGGCAGACCGCCAGGCAATCGTCGCAGCCGAACACCCGGTTGCCCATCGGCGCCCGGAACTCCGGCGGGATCGGGCCCGCATGCTCGATCGTCAGGTAGGCCAGGCAGCGCCGCGCATCGAGCCGGTAGGGGCCCGCGAAGGCGTCCGTCGGACATGCGTCGAGGCAGCGCCGGCAGCGTCCGCACCGGTCGCCCTCGGGCGCATCCACCGGCAGGTCCGCCGTGGTGTAGATCGCACTGAGCATCAGCCAGTTGCCGAACTCCCGCGACACCAGCACGCTGTGCTTGCCCTGCCAGCCGAGGCCGGCGGCGGCGGCCAGCGGTTTCTCCATCACCGGCGCGGTGTCGACGAAGACCTTGATCTCCGCGCCCGCTCTCGCCGCGAAGGCACCGCCGAGCTCCTTCAGCTTGCCCTTGATCACGTCGTGGTAGTCGCGCCGCCGGGCGTAGACCGCGATCGACCCGCGCAAGGGATCGCTAAGCGCCGCCAGCGGGTCGCCCTCGGGCCCGCAATTGACCCCGAGCATCACGATGCTGCGCACGTCGGGCCACAGGACCGCCGGGTCCGCCCGCGCGCCGGTGCGCTCCTCCATCCAGGCCATGCCGCCGTGGTGGCCCGCCGCGAGCCAGGCGGACAGGCGCTCGGGGAGGGCGGGCACCGCGTCGGGTCGCGTCACCGCCAGCGCGTCGAAGCCCAGCGCCCGGGCACGGGCCTCGAGGAAGCGCCGGAGGGCCGCGCCGTCGCCCGCCGGACGTCCAGGTCCCCTCAGAAGTCCAGGTCCGCGTAGTGGTCCGCCGGTGCCATCCCGGCCACCCGGTCGGCGAGCAGGCTGCGGAAGGACGGGCGCGACTTCACTCGTGCGTACCAGTTCCTCGCCGTCTCGTCCTCGTCCCATGGCACGTCGCCCAGATAATCCACGCAGGACAGATGGGCCGCCGCCGCCAGATCGGCATAGGTCAGATGGCCGCCCGCCAGCCAGTTACGCCGGGAGATCAGGTAGCCGATGTATTTCAGGTGGTAGCGCACGTTGCTGCGCGCCGCCCGGATCGCGTTCATGTCCGGCGGGCCGCCGCCGTGCTGCGAGGTCATGAAGCGCTTGTGGATCTTCTCGGTGACGAGGTAGCCGGTCACCTCCTGGTCGAACTTCTGCAGGAACCAGTCGAGCAGGCGGCGCACCTCGACCCGGGCGGCGGGGGATTCCGGCAGCAGCCGGATCCCGCTCGAGCCGAGGCCCCGCGTCTCGTCGAGGTACTCGGCGATGACGCCGCCTCCCGGAACGCTCAGGCCGCCCTCCTCCACCAGCACCGGGGTGGTGCCGGCGGGGTTGAGCATCAGGAAGTCCTCCCGGCGCTCCCAGGGCCGCTCTTCGACGAGGTGGGGCTCCATGCCCATCTCGGCCATGACGAGGCGCACGAAGCGGGAATGCGGGCAGAACGAGGAGTGATGGAGCGTCGCCATGCGGGGCCGTTTCGCGCTTCGTCTGTTGGCTGGCCTTGAAGGTCGGCTCGCGGTGGGTTGAACGTGTCCGGATTGACCCACCCAGGATTAACGTCCGGTCACTGGTTCATGAATGTCTTTCGGCATCCTTAACACGGGTGCGAGGGGCTGGTAACCGAGCCTCAACCATGCCGGTGCGAGGCTGCGTGCCCGAGGCCGGGGCGGTCCGGCACCCCGGCCGGCAGGATTCGGCACCACAGACTTGCCACAGAGGTGGAGCCGTACCGGCGCGCGAGACGCGGGCACGGCGCTGAAGTCGGGTTCCGGGTTCCTCAATCCCCGCCGGACGCGGTCGAGACCGCCGCGGCGCGAGCACGAGAGCAGACGACATGACGACGGCGGGAAGACGGAGGGCGGGCGTGCCCGCGCGCGGATTCGGTTCGAGCCGGGGGGCGCGGTGATGGACGCAGCCAGCATCGGCAAGGCCGTGGTGCTCGCCCTCGTCGAGGGCGCCACCGAGTTCATCCCGGTCTCCTCGACCGGCCACCAGCTCCTCGTCGGGCACTTCATCGGCTTCGAGTCGCCCAACAACACCTTCGAGGTGCTGATCCAGCTCGGCGCCATCCTGGCCATCGTCGGGGTCTACTTCCGCCAGCTCGTCGACCTGCTCCTGCGGGCGCCGCGCGACCCGAACGCCCGCCGCTTCATCCTGGCGATCCTGATCGCGTTCCTGCCCGCCGCGATCATCGGCGGCCTGTTCTCGAAGTACATCAAGTTCTACCTGTTCAATCCCTGGATCATCTGCTCGACCCTGGTCGCCGGCGGCCTCGTGCTCCTCGTCATCGACGAAACCGAGATCGAGCAGAAATACGACGACGTGCACCAGTTCTCGCTGCCGATGGCGCTCAAGATCGGCTTGTTCCAGTGCCTGGCGATGATTCCGGGCGTGTCGCGCTCGGGCGCCACCATCGTGGGGGCGATGCTGATGGGCTCGGGCAAGCGCGCCGCCACCGAGTTCTCGTTCTACCTCGCGATGCCGACCATGGCAGGCGCCTTCGCCAAGGACCTGCTCGACAACTACAAGAACCTGTCGAAGGACGACGTCGGCCTGATCGCCATCGGCTTCGTGGTGGCGTTCCTGTCGGCCCTGTTCGTGGTCCGCAAGCTGCTCAACTACGTCTCCCGCCACGGCTTCTCGCTGTTCGCCTGGTGGCGCATCCTGGTCGGCGCGGCGGGCTTCGCCGGGCTGATCGTGTTCGGGTGAGGTGTTCGGGTGCGGTGCGGCGCGGACCCCGCGTGACGGCACTCGACCATCGGCGGGTCGCGCGGCTATGTCGTGGGTCAGGGAGAGACCCGCGCCACGAGGA
The DNA here is from genome assembly GCF_001043975.1 of Methylobacterium variabile. GTDB lineage: Bacteria > Pseudomonadota > Alphaproteobacteria > Rhizobiales > Beijerinckiaceae > Methylobacterium > Methylobacterium variabile. The sequence continues at coordinate 59,390 of NZ_LABY01000132.1, forward strand.
CCCGCCATGGACGATACGACGCTCGCCGCCGCGTTTCCGGCCGCCACCGAGGCGCAGTGGCGTGCCCTGGTCGATGGGGTGCTGAAGGGGGCCGACTTCGAGAAGCGCCTGGTGCGCCGCACGCCGGACGGCATCAAGGTCGCGCCGCTCTATCCCGCGGCCGAGGCCGTCCCCCAGCCCGGCCGCGCGCAGCCCGGCCGCTGGCGGGTGAGCCAGCGGGTCGACCACCCGGACCCGGCCGAGGCCAACGCCCTCGCGCTCGCCGACCTCGAGGGCGGCGCCGACGCCCTGACCCTGGTGATCGCCGGCGCGCCGGCCGCCCGCGGCTTCGGCCTGCCGGGGCCGGGCGCCCTCGACGCGGCGCTCGCCGGCGTGATGCTGCCGCTGATCGGCCTCAGGCTCGATGCCGGCGCGGCGGCGCCCGAGGCGGCCGGGGCCCTCGTCGCCTTGGCGAAGGCCCGCGGCGACGACCTCGCCGCCCTCGACATCGACCTCGGCATCGACCCCGTCGCGGTGCAGGCCGCCACCGGCGCGGCCCCGTCCTGGCCCGACCTCGCCGAGATCCTGCGCGACCTCGACGGAGCGGGCTTTTCCGGCCGCGCCTTCCTGGCCGATGCCCGGCCGTTCCACGAGGCGGGCGCCAGCGAGGCGGTGGAGCTGGCCGCCGTGCTGGCCGGCGCGCTCGCGACCCTGCGGGCCCTCGAGGCCGGCGGGCATCCGCTCGAGCGCGCCCGCGCCTCCCTGGCCTTCCTCCTGGTGGCCGATGCCGACGAGTTCCTGACGGTGGCCAAGATGCGGGCCCTGCGCCGGCTCTGGGCCCGGGTCGAGGAGGCCTGCGGCCTGTCCCCGGCTCCGATCCGCCTGCACGCCGAGACCGCCTGGCGCAGCACCACCCGGCGCGACCCCTGGGTCAACATGCTGCGGGCGACGACCGCCGCCTTCTCGGCCGGCCTCGGCGGGGCCGATTCCGTCACGGTGCTGCCCTTCACCGCGGCGCTGGGCCTGCCCGACGCCTTCGCGCGCCGCTGCGCCCGCAACACCCAGCACGTCCTCCTCGACGAGGCCAACCTCTGGCGTGTTGCCGACCCGGCCGCCGGCGCCGGCGGCTTCGAGGCCCTGACGGACGCGCTCTGCACCGAGGCCTGGGCGCAGTTCCAGGCCATCGAGCGGGAAGGGGGGCTCGCCGCGAGCCTGCGCTCCGGCGCCCTTCCGGGCCGCCTCGCCGCCCTGCGCCGGTCGCGCGACGCCGACCTCGCCACGCGGCGCCAGCCGATCACCGGCACCAGCGAGTTCCCGGACCTGCACGAGGCGCCCGTGGCGGTGCTGGCCCCCGCCCCGGCGGTGGCAGAGCCGGAGGGGGCGCTGCCGTCCCGGCGCTGGCCCGAGCCCTTCGAAGCCCTGCGCGACGCCTCCGACGCGGTCCTCGCGCGCACCGGCCGGCGCCCGCGGGTCTTCCTCGCCAATCTCGGCTCCTTGAGCGCCTTCAACACCCGCGCCACCTTCGCCCGCAACGCCTTCGAGGCCGGCGGGATCGAGGCGGTGACGAACGAGGGATTTCCGGATCACGCCGCCCTCGTGGCGGCATTCCGGGCCTCGGGCACGCCGCTCGCCTGCCTGTGCTCGTCGGACGCGGTCTACGCAAATGAGGCGGTGGCCGCCGCCGAGGCGCTGCGGGCCGCCGGCGCCGCCACGATCTTCCTCGCCGGAAAACCGGGCGATCTCGAGCCGGCGCTGCGGGCGGCCGGCGTCGCCCACGATCTCTACGCCGGCTGCAACCTCGTGGAGCTGCTGGAGCAGGCCCAGGCCGCCGCCACGCCGTGAGGCCGGACATCTCGTCGCTGGCCCGCGGCGCATCATCGGGCTCGGACGCGTCCCGGGCCGATGCCGTCCGGCCCGCCCCGCCCTATCTCTCACGGCTGTGACCGAGATCCTGTTCTACCACATGCAGCGCCAGCCCCTGGAGGCGGTGCTGCCGAGCCTCCTGGAAAAATCCCTGGAGCGGCAATGGCGCGTCGCCGTGCAGGCGACGAGCGAGGAGCGGCTCCAGGCCCTCGACGACCACCTCTGGGTCTTCTCGGACGAGAGCTTCCTGCCCCACGGCACCGACCGCGACCCCGATTGCGGCACCCAGCCCGTGGTGCTCACCCTGCGCGACGCCAACCCGAACGGCGCCTCGATCCGCTTCCTGGTCGAGGGGGCGCCCCTGCCCGACGACGCCGCCAGCTACCAGCGCATCTGCATCCTGTTCGACGGCACCGACCAGGACGCCCTGCTCCACGCCCGCGAGCAGTGGCGCGGCGCCAAGGAGGCCGGCCACGGCGTCGCCTACTGGCAGCAGGACGAGCGCGGCCGCTGGCAGAAGAAGGCCTGAGATCCGAAGGCACCGCCTCGGCGAGGAGACGTCATGACCCGCATCACGACCCGCATCCTCGCGCTCGCGGCGGCCCTGCTGCTCGGGCCCGGCCCGCTCCTCGCCCAGCCCGCCCGGCAGGAGGGCCGCCAAGAGAACCGTCAGGAGGCCCGCCAGCCCGAGGGCCGGCGCCTGCCGCCCGACGCGACGACGCAGCACAGCCTGACCCTGCCTGACGGCCGGACCCTGAACTTCACCGCGGTGGCCGGCAGCCTGCCGCTCGTCGACGAGTCGGGCAAGCTCCAGGCCGAGATCGCCTTCACGGCCTTCACCCTGCCGGGGCGGGAGGCCGTCACCCGGCCGGTGACCTTCGCGCTCAACGGCGGGCCGGGCGCGGCCTCGGCCTACCTCAACCTCGCGGCGGTCGGGCCCTGGCGCCTGCCCCTCGACGGGCCGAGCATCAGCCCCTCGGAGGCGCCGGTGACGGTGCCGAACGACGAGACCTGGCTCGACTTCACCGACCTCGTCTTCATCGACCCCGTCGGCACCGGCTACAGCCGCGGCGACGACGCGAAGCGCTACTACGCGGTGGAGAGCGACGCGGCCGTGCTGTCGGCGGCGATCGCCCGCTGGCTGCGCACCAACGACCGGCTCACCTCGCCGAAGTTCTTCGTCGGCGAGAGCTACGGCGGCTTTCGCGGGCCGCTCATCGCCCGCAAGCTGCAGGACGACGTCGGCGTCGGGCTCTCGGGGCTGGTGCTGCTCTCGCCGGTGCTCGATTTCGGCTACCTGCAGCCGCCGCGGCACAATCCCCTCGGGGCGGTGACGCGGCTGCCGTCCCTCGCCGCCGCCGGCCTCGAGCGGCGCGGCCTGACGCCCGACCCCGCCCGCATGGCGGAGGTCGAGGCCTACGCCACCGGTCCCTACCTCTCCGACCTCCTGCGCGGGCCCGGCGACGCCGCCGCCCTCGACCGGCTCACCGAGCGCGTCGCGGCCCTGACCGGGCTCGATCCCGCCCTGGTGCGCCGCCAAGCCGGCCGGGTGACCGCCTCGAGCTACCAGCGCGAGGCCGGCCGCGACGCAGGCCGGGTCGCGAGCGCCTACGACACCGGCGTCACCGGCTGGGACCCGGACCCGAGCGCGCCGCAGGGCCGGTTCGAGGACCCGATCCTCGCCGCCATGCAGGCGCCGCTCTCCAGCGCCATCGTCGACCTCACCGCCCGCACCCTGAACTGGCGCGTGCCGAACCTGCGCTACGAGCTTCTCAACAACGCGGTCAACGCCAGCTGGAGCTGGGGCGGGGGCCGCTCCCCGCCGGAGGTGGTGAGCGAGCTGCGCCAGGCCCTCGCCCTCGACGGGGCGATGCGGGTGCTCGTGACCCACGGCTACACCGACCTCGTCACGCCCTACTTCGCCTCGAAGTTGATCCTCGACCAGATGCCGGCGCTCGGCGGCGAGAAGCGCCTCGCCCTCGCGGTCTATCCCGGGGGCCACATGTTCTATTTCCGCCAGGAGTCGCGCGCGGCCTTGCGCAGGGACACGCTCCGCCTCTACGAGGCGGCCTTGGCCGCACGCCGGAACGTGACGGGTCAAGGACAGGGACGATGACGGGCGGGGGACGATGCGGCGGACGGTGATCGGGGTCGCCCTGATGAGCTTTGGCCTGGCCGGCTGCGGCGGGAGCACCGACCGGGCCGCCCCGCCGGTGACCATCGCGGCCCCGAAGCCGCCGCCGCCGGCCGGGCCTCCGGTCCTGGCGCCGGACGGCCGCTGCACCGGGCCGGTCCCAGCCGCCGCGACCGAGATCGCCCCGGGCATCGGCGAGTGCGAGCTGGTGCGGCTCAAGGGCCAGCCGCCGACCGACGTGCTGGTGGGAGAGAGCGGGCGGGGTCAGCGCGAGGTGCAGGTCCTCTACACCGAGCCCGGCGCGAAGGAGCTGTACTTCTTCGTCAACAACCGCCTCGACCGGATCGTCAAGTAGGGCAGGGCGCTCCCGACGCGGGTCGGTCGCGCCGCGACCGGGCCTTGGGCTAACTTCCCGCTGTCACGCGCGCCGCCTCGGTCCGGAGGCGCCCGGAGGCCTGCAAGAGGGACCACGAGCATCATGCGTGAACCGAATGCGGTCGATTTCTGGCGCGGCGTTGCCCTGATCACGATCTTCGTGAACCACATCCCGGGCAACGTCTTCCAGGACTACACCTATTCCCAGTACGGGATCTCGGACGCCGCCGAGCTGTTCGTGTTCCTGGCCGGGTGGTCGATCGGCATCGCGACCCGCGGCCGCGACGGCGTCCCGGAGCCGGCGGGCCGCACGGTGCTGCGGCTCCTCTCGCGCATGGTCGAGGTCTACCGGGCGCAGCTCGTCATCACCGCCATCGCGCTGGCTATGCTGGCGGGCGCCGCCCTCTACCTCGACAACCCGCTCCTGGTGGAGTGGCACAATGCCGGGCCGATCTTCAGCGACCCGATCCAGGCCACGGTCGGCTGGGTCACGCTGCTGCATCAGCTCGGCTTCTTCAACATCCTGCCGCTCTACGTGGTGCTGCTCGGCCTGGCGCCGGCCTTCGTGCTGCTGGCGCGGGTGCATCTCGGCCTGGCGCTCGGGATCTCGGTCCTCCTCTACGCCGTCAGCTTGGTGTTCGAGATCAACATCCCGAGCTGGCCGGTGGAGGGGCACTGGTTCTTCAACCCCCTGTGCTGGCAGCTGCTGCTGGTGCTCGGCTTCGCGGCGCACGAGTGGCGGCGCGGCTCGGAGCGCTTCCTGGTCTGGCGGCGGCGCCTCATGCCCCTCGGCGTGGTGATCGTGCTGGTGGGCGCCGTCCTGTCCTGGTTCAACCTGCGGCCCGACCCGCTGGCCGTGCCCGAGCCGCGACTCCTGTTCATCTTCGACAAGTCCTACCTCTCGCCCGCGAGGCTCGTGCACTTCCTGGGCGTGCTCCTCGCCTTCCAGGCGGTGTTCGGCCTGATCCAGCCCCGGACGCGCTGGCTCACCCGGCAGCTCGCCGCCCTCGGACGCAACTCCCTGGCGGTGTTCTCGGTCGGCTCGGTCGCCAGCCTCGGTGCACAACTGATTCGTTTCTGGACGGGGGGAGGTATCGCGACCGACGTTCTTGTCGTAGGGTGTGGCTTAGCCTGTCTCTCCTTCACCGCATGGTTCGTCGAATGGCGCACTCGCTCTCCCCGTCCCTCCTCGGCGGCGTGAGCCTTGCCATGGCGGCCTGCCTCGTCCTCCCCGCCCGGGCGCAGACGCCCCGGGAGCCGGCCCACGCCGAGATCCCGTCGCTGCAGGCCACCGCGCCGAGCCCGGACGCTCCGGATCCGAGCCTCTCGCCGGAATGCCGGGTGCCGGGCTCCAAGCTCTACACCCTCGCCAAGCTCAAGGCGGTCAAGAAGGCCCTGCGCGAGCACCGCGCCGTCCAGGTCCTGGCGATCGGCTCGACCTCCGGAGGGCTCGGCACCGCGGCGACCTACCCGGTGCGCCTCGAGGACGCCCTGACCCGCTCCCTGCCCGACATCGAGGTCACCGTCGAGAGCCGCGGCGTCTCCGGCGAGATCGCCTCCGGGGCGGCGGAGCGCCTGCGCAACTCCGTGGCCGAGCTCGAGCCCGACCTCGTGGTCTGGCAGGTCGGCGGCAACGACGCGCTCGCCCGGGTCGACATCGAGGAGTTCTCGCAGTCCCTCGCCGAGACGGTGGGCTGGATCAAGTCGCACGGCATCGACGTGGTGCTGGTCGATCCGCAATACACCGCGAGCCTCGCCAAGGACGACTACTACCGCCAGTTCGTGCAGGCGATCCAGAAAGTCGCCGAGCGCGAGCAGGTGCCGCTGGTCCAGCGCTACGAGGCGATGCGCTACCTCGCCACCCGGGCCATCAGCGCCCCCAAGGGCGAGGCGGCGCAGGCGGGCGCGGGCTTCCGCCTCGCCGATCTCGGCTATCGCTGCATGGCCGAGCACGTCACCCGGGCGATCACCGTCTCGCTGCTCCAGCCCGACGGCGCGCCCGCGCCGGTCCCGCCCGCTGCCCACTGAACCTCGACCCCGGGACGGCGACACCGTAGCGGAGGCGCGTCCGACCCGATGAGATTCTGGCTGATCGCCGCCGCCGCGTGGGCCGGCCTGCTCGGATCGCCGCCCGCGGCCCGGGCCGAGGAGCCCCTGCGCCTCGTCCTCGCGACGGCGACGCCCGGCGGCGGCTTCCCGGCCTACGGCGAGGCACTGGCCGCGGCGATCCGCGAGGTGAGCCCCGAGATCATCCTCGACCTGCGCCCCAGCAAGGGTTCGACCGAGAACCTCATCCTGCTGCGCGCCGGCCAGGTCGATCTCGGCCTCGTCCAGGGCGAGTACGCCTACGAGGCCCTGGCCGCGCAGGGGGCGCCGGCCCTAACCGTGGTCGCCCCCGTCTACCCGGCGCCGGGCCTGTTCGTCGTGCTGCCCGACAGCCCGGTCCGCCATGTGGGCGACCTACGCGGGCGGGCGGTGGCGCTCGGCACGAGCAGCTCCGGCCTCACCGCCATGGGCCGGACCGTGCTGCGCGGCTCCGGCCTCGACCCCGAGCGCGACATCCGGCCGATCCTTCTCGCCCATGCCGGCGACGGGCCGGCGATGGTGCGCGACGGCAGGGCCGCGGCGCTCTGGGGCGGCGGCACCGGCTGGCCCGGCTTCCGGGTGCTGGCCGAGGCGCCGGGCGGGGCCCGCTTCCTCGGCCCCTCCGCGTCGGCCATCGCCGCGATCCTGGCGGCGAGCCCGTCGCTGCGGCGGATGACCGTCCCGCCCGACACCTTCCCGGGCCAGGGCGAGGCGATCGAGACGGTGGGCTCGTGGAGCTTCATCCTCGGCAGGCCCGGACTCGACCCGGTCGCCGTCGCCCGCCTCGTCGGGGCGATCGACCGGGCGCGGGCCGCCCTCGCCCGCCGCCTCCCGCACGAGCGTCCGAGCGACCCGCGTGATCTGAAGGAGGCGGTCCCGGCGGAATGGCTGAACCCGGCGACGGCGGCCTTCCTGCGCGACCAATAGGCCGTGACCCCGGTGTGTCGCCGCGGACACAAACATTGCAACATTATTATGTTTCGTTTCCGCCGTGTTGCGCTGCGGCAGGCGGCCTGTCATGGTGAGCCGTGCCAAGGTTCCCCGGGCGCGAGCCCGAGGGCGAAGAGGGAATCCGGTGAGCTCCTCGCGGGCGAATCCGAGGCTGCCCCCGCAACTGTGAGCGGAGAGTTCCCGCCGCCGACTGTCACTGGTGCGCCGCATCGGGAAGGCCGCACGGGAGCGACGATCCGCGAGCCAGGAGACCTGCCAGCAAGGAGACCTACCTTGCGCCCGCGCCTCCCGGCGCGGTCACGTCCCGCGGGCGGTGGGCCCGGGGAGCGCTCGGGCCCGACGGCCGCGCGACAGCGCGGCTGAGCGCCCCGCCGCTCGCCCGGACCGCTCCTGCGGCAACCATCGAGTGTGTGTCGTGAAACGTCGTTCGCCGCTCCACCGCCCCACCTCCACGGCCTCCCGCCCTCGCCGGCAGGGCGCCACCCGGACGACCGGGCTCCTGGCGGGCGCCGTGGCCCTCGGCCTCGGGGCGCCCGCCGCCCGGGGCCAGGAGACCATCGCCCTCGACGAGGTCGTGGTCGAAGGTCCGCGGAACCCGGCACCGGGCCTCCCGACCGCGCCGACCACGGCCGCCGGGACGATCGGCCTGATCGGGCCGACCGCGGGCTTTCGTGCCGACCGCGCCGTCAGCGCGACCCGGACCGACACGCCCCAGCGCGACGTGCCGCAGGTCGTCACCGTCGCTCCCCGCGAGGTCATCACCGACCTCGCCGCAACCCGCGTCGACCGCGTCCTCAGCTACACGCCGGGCGTCGCGCAGCAGAACAATTTCGGCGGCCTGACCATCTTCAGCTACGCCATCCGGGGCGTGACCACCTCGGAGATCTACAAGAACGGCTTCCCGCTCAACCGCGGCTTCCCGCCCCCGCCCGACACCCAGAACGTCGAGCGGATCGAGGTGCTCAAGGGCCCCGGCGGCGGCCTGTTCGGGCGCAGCGACCCGGGCGGCCTCGTCAACATCATCACCAAGCAGCCGACGCGCGAGCGCTTCATCGAGATGGGCGGGCTATGGGGCTCGTTCGAGCAGTTCCGCGGCACGGTCGATTCCGGCGGCAGCCTCAACGAGGACGGCACGCTGCTCTACCGCTTCAACTTCGCGGCCGGGCGCCAGAACAGCTTTCGCGATTTCGTCGACGGCGACCGGCTGTTCGTCGCCCCGGTCGTGAGCTGGCAGGTCACCCCCGACACGAGGGTGACCGTCGAGACCGAGTTCCTGCGCAACCGCACGGTGTTCGACCGCGGCGTCATCGCGATCAACAACCGGCTCGGGGCCTTGCCGATCTCGCGCTTCCTCAGCGAGCCGGGCCAGAGCATCGATCAATCCAACGATTCGATGCAGATCCGGGTCGACCACCGCTTCGACGCCGACTGGCAGATGCGGCTGTCCACCTATCTCAACTCCAATTCGCTCTCCGGCGAGGCGGTCGAGGTGCGGGGCATCGCCGCCGACAACCGCACCGTCCTGCGCGACCGCAACTACCGCAACTACAGCGCGGACGTGGCCCTCGGCCAGGCCGAGCTGGTCGGGCGCTTCGACACCGCCGGGATCGGCCACATCCTGCTCCTCGGCTTCGAGCGCGAGAGCACCGACGGCCGCTACCAGCAGGTCCGGTCCCGCTTCCGCCAGGATCCCTACTCCCTCGACATCTACGCCCCGGTCTACGGCCGGCCGGCCCCGCCTTACGCCTTCCAGACCAACGGCGTCGAGCGGGTCACCAACACCGCGCTCTACGCCCAGGACCAGATCGCGCTGGCGCCCGAATGGAAGGCGCTGCTGGGCGTGCGCTTCGACTTCTTCGAGCAGTCGTTCCGGGAGCGCACCACCGGCGTCCAGACCGACCAGACCTATTTCGCCGCGACGCCCCGGGCCGGCCTCGTCTACCAGCCGCTGCCGGAGCTCTCGCTCTACGCCAATGTCGGCACGAGCTTCCGGCCCAATATCGGGCCCGACGCCGCCGCCTCGTCGTTCAACGGCCCGTTCGCGCCGGAGACCGGCCTCGGCTACGAGGTCGGCACGAAGCTCGACCTGTTCGGGGGCGCCTTGAGCCTCACCGGCGCCGCCTTCCGGGTCGAGCGCCAGAACGTGCTCACCGCCGATCCCGCCAATCCCGGGTTCTCGATCGCCGCCGGTGCCGTGCGCAGCCAGGGCTTCGAGTTCACGGCGGCCGGCCAGCTCTCGCCGTCGGTCAAGGTCCTGGCCGGCTACGTCTTTGCCGACGCGGTCGTCACCAAGGACAACGTCTTGCCGGTCGGTGCGCCCCTGATCAACGTGCCGCGCCACAGCGGCAGCCTGCTCGCGGTCCACGAGGCGCAGGAGGGGCCCTGGAAGGGCTTCGGCCTCGGTGGCGGCGTGCGCGCGGTCGGCGAGCGGGCGGGCGACGCCGCCGGCAGCGCCTTCCGGCTGCCGGCCTACATCGCCGTCGACGCGCTCGCCTATTACCGCTGGGAGAACGTTCGCTTCGGCCTCAACGTCGAGAACATCTTCGACACCACCTACTACGAGAGCTCGCTCAGCGCCCTGCGGGTCTTCCCCGGGTCGCCGCGGCGCTTCACCGGCACCCTGTCGGTGCGCTTCTGATGCGGCCCTCCGCCCCGACCCTGCGCAAGGGCGATGCCGGCCGGAATGCGGCCGCCGCCCGCGCCCGCCGCTACCGCCAGGACCTCGCGCCGGTGCTGGCGGCGATCGCCGCCGAGGCCGGGCCGACGCCCGAGCGGATCGCCTCGTTCCTGACGCGATGCGGCGTGCGCAAGCCGCGCGGCGGCCGCGTCTGGACGCCGCCGGACGTGCGCCGGATCCTCTCCCGCCTCTCCGCCGAGCAACCGTCGTGACGGCACCGGAGATCCGCGGCCCGGCGCCGCGCATCGGCTCGATCGACGCCCTGCGGGGCCTCGTCATGCTGCTGATGCTGGTCGATCACGTGCGGGAATTCTTCTACCTGCACGCCCAGGTCCGCGACCCGATGGACCTCGCCGTCACGTCGCCCGGCCTCGTCGCGACGCGGCTGACCTCGCACCTGTGCGCGCCGGTCTTCCTCCTGCTCACCGGCCTCTCGGCGAGCCTCTACGCCGGCAAGCACGGCACCGGGGCGGCCGCGCGCTTCCTCGTCACCCGCGGCCTGTTCCTGATCGCCCTCGAGGTCACGCTGGTGAACCTCGCCTGGACCCGCCAGTTGCTGCCGCCGGTCCTCTACCTTCAGGTGATCTGGGCGATCGGCCTCAGCATGATCGCCCTCGCGGCGCTGCTCTGGCTGCCGCGCCTCGCCCTGGCGTCGGTCGCCCTGGCGATCATGCTCGGGCACAACCTCCTCGACGGGATCGTCCTCGCGCCGGACCAGGCCGGCTACGCGCTCTGGTCGATCCTGCATCAGCGGGGATTCCTGCCGCTGCCCTGGGGCGCGGCTCGCACCTCCTACCCGGTGCTGCCCTGGATCGGCGTCGCGGCGGCGGGCTACGCCCTCGGGCCCTGGTTCGCGGCGGAATGCCCGCCCGCGACGCGGCGGCAGCGCCTCTTCGCCCTCGGGGGCGCGGCGCTGGCGGGGTTCCTGGTGCTGCGGGGCCTCGACGGCTACGGCGAGCTGGTGCCGTGGCAGCCCGGCGCGAGTCCCGGTGCCACGATCCTGTCCATCCTCAACCTGACCAAGTACCCGCCCTCGGCGGGCTTCCTCCTGGTCACGCTCGGCCTCGGCCTCTGGCTCCTCGCCGCGTTCGAGGCCGTGCCGGCGTCCCGCCTGCGGGTTCTGCAGGTCTTCGGAGGAGCGCCGCTGTTCTTCTACCTCGTGCATCTCTGGCTGCTGCGGCTGGGCTACGACGCCCTCCTCGGCCTCGGTCTCGGCGTCGGCGCCTCCGGCCGGGTCGAGGCCGGCGGGCCGGCGCAGCTCTGGCTGACCGCGGCCCTGCTCAGCCTGCCGCTCTACGCCGCCTGCCGCTGGATGGTCGGCCTGAAGCGGCGCAGGGTCCATCCGGTGCTGAGCTATCTCTGACGGAGGGGTGGGCTCGCGCCGCACCCATCCTCGCCGGCTCGGGGACCTCGCGATCAGGACAGGGCGACGATCTCGCTCTCCCGGACCGCCCGCTCCCCGCGCTGCGACTTGATGCGGTACGAGGCCTCGCCGCTTCGGTCCTCCGGCATCAATCGGACGATCTCGAAGGCATCCATGTCGCTCGCCTGCGAGTCGGATGACCCGGACCGAACGATCTGCACGCGCTGGTGAAGCTTGAACTTGTGCGACACGCTGGGAATCCTCGTAGCGGGCGGAGGGTGTGCCGCCCGCGAACACGATCTGCGACGCCTCGGGGCGCCAGTGCGCTGGCGCGCCTTGAATCATCAGATGCGCTGGCGCGCCTTGCGGGCCGCGTAGCGGGCGTCGCGCGCCGCCTTCTGATCGACGCGCAGCTTCTCGGCTGCGGAGGCGGCCTCGGCGATGGAGCGCGCCTGCTCGGCCGCCGCGAGCTCGCGCAGGCGGACCTGCTCCGCCTCCGTGGAGGCGGCCTGTGCGAGGCGCGAGGCCTCCCGCTCGGCGAGGCGGGCGGTGCGCGCGTCGCTGATCGCCCGTCGCTCGGCCCGGCGTGCGGCCAGGGCCGGATCGTCGCTGGCCGCCACGGTCCTGAAGCGCGCCAGCATGGACTGCCTGGATGCGGCGGACGATTTCAGCCGGTCGCCGAGTGGTGCTTCCTTGAATCTGGCCATCTGGATCTCGCTCGCGTGTCATGCCGGCGCGCTCTCGCATCGATGCGAAAGCGTTCGGCGCATCAGCG
>NZ_LABY01000133.1 GCF_001043975.1 Methylobacterium variabile
CGCAACGGGCTCTCGGGGCAGCGGGGGAGTCCCGCGACGCGCAGGCTGTGCGGAGAAAAGAAGATGCGCGGGATCCTCTCTCCCGCACAGGGGGAGGGGATCCCGCGCCATTCCGGTCCCGAAGGGGTCTCCGGACGGCCCTGCGCGACACGAACCTGCCGGCGGGCCCGAAGTCAATCGGACCGGTCGCGCCTACCAGGTCATCCGGACGCCGCCGTAGACCGAGAGCGGCTGCACCAGGGTGGTGGTGCGCGGGTCGTTCAGGTTGTAGCGCCCGGCGAAGTTGTCGTCGCGCTCCAGGAAGGTGCCGAAATTGGCGTAGCGGTTGTTGAACAGGTTCGTCACCAGGGCGAAGACCTGCAGGTTCTGCGTCACCTGGAAGCTGGTGTTGAGGTTGGCGGTGAAGTAGGCGGGCAGCTTGCGATTGAGGTTCGACTCGTCGCCACGGAAGTAGGACGACGAGAAAGCCTGCATGTTCATGCCGAAGCGCCAGAACGGCGTGATCGCGTACTCGAAGCCGGCCTTGAACTGGTGGTCGGGGATCAGCGGCACCTTGTTGCCCGGGCGCACGGTGATGAGGCCGTCATCGGCGAGCGGGTTGTTGGGCGAGGAGAGCTCGCCGCGGAACCGGAAGGTGGCGTCGATGAGGGCGTAGTTGGCGTAGAGGCTGAGGCGCCCGGTGACGTACTCGGCCGCGACCTCGATGCCCTGCCGCTGGGTCGCCGGCACGTTCACGAAGTAGCCGCGCGCCGCGTTGCCCGGCACCGCAACCTGCAGGATGTCGTTGGTGAGATCGGTGCGGAAGGCGCCGATCTTGTAGTTCAGGAGACCGCCCTCGTAGAAATCCGGCACCGTGCCGCGGAAACCGACCTCGTAGGTGCGCGCCTCGACCTGCTTCAGGGGCGGGTCGGCGACGAGGGAGTTCGGCAGCAGGCAGGGCCGGTCGGGATTGGCGCAGGCGAGCTCGAGCGGCGTCGGCGCCCGGTTCGACTCGGAGTAGCCGCCGTAGAGGTTGAGCCAGGGATAGAAGCGGTAGGTCAGCCCGGCCACCGGGTTGATGCGGTTGAAGTAGTGCGTGCCGGTGACGTCGGGCGAGAAGCCCGTCTGATCCTGGGTCGAGATGCGGGCGAAGTTCAGCCGCGCCCCGGCGGTGAGCGAGAGCCTGTCGGTGAGGTCGAAGGTGTCGAGGGCGTAGAGCCCCATGTAGAGGTTCGAGCCGGTGACCCCGCTCGGTGCGATGCCGAGCGCCGCGGCGGTGCGGATCGGGCCCACGCCGAGGCCCGGGATGTTGCCGTAATACGGGTTGTTCGGGTTCGTGGTGACGCTCAGGTCGGGGTTGATGACGCCCAGCGTGCTGCCCGACTTGAAGCTGTAATTCGCGACGTCGATGCTGCCGCCGACGATGAAGGTGTTGGGCCGGTCGAAGATGCGGTCGCGGTTCGTCGCCTGGAGCGTGCCGCCGTAGCCGGTCGCCTCGGTGCGCACCGTGTCGTAGGTGCCGTAGGGCACGCCGGGGGTGAACGGGATCTGCTGGTTGCGCGGTCCCAGGATCAGGAACTGGTTGCGGAACTGCGCCTGGGTCTGGCCGGGTGCTGCCGAGAAGCCGTCATCCTCGAAGCAGAGCGAGCCGCGGAAGTTCGAGCGCGTGCTGCAATTCTCGAAGTTGCCGTCGTTGCCGTCGACCACGAACTGGCTGAAGCGGCGGACATAGGCGTTGCCCGAGAGGTCCCAGGTCGGCGAGATGTTGACCTTGCCGGTGACCTGGATCTGGCCGACCTCGGTGTCGATCGATTGCGGCCAGGTGAAGATCGCCCGCTCGTTGTTACGGGTGAAGTCGACCGGCGAGGCCGCGGCGGCGCCGAAGAAGGTCTTGGCGCCCGAGGCGATGACGTGGAACTCGGAATCGAGGGTGCTGTGTCCGATATCGGCGTAGACGCGGCCGATCTCGGAGGGCGACTGGTAGCGCCAGCCGGCGTCGCGCAGGCCCTCGCCGGCGAAGTAGAAGCTCCAGGGGCCGATCACCTCGCCGTATTGCAGGGTGCCGAGGATGCGGCCGTCCGAGCCGCCGATCACCGAGACTTCCTTGCCCTGCCAGGTGAAGCCGTTCTTCATCTCGATGTTGACCGCGCCGCCGAGCGCGTTGAGGCCGAAGATCGGGTTGCCGGTGACGATGTCGATGCGGTTGATGGCGACCTGCGGGATCAGGTCCCAGTTCACCACGTCGCCGAACGCCTCGTTGATGCGGGTGCCGTTCTGGTAGACGGCGAGCCCCTGCGGCGCGCCGAGCAGCGGCGAGGCGTCGAAGCCGCGATAGGTCAGGGTCTGGCGGAAGCTGTTGCCCTGGCCGTCCGACAGGTTCACGCCCGGCGTGGTGCGGGCGAGGGTGAAGGTCGGATCGAGGGTGGCGCGGTCCTGCTCGAACTTCCGCGCCGTCACGGTCTCGACCGTGAACGGAACCTTGGCGAGCGGCAGGCTGCCGCCGTCGATCCGCTCCCCCGTCGCGGAGCGCCCGGTGCCGGCGGCCCCCGCCACCGGCGTCACCGGGACGACGTCGATCGTCTCGAGGGCGATGGTCCCTTGCGCTGCCGCCGGCCCGAGGAGGACCGCGGAGACGAGAGCGGTCGTGACGAGAAGGTCCCAGCGCGACGCCACCATGACCGACAAACTCCCCCACCCGTGTTCTTGTTTGTGACGCCTTGTGGCGCCCCCCTGGGCACGAGAGATAACGATCTTCACGGTGCTGTCGCAATCCCGCCCGAAGGGGCATTGCACAATCCGGCAGTTCCAGGGCAGACTTGGGGTGCGACGATCGCTGCGCGTGACGTTCTCGCAACAATCCGAGGTGGAGCGGAGACTTCGATCGGGAATATCCGGCAATCGCCTTTGCTTGAATATCCCGAAAGATCGACTGTCTTCTCAGGGCCGGTCAAGCAGCGCGACGGCCTCGGCGCCGGTGAGCGGCGCGTCGTCCCACTGCGCCGGTCGGGCGATCGCGTCCCGCAGCAGCGCCTTGTAGACGTGGCGCGGGACCTCCTCGGCGCCGAACTGGGCGAGGTGGCTGGTGACGAACTGGGCATCCAGCAGCCGGTAGCCGCCGCGCCTGAGCCGGGCGGCGAGGTGCACGAGGGCGACCTTCGAGGCGTCCCGGGCGACGTGGAACATGCTCTCGCCGAAGAACGCCGCGCCCAGGGACACGCCGTAGAGGCCGCCGACCAGGGCACGGGGCTCGCCGGCATAGACCTCCACGGTGTGGCAGTGGCCGAGATCGAACAGCTCGCCGTAGAGCGCGCGGATGCGGCCGTTGATCCAGGTGCGGTCGCTGTCCCGCCGGGGTGCGGCGCAGCCCTCGATGACCGCGTCGAAGTCGCGGTCGGTCACGACCTCGAAGCCGCCGTTGCGCACCGTGCGGGCGAGGCGCTGGCCGAGGTGGAAGCGCTCGAGGGGAAGGATGCCCCGCTCCTTCGGCTCGACCCAGTAGAGGGTCGGGTCGTCAGCGTCCTCCGCCATCGGGAAGATGCCGGCCGCGTAGGCCTTGAGCAGGATCTCGGCGGTGATCTCGACGTTCAGGCTGCCGTGCATCGACGCGGGTTTCCGAGCGCATTGCGCGGGCGAGGGCAACCTCCACCCGGCCCGAGCCTTGGCAAGACGGAGGCCTGGCAGAAATAGGGCGTGCCGCTTCGCGCGACGAGGAACGGCCCGCGGCTCTGGGCCGCGGGCTGTCGTCTCCCGGTCGGCGCCTCGGTCCGCCGGAGGCGGAACTGACGAAGCGGCTCCGCCCGTGCAGAGAAAATGCGCCCGATTGATCGCCGGGCTGCCGTCCCCGGAGATGCACACCCGGACACGCGAAGGGGCGCCGCCAAGGCGCCCCTCCCAGGCTTCCCGCTCCGCCCGGCCTCAGGCGACCTCGAGGCCGCCGGTCTTGAGGAACTCCTCGAGCCAGTGGATGTCGTAGAGGCCGTTCTGGATGTCGGCGTTGCGCACCAGGGTGCGGAACAGCGGCAGCGTCGTGTCAACGCCGGCGACCACGAACTCGTCCAGCGCCCGGCGCAGGCGCATCAGGCACTCGTTGCGGGTGCGGCCGTGGACGATGAGCTTGCCCATCAGCGAGTCGTAGTGCGGCGGGATGCGATAGCCCTGGAAGGCCGCCGAATCGACCCGCACGCCGAGGCCGCCCGGAGGGTGGAAGTAGGTGATGGTGCCGGGCGAGGGCCGGAAGGTAGCCGGGTGCTCGGCGTTGATCCGGCACTCGATGGCGTGGCCCTCGACCCGCACGTCCTCCTGGCGCACCGACAGGGGGGCGCCCGCCGCCACCCGGATCTGCTCGTTGACGAGGTCGATCCCGGTGATCATCTCCGTGACGGGATGCTCCACCTGAATCCGGGTGTTCATCTCGATGAAGTAGAACTGCCCGTCCTCGTAGAGGAACTCGATCGTGCCGGCGCCGAGATAGCCCAGCTCCTGCATCGCCCGGGCGACCGTGCCGCCGATCTGCTCGCGCATCTCGGCGTTCAGAGCCGGGGAGGGGCCCTCCTCCCAGACCTTCTGGTGGCGGCGCTGCAGCGAGCAGTCGCGCTCGGCGAGGTGGATGGCGTTGCCGCGGCCGTCGCCGAGCACCTGCACCTCGATGTGGCGCGGCTTCTCGAGGTACTTCTCGATGTAGACCGCGTCGTCGCCGAAGGCGGCCTTCGCCTCGGTGCGGGCGGTCATCAGCGCCGATTCGAGATCGGCCTCGCTGCGGGCGACCTTCATGCCGCGGCCGCCGCCGCCGGAGGCTGCCTTGATCAGCACCGGGTAGCCGATGTCGGCGGCGATCCGCTTGGCCTCGTCGGTGTCGGTGACCCCGCCCTCGGAGCCGGGCACGCACGGGATGCCGAGGCGCTTGGCGGTGCGCTTGGCCTCGATCTTGTCGCCCATCACGCGGATGTGCTCGGCCTTCGGGCCGATGAAGCCGATGCCGTGGTGGTTGAGCACCTCGGCGAAGCGGGCGTTCTCCGACAGGAAGCCGTAGCCCGGATGCACCGCGTCGGCGCCGGTGATCTCGCAGGCGGCGATGATCGACGGGATGTTGAGGTAGCTGTCGCGGGCCGGCGGCGGGCCGATGCAGACGCTCTCGTCGGCGAGCCGCACGTGCATGGCATCGGCATCGGCGGTGGAGTGCACCGCCACGGTCGCGATGCCGAGCTCCTTGGCGGCCCGCAGGATCCGGAGCGCGATCTCGCCCCGGTTCGCGATCAGGATCTTGTCGAACATGGGCGCCTAAGCAGGTTTCGCAAAAACGGCCGCCGGTCTTGCGATGAAAACCTGCGGCACAACAAGACACCAAGCGGACGAAGCGTCGGCGCGCCGACGCAGGTCTGCCGAGCGGTCACTCGATCAGCAGCAGGGGCTCGCCGAACTCGACCGGCTGCCCGTCCTCGATGAAGATCGCCGTCACGGTGCCGGCGCGCGGCGCCACGATGTCGTTGAAGGTCTTCATCGCCTCGACGAGCAGCACCCGGGCGCCGCTCTCGACCCGCGAGCCGACCTCGACGAAGGTCTTCGCCTCCGGCGAGGGCTTGCGGTAGGCGGTGCCGACCATCGGCGAGAGCACCGCGCCCGGATGGGAGGCCAGCGCCTTCGGGTCGGCGTCGGCGGCGGGCGCCGGGGCTGCGGACGGGATCGCGGCGGCGGGCAGCGGCGGGGCGACGGCACTCGCGACCGGGACCTGGATCTGCTGCACGACGCGATCACGGGCGACGCGGATGCGCAGGTCGCCCTTCTCGACCTCGATCTCGCTGAGGTCGGTCTCGGCGATCAGGGTCGCGAGCTCGCGCACGAGATCGGGGTCGAACGGGTCATGCTTGTTGCTGGGGGGCACGGCGGTCTTCGGCAATCGTTGATGAGGAAGCGGGGACTGGCCCGCCGGGTCGGCGCGCGGACGACGCGGGGTGCTCTGCCCGGCGGGCGATTCGGCGCGCTCTTAGACCATGCGGCCGGCGCGCGATAGGGGCGCCGGCGCGACGGGCCGGAGCGGGTCCGGGCGGCTCAGCAGGTGGCGTGGCCGCACTGGCGCACGCCCGCCACGGTCTTGCGGATCGGCTCGACGCCGACGGCGCCCGGGATGATCTCGTCGCCGATGATGAAGGCGGGGGTGCCCGAAAGGCCGAGCTTGTCGCCCAGGCCGACATTCTCCTGCAGGGCCGCCTGGACCTCGGGCGCCTGCATGTCCCGCTGCAGCTTGGCGATGTCGAGGCCCATCTCCTTGGCGACGGCGATCGCCCGCTCGCCGTTCACCCGGCCGCGGCTCTCGAGCAGGCGGACGTGGTAGTCGAACAGCTTGTCGCCCTTCAGCTGCTGCTTGGCGGCGAGCGCCACCTTGCTGGCCTCGAGGGATTCCGGGCCGAGGACGGGGAAGTCCCGCAGCACGACCTTCAGCTTGGGGTCGCCCTTGATCAGGGACTGGATGTCGGCGAGCGCCCGCTTGCAGTAGCCGCAATTGTAGTCGAAGAACTCGACCACGGTGACGTCGCCGTTGGGGTTGCCGGCCACGAAGCCGTGCGGCGAGTTGTGCAGGGTGTCCCGGGTCTCCTTGAGGGCGCTGGCCTGGGCCACCTTCTGGGCCTCCTGCTGGCGCTTCTCCAGCTCGGTCATCGCCTCCTGCAGCACCTCGGGGTTCTTGAGCAGGTAGTCGCGCACGATCCCCTCGATCGCCTGGCGCTGGGCGTCGGTCATCGGCGCCGCGGCCGCGGTGCCCGGCGTCGTGGTCGGCGACTGGGCTTGGGTCGGGGCGACCGCGGCGACGAGGCCCGCGACGGCGAGGGCAGGCAGAAGGCGGGGCAGGGGCAGCATCGTCGTCCTCTCGGGGTCGTCCGTGTCGGTGGGGCGCGGCCAGCGCGGCGACGCGCTCCTTGACCCGCCGGTTAGGCGGTTTCGCGGCGGGCTTGTCAAATCAACGCTCGCGCCGACGGCGGGGGCGCAATCCGGCCGCAACCCCGCTATGTGCGGGGGCACACGCCGACCTCATGCCAAGGCCCGCCATGCCCGATCCCGCCGACACCCTGGTCTCCCGCCGCGCCGCCCGCGTCGCGCCCTTCCTGGCGATGGACGTGCTCGCCGCCGCGGCCCGGCGGGAGCGGCAGGGCGGCACGGTGGTGCACATGGAGGTGGGCCAGCCCTCGGCCCCGGCGCCCCGGGCCGCCATCGCGGCGGCGCAAGCGGCGCTCTCCGCCGGGCGCATCCCCTACACCGAGGCGCTGGGCATCGCCCCCTTGCGCGAGCGCATCGCCCGCCACTACGCCGAGGCCTACGGCGTGTCGGTGGCGCCGGAGCGGGTCGTCGTCACCACCGGCTCCTCGGCGGGCTTCGTGCTCGCCTTCCTGAGCCTGTTCGATGCCGGCGGGCGGGTGGCGATCTCCGCCCCCGGCTACCCGGCCTACCGCTCGGTGCTCCAGGCCGTCGACCTCGAGCCGGTCGGGCTGACCCTGCGGGCCGAGGACGGATTCGTGCCGACCGCCGCGGCGCTGAGGACCGCTCACGCCGCCGCGCCGCTCTCCGGGGTCCTGGTGATGAGCCCGGCCAACCCGTCCGGTACGATGATCGATGCCGCCGGCCTCGGGGCCCTGGCGCAGGCCTGCCGCGAGATGAACCTGCGCTTCATCTCGGACGAGATCTACCACGGCCTGACCTACGGCCAACCCGCCGCGACGGCGCTCGCGGTCGATCCGGACGCGGTCGTCATCAACTCGTTCTCGAAGTACTACTGCATGACCGGCTGGCGCATCGGCTGGATGGTGGTGCCGGAGGCCCTGGTGCGGCCGATCGAGCGGCTCGCGCAGAACCTCTATATCTCGGCGCCCTACCTGTCGCAGGTCGCCGCGCTCGCCGCCTTCGATGCCACCGAGGAGCTGGAGGCCGTGAAGGCCGACTACGCCCGCGCCCGGGCGCTGCTTCTCACCGAGTTGCCGGCGCTCGGCCTCGGCGACGTCCACCCGGCCGACGGCGCCTTCTACCTCTACGCCGACGTCGCCCGCCTCACCAACGACTCGATCGGCTTCTGCCGCCGCATGCTCGACGAGGCCGGGGTCGCGGCCACACCCGGCCTCGACTTCGATCCCGAGGCCGGGGCGCACCACCTGCGCCTCTCCTTCGCCGGCGGCGAGGCCGAGGCGCACGAGGCGGTGCGGCGGCTGAAGGGCTGGCTTGGCTGAGCGGAGTACGGGAGATGAGCGAGCTTGCGGTGAACGACCTGACATGAGCGACCTGCACCCCGCCGCCGCAGCCGGCTTCGCCTCCGGCGCCGGGACCTACGCCAAGGGCCGGCCGGACTACCCGGCGGCGCTGAGCGCGTGGCTGCGCGACGGCCTGCGCGTCGGGCCCGGACGCACGGTGGCGGATCTCGGCGCCGGCACCGGCAAGTTCACCGGGCTGCTCGCCGCCACCGGCGCCGAGGTGACCGCGATCGAGCCGGTCGACGCCATGCGGGCGCAACTCGCCGCTGCCCTGCCCGGCGTGACGGCGCTCGCCGGCTCCGCCGAGGCGATCCCGCTGCCGGATGCGAGCCTCGACGCCGTGGTCTGCGCCCAGGCCTTCCACTGGTTCGCGACCCCGGCGGCGCTGGCCGAGATCCGCCGGGTGCTGAAGGTCGGCGGCCGGCTCGGCCTGGTCTGGAACGTCCGCGACGAGGCGACGCCCTGGGTCGCGGCGCTGACGCGGATCATGAACGCCCACGAGGGCGACGCGCCGCGCTACCACACCGGAGCGTGGCGGACGGTCCTCCCGGCCGAGGGCTTCGGCCCGCTGCACGAAGACGTGTTCGCCCATGGCCATACCGGGACCCCGGAGCAGGTGATCCTCGACCGCACCCTGTCGGTGAGCTTCATTGCGGCTCTGCCGGAGGCGGAGCGCGCGGGGGTGGCGGAGAGCGTGCGGGACCTGATCGCCCGCACGCCGGAGCTGGCCGGGCGGTCCGAGGTGACGTTTCCGTACCGGACGCACGTCTACTGGTGCGAGCGCGTCGGTTGAGCCCTCAGCGCGGCGACTCGCCGGCGGCGGCCGGGCGGGGTGGGGTCGGCGCTTCGCCCGCTCCGAAATGGTCGGCGAGCTGCGATCCCGTATAGGTCTCCGTGAAGCTGTCCGGGCGCTCCGGCAGCATGGTGGCGGCCCAGCCCGCCCAAGCCGCCTGCAATCGCGAAAAGTCCTCCGGGCGACGGGTCTTGAGGTTCGCCCGCTCGAGCGGATCGGCGACCACGTCGAACAGGAAGGTGTTGTCGCGGATCTTGAGGTACTTGAGGTTGCCGTCGCGCATCGCCGCCTGGGCATTGGCCCGGTAGCGCCAGTGGAGGGTGCGCGGGCGCTCCGGCGCCTGCCCGGTCAGGATCGGCAGGAGGTCGATGCCGTCGGACGGGTAGCCTGCGTCCGGCGCCGTGCCGGCGGCGGCGAGCAGCGTCGGCAGCCAGTCCATGGTGATCATCGGCTGGTCCGAGACGTGGGCCCCCTTCAGCCGACGCGGCCACGACATCAGGGCCGGGATCCGCAGGCCGCCCTCCAGGAGCTCGGTCTTGCGGCCGGTGAACGGCCAGGTGTCGGAGAAGCGCTCGCCGCCGTTGTCGCTCGTGAACACCACGATGGTGTCCTCGGCGACGCCGCTCGCCTCCAGCGCGTCGAGGACGCGGCCGATCTGGGTGTCCATCTCGGCGATGATGCGCCGGTATGTCTCCTGGGTACCGCCGTCGAAGTGGCGCAGGTTGCTCCCGGCGATGCGGCGCGACTCGGCCTCGTCGTCCGGGGTCTCCCACGGCCAGTGCGGCGCGTTGAAGTGCAGGCTGAGGAAGAACGGACGCCCGGCCTTGACCGACGCCGCGATCGTCTCGACGGCCCGCTTGCCCAGCAGGTGGGTGGCGTAGCCGACCTCCTCGATCCGCACGTCGCTGTCCCACAGGTCCGGCTTGTCGTCGGTGCCGCGGTGGCTGAAGTAGTCGATGGTGCCGCCGCGAAAGCCCCAGAAGGTGTCGTAGCCCCGCTGCAGCGGCCCGTAATCCTGCACGCTGCCGAGGTGCCACTTGCCGACCAGAGCCGTGCGGTAGCCGACCTGCCGCAGCAGCCCCGGCAGGGTCGGGTGGTCCGCCGGCAGGCCGCCGGTGAAGCGGGTGGTGACGGGCTCCTCGAGCCCGACGGCCAAGCGGTACTGGTAGCGCCCGGTGATGAGCGCCGTGCGGGTGGCCGAGCACACCGCCGAATTGGCGTAGCCTTGCGTGAAGCGTACCCCCCGGGCGGCGATCCGGTCGATGTGCGGGGTGGCGATGTCGGGCCTGCCGTAGCAGGCGACGTCGGCGTAGCCGAGGTCGTCGGCCATGATGAAGACGATGTTCGGGAGCTGCGCCGGTTGGTTCGAGGGCTGCGCCGCCCGGTTCTGGGGCTGCGCCGCTTGGCCCGAAGGCTGCGCCGCTTGCGCCGTCCGCGGCCCGGCCAGGGCCGAGGCCGCCGCTCCGGCCGCGGCGCTCCGCAGGACGCGCCTGCGCGTCACTCCCGCCATGCCGATCCTCCCCGTTAGTCGTCGCAAACACGCTACGGGGCAGGGGGCCGGCGGGCAACCGGCCCTCCGCGGGTCAGCCGGCCGCCGCCCGCTCCAGGGCCGCGGCGTCGAGCCGAACCATGCCCTGCATCGCCGCGAACACTCGGGCGGCGACGGCGGGATCCGGATCGGCGAGCAGGCGCGGCAGGATCTCCGGCACGATCTGCCACGGCACGCCCCAGCGGTCGCGCAGCCAGCCGCACATGATCTCCGCCCCGCCATCGGCGACCAGCGCCTCCCACAGGCGGTCGACCTCGGCCTGGTCCTGGCACGAGACGGAGATCGAGGCGGCGGTGCCGTAATCGGCCCGGTTCCCGCCGTTCAGCGCCTGGAAGCTCTGCCCGCCGAGGGTGAAGCTCACCAGGATCGCGTCCCCGGGCTCGCCCCCGGGCCAGGGCCCCGGCGCGCGCATGATCGGCCCGAGGCTCGATCCCGGCACGAGGGCGACGTAGGTGCGCACCGCCTCCTCGGCGTCGCGCTCGAACCACAGGCAGGTGCTGACGTGCGTCATGGCGGTTCTCCGGAGGACGGGGGGCTACAGCCGGGCGGCGAGGTCGGCGAGCTGGTCGGCGCAGCGGCCCCAGCCGTCGTGAAAGCCCATCGCCTCGTGGGCGGCGCGATCCTCCGCCGTCCAGTGCAGGGCGCGGGCGGTGTAGCGGGTGGCGTCGCCCTCGGCCGCGAAGGTGATGATGCCGGTGAAGAAGGGCTTCTCCGCTGGCTCCCAGGCGCGGGTATAGGCGTCCGTGAAGACGATGCGCGCGTTCTCGACCAGCTCGAGGTAGATTCCGGCGCTCGCGAACTCGGTTCCGTCCGGTCCCCGCATGACGATGCGGGTCGAGCCGCCGGGGCGCAGGTCGGTCTCGGCCTCGGCGACCGCGAAGGGTTTCGGCGCGAACCACTGCTTGAGCAGCTCCGGCTCGGTCCAGGCCCGGTACAGCGCGGCGGGGGAGGCGGGTATGAGGCGCGTGAGGACGAGCTCGCGCCCGTTCGTGTCGGTCATGTCCATGCTCGGCGTCGGTGGGGGGATGGGACGGACCGGCGGCCTGGCGCGCGGGGCGCGCCGCGTCCGGTCCGGGCGAGGGGCGGCGGGTCAGCGTTTCCGCTGGTTCATCGCCCAGACCACCCCGAAGGGGTCGCGCAGCTGGCCGTAGCGGTCGCCCCAGAACATCTCGGCCGGCGGCATCACGCCGGTCGCGCCCGCTTCGACCGCGCGGGCGTAGCGGGCGTCGATGTCCTCGACCATCAGGGTCAGGGTGAAGGCCTGCGGCGCCTGGAGCGCGCAGCCGTGCTCCGGAAAAGCGTCGCTCAGCATCAGCGACGAGCCGTTGACGTGGAGATGCACGTGCGGCGTCCGCCCCTGCTCGTCCGCCGGCATCGTGTCCACGATCTCGGCGCCGAAGGCGCGGGCGTAGAACTCGGCCGCCTTCAGGGCGCCGTCCAGCATCAGGTAGGTGACGAGGCCGCCCTTCACCGGGCAGGGGGCGGTCTCGGGATCGTGGCTGCTCATGTGGTCCTCTCCTCTGGTGGGCGGGCCATCTTCTCCCGGCCTCGTGACAAGGACGTGCGGCGTGGCCGCTCCCCGACAGCCCCGCTTCAGTTTTTTTCCGCGTCCGCCGCGACCATTCGGTCGAGCTGCCGGCGAATATGCGCGGCCTCGGCCGGCGTGCCGGCCAGCGCGATCGCCCGCCCCATCGCCTCCCGGGCCTCCGGGTGCCGCCCGAGCTGCATCAGGAGGGCGCCGCGCAGGCCGTGGAAGTGGAAGTACCCGCCGAGCGGCCCGGCCAGGGCCTCGACGAGGGCGAGGCCGGCGGCCGGACCGCCGACCTTGGCGGTCGCCACCGCGCGGTTGAGCGTCACGACCGGCGACGGCTGCATCCGCTCCAGGGTCGCGTAGAGCGCGTCGATCCCCGCCCAGTCGGTGTCCTGCGGGCGGGTGGCGCGGGCGTGCAGGGCGGCGATCGCCGCCTGGACCTGGTACGGGCCCGGCGCCCGGTGCCGTATCGCCTTGTCGACGAGGGCGAGCCCCTCGGCGATCATCGGCCCGCGCCACAGGCCGCGATCCTGGTCCTCCAGCAGGATGATCTCGCCGTCGGCGTCGAAGCGGGCCGGCGCGCGGGCGTGCTGGAGGAGCATCAGGGCAAGCAGGCCCATCACCTCCGGGTCGGTGCCGAACAGGCGCAGGAGCAGGCGGCCGAGGCGGATCGCCTCGTCGCAGAGCGCCGCCCGCTCCGAGCCGGTCGCCGCCGAGTAGCCGGCATTGAAGACGAGGTAGAGCATGGCCGAGACGGCAGCGAGCCGCTCGGTGCGCTCGGCCGGTCCCGGCGCCCCGTACGGCACCGGGCTGCGGGCGATGCGCGCCTTGGCGCGGGTGAGGCGCTGCTCCATCGCCGCCTCCGAGACCAGGAAGGCGCGGGCGATGCGCGCGACAGTGAGCCCCGAGACGACGCGCAGGGCGAGGGCGATCTGCTGCGTCGCCGGAAGGTCCGGATGGCAGCAGATGAACAGGAGCCGCAGGATGTCGTCGCGGTAGGCCTGCGCGTCGATCTCCTCGACGAGGGGCGTCTCGGCGTCGTCCAGGTTCGACAGGGCGTCGCCCGATCCCGCGTCGTCCGGCGGCAGGGGCGTCAGGTGCGCGAGGCGGCGCTTGCCGTCGAGGGCAGAGTTGCGCCCGACCAGGATCAGCCAGGCCGCGACGTCCCGCGGCGGCCCGGTGCGGGGCCAGGTCCGCAGGGCGCGCAGGCTCGCCTCCTGGAAGGCCTCCTCGGCGATGTCGAGATCGCGAAACACCCGCAGCAGGGCGGCGAGAACCCGCGGCCGGGCCGCCGCGAGGGCGGCCGCCAGCCAGGCGGCGTCGGGCGAGGCCTCGCTCATCGCGGCCCGCCGCGGGTCGGGCGAGGGTCGGGATTGTAGAGCAGGACGGGGCGCAGCTCGTAGGCGCCGCCCGGATTGGCGGCGGCGAGGTCGCGGGCGACGCGCAAGGCCTCGTCGAGGTCGGCGACCTCCACGACGTAGAAGCCGAGCAGCTGCTCCTTCGTCTCGGCGAAGGGGCCGTCGATCACCAGCGGTGGCTCGCTCGCCTTGCGCAGCGTCGTGGCAGCGGTCGTCGGTAGGAGCCGCAGCGAGGGGCCGAGCTTCCCCTGGCGCTCCAGGTCCTCGTGAACCCGGCCGAGCCGGTCCATCACCGCGGCTTCCTCCGCCTCGCTCCAGGCGGCGACCACGTCCTCGTCCTTGTAGCAGAGGATGGCGTAGAGCATGGCTTACCCTTTCTGTCCGCAGGACGCGCGACGCGGCCCGGATCCGACAAGGATCGCCGAAAACTCCCCCGGCGGTGAACCGGCCGCTCGCCGGGGCCCGCCTCAGGGCCGCGCCACGCCTTCCGCCGCCGCGACCATCGCCTTGGCGGCGGCCTCGAAGGCCTGGAAGGCCGGGATCGCCCGGTCCCAGGCGCCCGCCTTGAGGGCGTCGGCCATCGCGGCGGCGTGGCGCTGCGCCTCGGTGCAGGCGGCCAGCACCCGGGCGGCGGCGGGATCGGCCGCGTCGAGCCCGAGATCCGCCGCCGCACCGGCGCCGAAGGGCGGCACCGCGGCGGCCACCGGCCCGAGGCCCACCAGGGCCGCGGCCAGGCGGCGCTTCCACACCGCGACGTCCGCCGGCAGGCGCAGCAGCGCGTAGGCCGGCAGGCCCCGCCCTGCGCCGGCCTCGAGCGCGTCCTGCGCCGCAGCCTCGGCCCGCACCAGGATCGCCATCAGGCCGTCGATCTCGCTGCGGGTCTTCTGGGCCTTGCCGGCGACCTGCTGCACGCCGGCGGAAATCTCCGTCGTCGCCGCTTCCTGCTGGCCCAGCACCTCGGCGAGAGCCCGGATCCCCTCCGCCGTGCGGGCCACGGCCTCGCCCTCCTGCGCCACCCGGGCCTCGACCCGGGTCACTGCGGCGCTGCCGTCCGCCACCGCGTGCCGGCTCTCGGCGACGGCGGCCTGGATCGCGGCGAGTTCCTGCAGCAGCACCGCCAGGCGGCCGCGGATCTGCTCCGTCGCCCGGGCGGTCTGGCCGGAGAGCTGCTTGACCTCGGCTGCCACCACCGCGAAGCCGCGGCCGGCCTCGCCGGCCCGCGCCGCCTCGATCGTGGCGTTGAGCGCCAGCAGGTTGGTCTGGCTCGAGATCGCCTCGATCGTGCCGGCCATCTCCTGGATCTGCAGCGCCGCGCCCTCGAAGCCGGTCAGGCGCTGCTCGATCTGGCCCGCATGGGTCTCGATCGCCGCCATGGTGCGGCTCGCCTCGCGCATGTCCTCCGCGCAGGCGGCGATGCCGTCCCGGGCCTGCTCGGCGCGTTCGGCGCTGTCCTGGGAGCGGCCGGCCAGCTCGCGGGTCGAGGCCGCCACCTCCTCGACCGCCGCCGCCATGGCGCGGGTCTGCCCGGCGATCTCGCCGGCATCGTGGGTCATCCAGCCGAGGACCGTGGCGGCCTCCGAGGCCTCCGCGGCGACGCGGGCGGTGCTGCCGAGATCGGCCGCGGCACTGCTGCGCATCTGGCCGAGGAGGCGCCCGAGGGAGGCGGCGAGCCGGCCGTGCCCCGGCAGGTCCGCCCCGGCCTCGCCGGCCCTGTCGACGAGGCCGGCGAGACGATCCTCGATCATCTCGGGCGTCTCCAGGGCAACGGGAGGCGGAGTGCGACGGGCACGGAACATGGCGGAAAATCCAGTGACGACAGGGACGATGTCCCGCCATTCCGGTGTGCGTTCGGTTAATGGCCCGCCGATCCGGGCGTCTAGCGTGTTATACCGCCGCGCCTTCGAACGGACCCGTTCGGAGGCGCAAGGCAAGCCCGAACGGGCGCCGGTGCTGATGCGCCGGACGCCTTGGCATCGACACGTCGATGCCAAGGCGCGAGGGTATTAGAGGCATGGCTGGCTCCCTTTCTGGCCGCCTTG
>NZ_LABY01000134.1 GCF_001043975.1 Methylobacterium variabile
ACGCCGCCGGCGGCGTCAGCCGCTACAACGAGGACTTCCTGACCTCGTCCTACCGGGTCACGAGCGTGACCGGCCAGGCGACCAACTCGCTCGCCATCCAGCCCCAGGAAATCCAGGGGATGACCGGCGAGGTCGGCCTGCGCACGAAGTTCCAGACCGGCATGCTCGGCCATTACCTCACCGTCTCGGCGGTCGAGGCGAACAACCGGAACTACCGCGGCGGCTTCCTCACGCCGACCCTGCCGGTGTTCCAGACCAACATCTACGATCCGATCCACCTGCCGCGCGGCTCGGTGAACACCCTCTTCCTCCCGCGCTCCAACGAACGGCCCCTGTTCACGGAGCTGAGCGCGCGCAGCGTCGGCATCGCCGACACCCTGTCGCTCGGCGAGGACCGCTTCCTCCTGACCCTGGGCGGGCGGTTCCAGGAGATCGATCAGCAGAGCTACGTCACCGCTCCGGGGGCGACCTTCGGCAACGTGGCGTCGAACTACCAGCGCGGGCGGTTCAGCCCCGCCATCGCGGCGGTGTTCCGTCCGTTCGACAACCTGTCGTTCTACGGCAACTACATCGAGGCGCTCGAGCCGACGCAGATCGCGCCGGTCGTGGCGATCAACGCCAACGAGGTGTTTCCTCCCGCCGTCAGCCGGCAGCAGGAGATCGGCGCCAAGTACGATTTCGGCACCGTTGCGGTCACGGCCTCGCTGTTCGAGATCGAGCAGCCCAACGCCTTCACCGATCCCGCCACGCGGCGGTTCTCGGTCAGCGGCCTGCAGCGCAACCGCGGCCTCGAATTGTCGGTGTTCGGCGAGCCGGTCCCGGGGGTGCGGCTCCTCGGCGGCGTCACCTTCATCGACGGGCGCCTCGTCAACGTCGCGGAGCGCCAGTTCAACGGCAACGTCGCCCCGGGCGTCCCCGACGTGGCGTTCAACCTCTACGGCGAGGTCGACATGCCGCCCTGGCTCGCCCCCGGCCTGACCCTGACCGGTCGCGCCATCTACACGAGCAGCCAGTTCTACAACCAGGCCAACACGCAATCCGTCCCCGACTGGACCCGCTTCGACGCCGGCCTGCGCTATACCTTCGAGGGCGTGTCGGGGAAGCCCGTCACGGTCCGCGCCATCGTCGAGAACGTGTTCGACAACTCGTACTGGGCGTCGGCCGCCCGCGGCTTCCTGGCCGTCGGCGCACCCCGCACGGTCATCGTCTCCGCCACGGTGGATTTCTGACCGCCGACGGCCCAGGCCGGCTTCGGCCCGGGCCGCGCGATCCAGGCGACAGCGGCGCGGCGCCCTTGATGGAGGGCGACGACGGCGCCGCCTCGCGCATGTCCGATGGAGTGTAACCTTCGGCACCGATCGATGAGGCTGGATGATCCGGGCATACCATGCCACCTGAATGCCGATTTTTGTTTTGAGAATAGTTCAAATATGTAAAATATCGAGCAACGTATCCGATTTTTTTCTTGACCGGGCGACGGCGTGAGGCGATAGACGTGGCCCTCGCGGGCTGACTGGCCCTCACACAGGGGCTTCGCGGCAGGTCTCCTTTGCCCGGCGCCGTCCGACCGCCTGAGGCGCCGCGGCGTCGCCCATTCCTCGCCGCAGGCCCGGCACCGCCCATCAAGGGGGGCGGTCATTCCCTTCCGGTCGAGGCGGGCGCGGCGGCGCCGCCCGGACGGGAACCGCCGCGGCCGAGAGTGGAGGCTCGAACAAGGTTTGGTCGTCATGCTCCCATCGTCCCAGGGCGTCGCCGAGGCGGCGGCCTTCCGCAGCTTCGCCAACGGCTACCTGCGCGAGATCGACCCCGGCATCCGGGTGCACCACGCCCTGCCGGACGGTCCCCCGGCACCCTGCGTCGAGTGGAACCTGCGCAGCCAGCGCGTGGCGATCCGGGCCGAGATCCTCTCCCCCTCGCTCTGCGGCGCGCAGGGGTTCGGCCGCCTCTGGACCCGGCATCGGCACGAGCCGCGCTGGCGCCTCGTCGCGCCGATGCGGGCGATCCAGGAGCTGCTCGGCGAGGCCTATGCGCGCTGCGACGAGGGCGGGACCGGGACCGCGCGCGGGCGCGAGCTGGAGCTTCTCGGCCGCGTGCTCGACAGCTACCGCGAGACCGCCCGCCAGCTCGACCCCGCGCCGCCGGAGGCCGGCGACGGGACGGACTTCATCGACGCCGAGCGCGCCCTCGTCTTCGGCCACTGGCTGCACCCGACCCCGAAGAGCCGGCAGGGCCTCACGCCGTGGCAGGCGCGGGTCTACGCCCCCGAAGAGGGCGGCGCGTTCCGGCTCGCGGTCTTTGCCGCGGCGTGCGACCGTGTCCGGCACGACTCCGCCGCGTCCCGGTCGGCGCCGGAGATCGCCCTCGACCTCCTCGGTGGTGACGCGGCGCGGCTGCCGCTGCGCCCGGGCGAGGTCGCCCTGCCGATGCACCCGCTCCAGGCCGAGGCGCTGATGCTGGAGCCCGCCATCGCCGCGATGGTCGAGGCGGGGCTCGTCCGCCCCTTGGGCGCCTTCGGCCCGCGCTTCACCGCGACCTCGTCGCTGCGCACCGTCTACGCGCCGGATAGCCCCTGGATGGCGAAGTTCTCGCTGCCCGTCACGCTGACGAACTCGCTGCGGGTGAACCGGATGGCCGAGCTCGAGGCCGGCGTCGCGGTGGCGCGGCTCCTCGCGCGCGGCGGCGGCGCGGCGGACGGGAATTTTCGGATCCTTGCCGACCCGGCCTACCTCACCCTGGACTGCCCCGGCCGCCCGGAGAGCGGGTTCGAGACGGTCCTGCGCGAGAATCCCTTCCGCGGCGGCGCGGAGCGCGGCGTCGCCGTCGTCGCGGCGCTGACCGCCGAGCCGGTGCCGGGCCGGCCCTCGCGGCTCGCGGCCCTGCTGCGCCGCCTCGCCCCCGGCGGGGCGGCCGACCTCGCCCACGCCGCGCGGACCTGGTTCAGCCTCTACCTCGACTGCTCGCTTGACCCGATCGTCGCCCTCTACGACCGGCACGGCATCGCCCTCGAGGCGCACCAGCAGAACATGCTGCTCGACGTCGCCGACGGCTGGCCGCGCCGCGGCTTCTACCGCGACAACCAGGGCTTCTACCTGTCGGAGGCCGCCCGCCCGCGCCTCCAGGCCCTGGTGCCCGAGACCGGCGCCATCGCCTCGCTCTACTTCGACGACGACGAGATCCGCCGGCGCCTCGCCTACTACCTCGTCGTCAACCAGGTCTTCTCGGTCATCGCCCGCATGGGCCATGACGGGCTGGCACGGGAAGAGGTCCTCCTCGACGACCTCGCCCGCCGGCTGGAGATCGTCGCGCGGCGCATGACCGGGGCGGGGCGGGCCTTCGCCCGCTCGGTCCTCGACGCGCCGACGCTCTGCACCAAGGCCAACCTGCGCGTCCGCCTGTCGGACCGCGACGAGCTCTCCGCGGGCGACGGCACCGGCAACTACATCGACATGCCGAACCCGCTCAAGGAGCGCGCCGGCACCCGGACCCGATCCGGCCGTGTCCTCGCATCCTGAGGTGGCCGTGCGGCCCGAGACGTCCCGGTCGCCCGAGGCGGCCGGCCCGCCGGAGGAGCGCGTCCTGCGGCAGCTGGCGGAGGCGGTCCTGTTCGAGGGCCTCGCCGACCGCGACGCCGCGACCGACGCCGGACGGCTGCACTGGCGCCTCGGCCCGCATCGCTTCCGTGCCGTCGGGTCGCTCGGTCCCTTCGGCCGCCCCCGCCTCGTTCCCGGCACGGTCGAGATGGCGGACGGGCGGGACGGGTGGCGGGCCGCCCCGCTCGCCGCCCTGGCCGAGGCGCTGCCGGGTTCGGCGGAGCGCCGGGAGCGGCTGCTGGCGGAGCTCCGGCAGACGGTCGCGCTCTGCCGCTGGAACGCCGACACCCTGCGGCCGCCGGAGCGCCGCGCCCTTCCCTTCGCGGCGCTCGACGCCGCCCTGTGGGAGGGCCACCCCTACCATCCGTGCTTTAAGGCGCGCACCGGCTTCACCCTGGAGGACCACGCCCGCTACGGGCCGGAGGCCGGCGCGGCGTTCCGCCTGCGCTGGCTCGCCGTGAGGCGGGACGCCGTCGCCCTGGCGCTGCCGGGCGACGAGGACGCGTTCGGGCGCGCCGAGCTCGGCGCCGAATGGGACACGCTCCTGCGGCGCCTCGGCGAGGCCGGGTACGCCCTCGCCTCGCACGCCGTCCTGCCGGTCCACCCCTGGCAGATGCGCCGGCTCGAGCGGGGGCCGCTCCGGCCCTGGCTGGCCGAGGGGCGCGCCGTGCCCCTCGGCGAGGCCGGTCCGCACTACCGCGCCAGCCAGTCCCTGCGCACGCTGCACAACCGCGACGACCCGGGCGCCGCGAGCGTGAAGCTCGGCCTCGGCGTCGTCAGCACGTCGAGCCTGCGGATCCTCGATCCGCACTTCGTCCTCACGGCCCCCGCCCTGTCGGGCTGGCTGGCGGGGATCGTCGCCGGCGATCCCTTGCTCGGCGCCCGGATGAGCGTCCTGCGCGAGTACGCCGCCGCGATCGCCGACCGGGACGGTCCGCTCGCGGGCCATCTCGCCGCGATCTGGCGCGAGAGCCCGGACCTGTCGCCCGGCGAGGCCGCCGTGCCGTTCAACGCGCTCTGCGCCTGCGAGGCGGACGGCAGCGCCTTCGTCGCGCCCTGGCTGGCGCGCTACGGGGTCGCCGACTGGCTCGACCGCCTGGTGGAGGTCGCGGTGCTGCCGGTCTGGCACCTCCTGGTGGCGCACGGCGTGGCGCTGGAGGCGCACGGGCAGAACATGATCCTCGTCCACCGCGACGGCTGGCCGGAACGGGTGATCCTGCGCGACTTCCACGAGAGTGCCGAGTACGCGCCGGGCTTCGTGCCAGACGTGGCCCGCGTGCCGGATTTCGGCGCCATCGATCCCGCCCATGCCGCCCCGGCGGACGGCCGCTTCCACGCCGTCCCCTCGCCCGCCTTCCTCGCCGAGCTGGTGACGGACAGCCTGTTCGTCTTCAACCTCGGCGAGGTCACCCGCCTCCTGCGCGAGCGGGCCGGGCTCGACGAGGCCGGCTTCTGGGCTCGCCTCGGCGACCGGCTGCGCCGCCACGCGGCGGAGCACGGGCTCGCCGACCGGTTCGCTCGCCTCGGCGTGGACGCGCCCCGCCTACGGGTCGAGGCGCTGCTCGCGCGCAAGCTCGGGCTGGAGGAGGCGCGCTGCAGCCGCCTCGTTCCCAACGCCCTCTATCCCGATGCCCTCTCGCCCAGTCCCCTCGCGCCCGACGCCCTCCGGCCGGATCCGGCCCTGACCATCCTGCGGGAGACCCCATGATCGAGATCGACGGACGCACGATCGGCGCGGACGAGATGGAGGTGGCCCTGGCGTGCGTCGCGGTGCAGGCCTCCCTGCGGGGCGGCACCGGCGAGCGCGTCGCCGCGCGCTTTCGCGATGCCGAGGGCAGCCTCGCCTTCATCCTCGCCGCCCGGCGGGCCGGCGCGACCCTGCTGCCGATCCACCCGGCCCTGCCCGACGACGGGGCGCGCCGTCTCGCCGCCCGCGCCGGATGCCACCGCATCTTCCTCGACGGGCTCGAGGGCGAGAGCCTGGACGGCGTCCCGCCCCCGGTTCCAGGCGAGGGGCACCTGCTCCAGATGAGCTCCGGCACGACCGGCGAGCCCAAATGCATCGCCCGTCCCTGGCGCGCGGTGGAGCGCGAGATCGAGAGCTACGTCGCGGCCTTCACCGAGCCGGACGGAATGACGCCGGTCGTCGCCTGCCCGATCACCCACTCCTACGGCCTGATCTGCGGCCTCCTTGTCGGCCTGCGCCGTGGCCGCGCGCCGGTGGTGCTCGACACCGCCAACCCGAAATACCTGCTGCGCCGCCTGCGGGAGATCGAGCGGCCGCTGCTCTACACCTCGCCGGCCATGCTGCACACGCTCGCCCGGCTGCTGCCCGCGGGCGAGCGGATCCACGCGGCGATGACCTCCGGCACGATCCTGCCCGCGCCCTGGTTCTCGCTGATCCGCGCCCGGGTGGAGCATTTCTTCCAGCAATACGGCTGCTCCGAGACCGGGTGCATCGCGGTGAACCCTGACCTGCAGCAGGCCGACGCGATCGGCCGCCCCCTGCCCCACCACCGCGTCCGGGCCGGCGCGAGCGCCGAGGCGCCGGAGGAGATCGTCGTCGAGGGCGAGGGCGGAACGGTGCCGACCGGCGATCTCGGCTACTGGCAGCCCGACGGCATGCTGGTCTTCGTGGCGCGGGCGAGCGACACGATCAACGTCTCGGGCCTGAACGTCTATCCGGGCGAGGTCGAGGACGCCGTGATGGCGATGCCCGGCATCACCGACGCCGTGGCCTTCGCCAAGGCGGACCCGTTCGCGGGCGAGCGGGTGATGCTGCTGTTCAGCGCCGAGGCGCCGGTGCCGCCGCGCGCGCTCCAGGACTGGTGCCGCCGCTGGCTCGCCGGCCACCAGGTCCCCGTCGAGGCGGTGCAGGTCGGCGCCATCCCGCGCCAGGCCAACGGCAAGATCTCCCGCCGGGAGGCCGCCGAGCGCTACCGGACCGGCGCGCTGGGGGCCGAGGCATGACGATCGCCGCGACCCCCGGCCTGACCCGGGATGCCGCCGTCGCGGCCATCGGCACCGTCCTGCGCGAGGAGATGAACCATCCCCATCTCGACCTCTTCGGGCCGCAGGCACGGCTGAACGAGGACCTCTACCTCGACTCGGTGCAGGTGCTGCAGCTCATCCTGTCCCTGGAGATGAGCCTCGGGCTGTCGATCCCCGAGGAGGCGATCGCCCGGCAGGACCTCGCCACCGTGGCCGACCTCGCCGGGCTGCTCGCGCGCGTGCCGCCGGCGGCAGGCGATCCCGCAACTTCCGCCCCGACGGACGCGGCCGGGACACCGTCCGAGGGCGTCCACGGCGAGTTGCCCTACGACCTGAAGATCCACTGCTTCGTCAGCTGCGTCTGCGACGGGCTGAAGGCCCGCGGCATCGACCACCGCCCGTTCTACTTCCTGATCTGGGACGCCGAGTTCGCGATCACCGACGAGTTCCGCCTCGCCTACCACTCGGACGCCATGGACCACGAGGCGTTCCGCTACTGGTTCGAGCGGCTCTACGGCGTGCCGGTCGTCTCCTGGTACGACCACTCCCGGTCGAAGGACGACAACGTCGCGGTCCTCCTCGACCTCCTGGAGCGCCGCGCGCCGGACGAGCGCGTGATGGTGATGCTCGACATGTTCCACCTGCCGGAGCGGGAGAACAAGTTCAACCAGAACCCCTTCCCGCACTACCTGATGGTGGGCCTCACCGACGACCCCGCCCTGTGGCAGGTGCGCGATCCCGACTTCCGGTGGGAGGGCGTGATCGAGCGCGAGAGGATGCTGAACGCGATCCGCCAGCCGAGTGTCGCGGGCGGCTACCGGTTCGATCCCGCGCGGGCCCGTCCGCCGGCGGACGCGGATCTGGCGGCCTTCTTCGAGGCCTGCTTCAATCCCGACGCCAACCCGCTGATCGATGCGGTGCGCGCCGTCGTCTCGGCCCATGCCGAGGGGCGCGGCGGGCTGCGGCTCGCCGATGTCGGCGAGGCCCTGCGCGAGCTGCCGGTGATCACCATCCGCAAATGGGCCTACGAGCACGGCTTCGCCTTCTTCTGGCGCGCCCTGCGCTGGCCGGACGCCGAGTTCCAGCGGATCTGCGATGAGATCGAGGCACTGGTGAACGGCCTGACCGCCCTGCACTACGGCATCCTCAAGCTCGCCCGGACGGCGGATCCGACCCAGGTCCCGCCGATCATGGCCAGGCTCGACGCGCTCGACGCGGCCGAGTTCGCGCTCAAGCGCCGCCTCGCTGCGGCCTACGCGGCCTGGCGCGCGCCGCGGCCGGGCCCGGCCGCCG
>NZ_LABY01000135.1 GCF_001043975.1 Methylobacterium variabile
GCGTAGGCCCAGAGGCGCCGCCGCACCGCCTCTTCGATCCGCGGCGCCTCTGGGCCTACGCAAGGCGTGAATCGATGGAGCTCCTGCGCGATCCCATCCGCATCGCCTTCGCCTTCGCCGGACCGATCCTCCTGATGATCGCCTTCGGCTACGGCATCTCGTTCGACGTCGAGAGGCTGCGCTTCTCGGCCTTCGACCAGGACAACAGCCCGGAGAGCCGGCAGCTCGTCGAGGCCTTCACGAGCTCGCGCTACTTCAGCGAGCAGCCGCCGATCCACTCGGCCTCCGAGCGCGACGCGCGCTTCCGCAGCGGCCAGGTCCAGGTCGCCCTCGAGATCCCGCCCCGCTTCGGCCTCGACCTCCAGGCCGGCCGGGTGCCGGAGGTCGCCGTCTGGCTCGACGGGGCGATGCCGTTCCGCGCCGAGACCAGCCGGGGCTACGTGACCCAGCTGGCGAGCCAGTACGGCCAGCAGCTGGTCATCGCCCGCACCGGGATCGCGGCGTCCGGCCGGACGGTGAGCGTGGAGACGCGCTTCCTCTACAACCAGGCCTTCCGCAGCGTCAACGCCATGGTGCCGAGCGTCATGATGCTGCTTCTCATCCTGATCCCCGCCATCATGTCGGCCATCGCGGTGGTGCGCGAGAAGGAGACCGGGTCGATCGCGAACTTCCGCTCGACGCCGGTCACCAAGTTCGAGTTCCTGGTCGGCAAGCAGCTGCCCTACATCCTGATCGCGATGATCGGCTTCACGCTGCTGGTGCTGGTCGCGCTGGTCGTCTTCGACGTGCCGGTGAAGGGCTCGTTCGCAGCCCTCGCCCTCGGGACGCTGTTCTACGTCGCGGCCACCACCGGCTTCGGCCAGTTCATCTCGACCTTCATGAAGACGCAGGTCGCGGCGGTCTTCGCCACCGCGCTCCTGTCGATCATCCCGGCCGTCAACTTCTCCGGGCTGATCGTCCCGATCTCGTCGCTCTCGGGCAGCGCGCGGCTGATCGGCCTCTCGCTGCCGCCGGCCTGGTACCAGCCGGTGACGGCCGGCACCTTCACCAAGGGCCTGCCCTTCTCGGAGCTCTGGCTCAACCTCCTGGTGCTGGCGAGCTTCGCCCTCCTGTTCCTGGTCCTGTCGCAGCTCTTCCTGCGCAAGCAGGAGGCGTGAGATGGCCGGACCCGCGCAAGGCCTGCCCGCCGCCCCCGCGCCGTCCGGCCTCGCCACGCACGCGGCCAACGTCCTGCGCCTCGTCGTCAAGGAGCTGCGCAGCATCCGGGCCGATCCGGTCATGCTGTTCCTCGTCGTCTACGCCTTCTCGTTCGCCGTCCAGTCGGTCGCCTCGGGCGCCTCGACGGAGGTGCGCGACCTGACCGTCGGGGTGGTCGACGAGGACCGGTCCGACCTCTCGCGGCAGATCGTGAGCGCCTTCACCCCGCCCCTGTTCAAGCAGGTCGTGCCGATCACGCCCGCCGAGGTCGACCCGGCGATGGACAGCGGCCGGCTCGTCTTCGTGATCGACCTGCCGCCGCGCCTCCAGAGGGACGTGCTGTCCGCCCGGCCGACCTCGGTCCAGGTCAACGTGGACGCGACCGCCATGACCCAGGCCGGCAACGGCTCGGTCTACATCCAGACCATCATCGCCCAGGAGGTCGCCAACTTCGCGGCCCGCAGCGACCTCTCGGCCGCGGCCCCGGTGCGGGTGGTGACCCGGGCCATGTTCAACCCGAACCTCCAGACCAGCTGGTTCACCTCGGTGATGCAGGTGATCAACAACATCACCCTGCTCACGGTGATCCTCACCGGGGCCGCGCTGATCCGCGAGCGCGAGCAGGGCACGGTGGAGCACCTGCTGGTGATGCCGCTGGTGCCCGTCGAGATCATGCTCGCCAAGGTCGTCGCCAACGGGCTCGTGATCCTAGTGGCGGCGGGGCTCTCCCTGGTCTTCGTCGTGGAGGGCTGGCTCGGCGTGCCGATCGCCGGATCCATCCCCCTGTTCCTGCTCGGGGCCGGCCTCTACGCCCTCGCGGTGGCGGCGCTCGGCATCCTGCTCGGCACCATCGCGACATCCATGGGGCAGTTCGGCCTGCTGGTGATCCCGATCCTGCTCCTCATGCAGCTGCTCTCGGGCAGCAGCACGCCGATGGAGAGCATGCCGGTCTGGCTGCAGATCGTCGTGCAGACGTTAAGCCCGACGCCGCACTTCGTCGCCCTCGCGCAGGCCGTGCTCTACCGCGGGGCGGGGCTCCCGATCATCTGGCCGCAGCTCCTCGCCCTCGCGGCCCTGGGCAGCGTCTACTTCGCCTTCGCGCTCGCCCGCTTCCGCCGCGTGATCTTCGGGGACTGATCCCCGCCACGCGCACCGGCGCCTCCCGGGAGGCGCCCGTTCGTGCCCCGCCAGCCAGCAGGAGACGCCCAGTGACCGAGCAGACGAACCCGCAGGGACGGGCCCCGCGATCCGCCGCCCCGCTCGACGGCGAGGATCTCGCCCTGATCGACCGCTACTGGCAGGCCGCCAACTACCTCTCGGTCGGGCAGATCTACCTGCTCGACAATCCCCTGCTGCGCGAGCCGCTGGAGCCCCGGCACGTCAAGCCGCGCCTCCTCGGCCACTGGGGCACCACCCCGGGCCTCAACTTCATCTACGTGCACCTCAACCGGCTCATCAAGGCGCGCGACCTCGACGTGATCTACGTCTGCGGCCCCGGCCACGGCGGCCCCGGCATGGTGGCCAACACCTACCTGGAAGGCACCTACAGCGAGGTCTACCCGGACATCGCGCAGGACGCGGCGGGGATGCGCAAGCTGTTCCGGCAGTTCTCGTTCCCCGGCGGCATCCCGAGCCACGTCGCGCCGGAGACGCCGGGCTCGATCCACGAGGGCGGCGAGCTCGGCTACGCCCTCCTCCACGCCTTCGGCGCGGTCCTCGACAATCCCGACCTGATCGCCGCCTGCGTGGTGGGCGACGGCGAGGCCGAGACCGGGCCGCTCGCCGCCTCCTGGCAGTCGAACAAGTTCCTGAGCCCGGTGACCGACGGCGCCGTGCTGCCGATCCTGCACCTCAACGGTTACAAGATCGCCAACCCGACGGTGCTCGGCCGGATGCGGGACGACGAGCTCGAGGCCCTGTTCACGGGCCTGGGCTACGAGCCGTTCTTCGTGTCGGGCGACGAGCCCGAGCCGATGCACCGGCTGATGGCCGGGACGCTCGACCGGGCCGCGGACCGCATCAAGGCCATCCAGGCCGAGGCGCGGGGCGGCGCGGG
Organism: Methylobacterium variabile; assembly: GCF_001043975.1. GTDB lineage: Bacteria > Pseudomonadota > Alphaproteobacteria > Rhizobiales > Beijerinckiaceae > Methylobacterium > Methylobacterium variabile. The sequence goes on from NZ_LABY01000135.1 coordinate 3,254, forward strand.
GTTCCGGCGCCCGCGCTGGCCGATGATCGTGCTGCGCAGCCCCAAGGGCTGGACCGGGCCCAAGACCGTCGACGGCAAGAAGGTGGAGGGCTTCTGGCGCTCCCACCAGGTGCCGGTCGGCCAGGCCAGGACCGACGACGGCCACCGCCGGATCCTCGAGGACTGGATGCGCTCCTACGCGCCCGAGACCTTGTTCGACGAGACCGGGCGCCTGCGGCCCGAGCTTGCCGCCCTGGCGCCCGCGGGCAAAAGGCGCATGGGCGCCAACCCGCACGCCAATGGCGGCCTGCTGCGGCGGGAGCTGCGGCTTCCCCGCTGGCAGGACTTCGCCCTCCCGGTATCCGAGCCCGGGCTGGAGGTCGGCGAGGCGACGCGGGCGCTCGGGCGCTACCTGCGCGAGGTGACGGCGCTCAACGCCGAGGCCCGCAACTTCCGCATCGTGGGCCCGGACGAGACCGCGTCCAACCGCCTCGACCCCGTGTTCGAGGTGACCGACCGGGTCTGGATGGAGGACATCGAGCCCTACGACGTCAGCCTCGCCCGCGAGGGCCGGGTCATGGAGGTGCTGAGCGAGCACCTCTGCCAGGGCTGGCTCGAGGGCTACCTGCTGACCGGCCGCCACGGCCTCTTCTCCTGCTACGAGGCCTTCATCCACATCGTCGATTCGATGTTCAACCAGCACGCCAAGTGGCTGAAGGTGTCGCGGGAGCTCGGCTGGCGGCGACCGATCTCGTCGCTCAACTACCTCCTGACCTCCCACGTCTGGCGCCAGGACCACAACGGCTTCAGCCACCAGGATCCCGGCTTCATCGACCTCGTCGCCAACAAGAAGTCCGACATCGTCCGCGTCTACCTGCCGCCGGACGCCAACACGCTCCTCTGGGTCGGCGACCACTGCCTGAGGACCTACAACCGCATCAACGTGATCGTGGCCGGCAAGCAGCCGCAGCCGCAATGGCTCACGGCGGAGGAGGCCGGCCTCCATTGCGAGGCGGGCATCGGCATCTGGCACTGGGCCGGGACGGACGAGATCGGCCTCGAGCCCGACGTCGTGATGGCCTGCGCCGGCGACGTTCCGACCCTCGAAACCATGGCCGCCGTCGACCTCTTGAAGCAGGCCGTCCCCGGCCTGCGCATCCGCGTCGTCAACGTGGTCGACCTGATGACCCTGCAGTCGAGCAAGGACCACCCGCACGGCCTGACCGATGCGGAGTTCGACAGCCTCTTCACCCGGGACAAGCCGGTGATCTTCGCCTATCACGGCTATCCCTACCTGATCCACCGGCTGACCTACAGTCGCGCCAACCACGCCAACATGCACGTGCGGGGCTTCATCGAGGAGGGCACCACGACGACGCCGTTCGACATGGTGGTGCTGAACGAGCTGGATCGCTTCCACCTCGCCATCGAGGCGATCGACCGGGTGCCGGGACTGGTCACGCGGGCGGCGCAGGCCAAGCAGGCCTTTCGCGATCGGCTCACCGCGCACAAGCTCTACATCCGCGAGCACGGCGAGGACATGCCCGACATCCAGGGCTGGAAATGGCCCTACGAGACGCGCCGGGAGACCGGAGGACCCGCGCCGGGCCGGTGACCGGCGGAGACGAACGCCGGGGCGTCCCTCCGTCGAGGGGCCGGCCTGGCAGCCCGTCGCGCGACGGCCGGCGGTCCGCGCCCGACACCGCCCGGGCGTCACGCCTCCCTGACCGCCGGGAGGCGGATCGGCCCGGCCGGTCACTCGCCGATGCTGCGCCGGATGTCGTGCGCCAGTGCCGCGTAGCTGCGCGGGTGGATGTCGTCGGGGCCGGCGGCGAACGAGACCGTCCTGACGCCGTTCGAGGCCGCCCAGCTCTGGACGAGGCCGCGGGCGCCGTTCGCCGGCAGGACGAGGATCAGGTGCTCGCCGGCCTTGGCCGACACGGTGGCGAGGGCGCCCCGGACCCGCGCCTCCGACTGGACCCGCTGGGCCGGGCGGATGCCGCGGGGAAAGTCGTTGCTGCCGAGGGACGCGATCGTCCAGTGGCTGCCCGCCCGCACCCGCTCGGCAACCGCGCTCGAGCTGATCCCGACCTTGGCCGACGTCGTGCACACGCCCCGCAGCGCCATCCCGATCCCGACGCCGACGCTGTCGCCGACCACCATGCAGGCCGCCTGCGCCCCCGGGCAGAGCCCGATGCCGGCCATCAGCGCCGCGACGCCGAGCACGCTACCCCTGATCATCGTCCCGTCTCCCTGCCGTCTGGCGATGCTGCTGCGCGTGCCGGTCAGTCCGGCTTGCGGGTGAGGCCCTTGCCCAGGTCGCGAACGCTGCCGGAGATCCGAGCGATGCCCAGGCTCTCGGAGAGCGCGACGAGGCGGGCCGCGCCGCCCTGGGCCGCCTCGACGACCGGGTTCGGCTCGAAGTCGTCGAGCCAGGCGGCGAGCGCCTGCGGGTAGGCGAGCGCCAGGAGCAGGCAGGTCGCGTACACGAGGGCGATCGCCCGGCCCGCCGGGCCTAGGCGGAGGAGGCCCGCCCCCCGCATCGGGTGGGTCCGGGCGAGGCCCCTCACGGGCGGCAGCGCGTCTGCGGCTGGGGCGAGCGTCGTCATGGCGGGTGCGGCTTTCCGGTCGGATCAGAACTGGAAGTAGATGAAGGGGGCGACGCCCGACGGCGCGAGCATGATGACGGCCCAGATCGCGGCCGTGCTCAAGGCGACCTTCGCGGCGACGGAGGCCCTGCGGAAGGAGCCGTCGGCGGCTTCGTAGGCCGACGGGGGCAGGAGCTGGGTCAGGAAGCCCGCCATCATCAGCACGAGGATGAGGGGCGAGGCCGTGAGCGGCGCGCCGTCGCCGACCCGGCGCAGGATCGTGCCCAGGTAGTCGACGGCGCTGCCGGCATCGGCGGACCGGAAGAAGATCCAGGCGACGCAGACGAAGTGGAACACCAGGAGCCAGCGGATCGTCTGGCCGAGCTCACCGCGCAGGAACCGGCGGAAGCGGCCGCCCTCGTCCGTCGCCTCCCGCAGCAGGCGCTCCGCCGCCAGGCCGACGCCGTGCAGCGCCCCCCAGACGATGAATTGCAGGCCCGCCCCGTGCCAGAGCCCGCCCAGCACCATGGTCAGGATGAGGTTGCGGTAGGTGAGCCAGCGTCCCAGGTGGCTGCCGCCGAGCGGGATGTAGAGGTAGTCGCGCAGCCAGGTCGAGAGCGTGATGTGCCACCGGTGCCAGAATTCCTGCAGCGACAGCGCGATGTAGGGCTGGTCGAAGTTCCGCGGGAAGCGGTAGCCGAGCAGGTTGGCGACGCCGATCGCGATGTCGGTGTAGGCGCTGAAGTCGCAGTAGATGACGATCGCGTAGGCGTAGGCCGCCAGGATGAGATCGACGGTCCCGTAGGCCTGCGGGTTCGTGAAGACCGGGTCGACGAACAGGATCGAGAGGTGGCTGGCGACGACCACCTTCTTGAACAGGCCGCCGAGGATGAGCAGCGTGCTCCCGCCGAGGTCGATGTTGCGCGGGTCAGAGGGGCGGGCGAGCTGCGCGAGGAACTCGGACGCGCGGACGATCGGCCCCGCCACGAGGTGCGGGAAGAAGCTGACGTAGAGCAGGAGGTCGACGAGCGAGCGCGAGGCTTCGACCCTCCCCCGGTGGACGTCCACGACGTAGGAGATGCCGTGGAAGGTCAGGAAGGAGATCGCCACCGGCACGGCGACGCCCGTCGACCCGAGATCGAGCTGGAGGCCGGCCAGCGCGCCGAGCGCCTGGAGCTGGGCCGCGAGGAAGTCGTAGTACTTGAAGAAGCACAGCGGCATGAGGTTGCCGGCGACCGCGACGCCGACCAGCGCCTTGCGCAGCCGCGGATCGGCGCTTCGGCCGACCAGCAGCCCGAAGGCGTAGTTGAACAGCGAGGACAGGAACAGGAGCAGCAGGAACGGAATGCTCCAGAAGCTGTAGAAGACGTAGCTCGCCACCACGAGCATCGCCTTCTTGAGCGCGTTGCGCCGGTTGAGCAGCCACGTGCACGGCAGCACGAGCATGAAGAAGAGGGCGAACTCAATGGTGGGAAACAGCATCGTCGCCTCTGAGCAATGCCCTGACTTCCGGCTCCAGGAAGCGGGCGAAGGCCTGCCCGCCGACGCGATAGCCTGCCCTCGTGAAGTGGACGCGGTCCTTCGCCATCAGGGGCGGATCCGCGTCCGCCCAGCGGGACGCGCCGCACCCGGCCGGCATGATCGCCCACCAGTCGAAGAACGGGATCCGCTCCGCCTCGGCGAGGCGGCGCTGCACCGCGCGCACCCCGTCGAGCTGCGGCGGTCGCCCGGGGCAGGCGTCCGGCCTGCCGGACCCGGCCCGGGGCTCCGCCGCCGCACCGGGTGCCGGGCACGCCCTGCCCTCGGCCGGCCGGCAGGCGGGGGCGGCGCGCTCGGCCTGCGGCGGCCCGATCATCACGAGCCGCGCCTTCGGGACGGCCCGCCGGATCGCCCGGATCGCGGCGGTGTACCGGGCCTCGTAGGCGGCTGGATCGAGGTTGGCGTCGAAGCCCTCGTTCGTGCCGAAGGCGAGCACGACGATGTCGGGCGCGAGCCGTCGGAGACCGTCGGCGAGCGTCCTCTCGGGATAGCGGCCGAGCAGGTCGACGGTGGCGCCCGGGACCCCGACCGCGCTGTAGGTCAGGCCGGAGCCCCGGCGGAAGATGCCGACGGCCGAGATCGCCACGGGCTTGGCCTCCAGCGTCCGGATCGTCATCTGCCGGAACGCGGCGTGGCCGGAAGGCGGCCGGACCTCCAGGATCCTCGGTGCCGCGTCGTCCGCCGCGAGCGAGGCCGACAGGACCGGCACGCCGTCGATCTCGACGGCGACCGAGCCCGCCCCCGGCCCCGTCCGCGCCTCGATCTCGATCGATCCGTAAGGGACGGGCGTCTCCCTCCCGAAGGACAGCGTCTCGCCCTCGCGGGCCGTGCGCGCGGTGTAGCCGGACAGCCCGAACGCGTCGGGCTGCGCCGACCGCTGGATGCCGTCATAGGTCCAGCCGGTGCTGGCCGACGGCGCGAGGCCGGTGCTGCGGACGCCCGGATGGGGTCGTCCTGCCGCTAGGTAGCCCACGCCGCCCGCTCCGAACCGCTCCTGAAGGATCTGCCGGGCCGTCCCGGTGAAGAGGTCGGCGGCGGTGTGGCTGTCGCCGATCTGCACGATGGAGACGGCCGGGCGGCCGCGGCGGCCCGGGACGGCCGCAAGGTCCGGGCCATCGCCGCTCGCGAGGGGCACGGTCCGCGGGCCCGGACCGGCAGTCGTCGCGGCGCGCGCCGCCGGCGTCCCGCGGTCGGCGGCCGGGGTCAGCGCGACGACGGCGACGGGCAGCAGGATCGCTGCGCCGGAGGCAGCGAGGATGCCGCGCTGGCCTCCGGCGATCATCACCGCTGCGCCTGCTGGGCGTGGCAGGGATAGGTCATCGCCTGTCCCTGCTCCTTGAGGAACCCCGCGACCGCGCCCAGCAGATAGGACGAGACCACGTCGTACCCCGCCGTGGTGAAATGGATCCCGTCGGGCGCGCGCAGCTGCACCTGCGCGCCGCGAAGGTCGGCGCCGTAGGGATGGAAGGCGTCCGGTCCGGCGGCGCCCTGCCGCCAGGGGGCGACGAAGCGGATCCTCGGGTCGCCCAGGCCCTTGATCGCCTCCGCGAAGATCACGTTCTTCTCCGCGGCGTCGTCCTGGCTGACCTTGTCGCGCAGCACCGGCAGGCCGATCCACAGCACGGCCCCCTCCTCGGCGCGCAGGTTCCTGGCCAGGGCCTGGGACAGCTCGCCGTAGCGCGCGCGCCAGCCCGGCGTGCCGAGCTCGAAGCGGGACCGGCTCGTGTCGACGATGCTCTGGCGGTCGTTCAGGCCGAGGGACACCACCGACAGCGTCGGCTTGAACTTCGCGACGACCGCCCTGCCCTCCGCGACCCAGTCGAACTTCGCGGGGCGCGTCAGCCCCGTCCCGTTCTCGGCGAAGCGGCCGAGCTTGACCCGGGCGTTCAGGCACGCCTCCCGCGCGACCAGGCGGGTCGCCCCGCCCCACATGCCGTCGGAGAGCGAGTCGCCCACGAAGGCGACGCGGATCTCGGAGGTGCCGCCCGCCGCGCCCGCTCCCGACGGGAGGAGCGCCGCACCGGCCAGGGACGCGAGGCCGCCTGCGAACGCGCGGCGAGACAGATTGATCGGTTCCATTGCGACCACCCTTGGTCCTGTGGCGATGGGGTCTCGACCCGCATCGGACGCGTCACGCGCGAGGATGGGACAGGCCGGGTTCCCTCCGCGTCCCGCCAGCGCACGCCGCGTGGCCGCGCAGGGGGAGAAGAGGCCGCTCTGATCCGAGGATTCACGCCAGCGATCGGCGCCGTCCTCGCAGCCGCGGACGAAGTCCGGCCCGAGATGCTGTGCTTAACTGACCTGGGACAGACAGGGCACCGGATTGGCCGCTCGGCGCAAATTGAAACGAATGGCGTGGCGCGGCATGTTACTCAACCTTAAGCCTTGTGGCGCCGGTGCGCTGCTCTCTTCTGTGCAACTCTGCATGGCGCAGCGATAAATTTAGGTTAATTGGTTAGGTTTATGCATTCTTACGGTGTCCGTTCCTCGTCGCTCCAGGCCGTTGATCCCGTCGCCTTTTTCGCGGCGAGGCGTTTTCCCCCGGGCCGAACATGGTCAACACGCCGGCGAAGCGGCCATGGTCATCCCTGGCGGTGCCGCGGCTCGCATCGGGTTGGTTGCGCCGGGTCGTGCCCCGCCTCTCGCCGTGCGAGGGCCACCAACCTGCGCGCCGCCGAAAGCTCAGACTTATACCCTCGCGCCTTCGCATCGACACGTCGATGCGAAGGCGTCCGGCGCATCAGCGCCGGCGCCCGTTCGGGCTTGCCTTGCGCCTCCGAACGGGTCCGTTCGAAGGCGCGGCGGTATTACGTCACACGATGCGCGCTGCCGGGGAGGTCTGTTCTGATGGCCGGCTTATGAGGGCAGTGTAGCCGGTATCCATTCGAACCTGCTCTCGACTGCATCCTGAACTGCGAGCGTCTGCCGCCTCGAGGAAGACCTCCGCGATTTTTGGGAGCCTCCGAGGCCAGCCGATCTTTGATCGCTGACATCACAAGACGGCGGTGTGGCTGTGATGGTGTGCAGGCGAATTAAGCATGTCATCAGACACGTTCTGCTTGGTAAGTCGAATTAATGCAGAGTTCATATCCCCTTTCCCGTGTGGGAGAGGGGATCCCGTGATTGATGGGTATTGGAAAAATTAGGCGAATTTCATATCATTTCTTCGACCGCTTAGCCGAACCTCTCGGATGAAACATCCGGGTGGGTCCTGCGCGCCATGTGCTACCCTAGACCGCGAGCTTCTATTTAGACGCCATCGCACTGACGGTACAGAATATAGGAAGTTCTGACCCAGCCCTGCGTGTACGCCCTGAGCCCTGCATCGAGGCGAGGAACCGAGACGACGTGGGTCCAGTCTCCGCTCTCATTGCACACGGTGCGTCCCCTGTAGGGCCCGCATCGCGCCGTATCGATGTCGAGCCTGTCGCCCGGTGACAGCCTCCGCCGAACCGCGAAGTGATGGCCGGGCCCGTCGCGAAGATTGAGGAACCCGTCCGGCGTAGGGCCCACGCGGGCGCATCCGTCGGCGGTCGCGGCCGCCTGCGAGGTCTGGCCGAGCAGGCAGAGGCAACCGACCGCCATGGCGGCCAGCGCCCGGCTCGGGCGGGCGAATGTCCCTGGATGTCCTCGCCGAAGCACGGGCGATCCTTGCTGGGTCCTGCGCCGGGGCGATGGCCGTGGGAACATGGTCGCTAGGTCCGGCACCGATGAAGGGTGTAGGGACGGGTGCGGCTGTCCGTGAGGTCCTGCACCAGCATCGTGTTGCCGTTGATCGTGTAACGAGTGCGTTCTTTCGAGGTCATGCCCTCGCCGGTGCAGGCGAGCGAAACGTCGAAGGGGTTGTTCCCTTTGATGCGTGTGATCCGGCAGGTGTTCTCGTAGCCTTCGATGGAAGTCCTCGTGAAGATCTGCGGCAAGGCATCGGTCTCGCCGGGTCTGTTGTTGCACCACGAGGGCTTCCCGGCCCAGCGCCCCGTCGGAAACCGCGCGTCCGCGCCGAGTGCCGGAGTGCAGAGCATGCCGAGCACGATGAAAAGGGCAATTTTCCTCATACTGTTATCCATCGATATCTGTGCAATCATGTTTCGGTTGACTGATTTCATCCGATGGGAGATCATTGATCGACCTTGAGGCGCTTCGCCGCCGCAGGGCACAGGATCTTGAACTGTTCGATCATCGGCGGCAGGCCCGACGCGCAGGACGTGTCGGCATCCGGTCCGAGCGGAAAGCGTGCTCGGCCGGTGGGTCTGCCGCCGTACTGGTACGAGACGACGCCCGTTCGGCAGTTCGCCTGCGCGCTCAGCTCGGTGCGCGCTTCCTGCCGCAAATACTTGTCGACGCATTGCTTGACAGTGAGCTTGCCGCCGTTCTGCTTCGTCTCCCCGCCCGGATCGCGCTCGCAGTATTCCTGTAGGTCGGCCTTCGTGATGATGCCGCGCATGCGCGCCGACGACGTGTCGAGCGCCTCGCGCTCGACGATCGTTCCGTTCCATCCTTTGCACGAGGCGAGCGCGAAATCGCCGGCAGCGTGAGCCGCGGGCGCAGCGAAGGCCGAGGCGGCGAGGAGCACGGCGCGGAGCAGCCTGCCCCGTCCTCGATCGATGCTGAGCGTGAGGAAGGCTGCCATGGATGATCTTTCTCAGGTAAACGGGCCCGATCGATCCGCGTCCTGCCGCGTCGCTGCGATCACCCCGGCGGCGCCGTCATGGCTGCGTGATCGCCTCTTCAGGCGTCTACCCCGTTCTGTCAGGATCTTCCTCCCACGCCGTGAGGAAATACTGTTGTTTCGACGCGCGATCGGCGCATCGGATCGAATCCTGGTTTGCAATGCGTTACACCTGCTGCCCGGATCCGTGACGCCCGGCGGTGCCTTCAGCGGATATCAGCCCGGTCGCGACGTCGTCCCCGGCTGCGGCCCGTCAGGCCGCCATGCTGCGGGAAGTGGGCGGACAAGGTGGGCCGAGCTGTCGATCTCCCGCGCGGAGGACGCGATCTGGCCGACGATGCGGCTGATCTCGCAGACCGCTCCGGACCTCGCCGGCATGTTGAGGTGCTCCTCCATCGCGGCGGCTACGTCGAGGCGCCGCGAACGGGTGCTGGCCGGCCCCGGCCTCACGCGTCCCGTTCGACCATGAGGGCCGCGCGGACGAGCTCGGCCAGGCTGCCGGCCTGCATCTTCGCCATCACGTTGGCGCGGTATATCTCGACCGTCCGCGGGCTGATGCCGAGGTCCTTTGCGATGACCTTGTTGGGCTTGCCCGCCACGAGCTCGTCGAGCACCTGGAGCTCCCGCTCCGAGAGCGAGGCCACGCGCTGCCGGATCTCGGCGGCGGCGGCGTCCCGCTCGGCGCTCCTGCGCCCCCGGTCGAGGGCGGCGCGCACCGCCGCGAGGAAGACCTCGTCGTCGAACGGCTTCTCGATGAAGTCGAACGCCCCCTCCCGCATCGCCGCGACGGCGAGCGGCACGTCGGCGTGGCCGGTCATCACGATCACCGGGAGCGCGTCGCCGCGCGCCCTCAGGCGGCGCAGGAGCTCGACCCCGTCGATGCGAGGCATCCGCACGTCGGTGACGAGGCAGCCCGCGGCCTGGGCGACGGAACCGAGGAAGGCCGCGGCCGAATCGTGCAGGCGCACCGGGATCCCGTCCGAAGCGAGCAGGAAGGCGAGCGACTGCCGGACCGCGAGATCGTCGTCGACCACATGCACCAGCACCTCACCCGACATCGTCCAGCTCCCTCCTGTCGACCGCCTGCAGCGTGAAGCGGAACTGCGTCCCCTCGCCCGGCCGCGACTCGGCCCGGATCTTGCCGCCATGCGCCTCCACGATGGTGCGGCAGATCGAGAGGCCGACGCCCATCCCGTGCGCCTTGGTGGTCACGAAGGGCTGGAACAGGCGCTCCGCCACCTCCGGCGCGAGGCCGGGGCCCGTATCGGCCACGCCGACCTCGACGAGGCCCTCGTCCGGCAGCGCCCGCGTGGTCACGTGCAGCTGGCGCCGGGGTGCGTCCTGCATCGCCTCGATGGCGTTGCGGATCAGGTTGAGCAGCACCTGCTGCACCTGGATGCGGTCGGCGAGGACGAGGGACGCCTCCGGGTCGAGGGCGAAGGTGACGTGCACGCCGCGCTCCTTGGCGCTGACGAGGGCGAGCGCGCTCGCCTCCTCGACGAGCTTCGGCAATCCCTCGATGTGGCGCTCGCCCTCGCCCCGGGCCACGAATTCCCGCAGGTGCCGGATGACCTGCCCCGCCCGCAGCGCCTGGTCGGCGGCCTGGCCGACCGCGTCGGCGAGCATCGCCACCTCGGGGCCCTGCATCCGCTCGAGCAGGCGGCGGCATCCCTTGAGGTAGCTGGCGATGGCGGTGAGCGGCTGGTTGATCTCGTGGGCGAGCGTCGAGGCCATCTCGCCCAGAGCCGTGAAGCGCGACATGTGCACGAGCTCGGATTGCAGCTCCTGCAGCCGCGTCTCGGTGCGCCGGCTCTCGGTGAGGTCGCGGATGAAGCCCGTGAAGTAGCGCGCGCCCGACGAGCGCATCTCGCCGACGGACAGCTCCATCGGGAAGGTCGAGCCGTTCCTGCGCTGGCCGACCACGACGCGCCCGATGCCGATGATGCGCCGCTCGCCGGTGGCGAGGTAGCGGGCCATGTAGGCGTCGTGCCGGCTGCGGTAGGGCTCGGGCATCAGGAGGCTGATGTTGCGGCCCACGACCTCCTCCGGCGCGTAGCCGAACTGGCGCACGGCGGTGGCGCTGAACGACCGGATGCGGGCCTCCTCGTCGATGACCACCATGGCGTCCGGGACCGTCTCCAGGATCGAGCGCAGGTGCGCCTCGCGGGCGCGCAGCTCCGTCTCGGCCTGCCGCTGCTCGTGGATGCTGAACACCACGCCGCGATGGCGCACCGGCCCGCCGTCCGGATCGACCTCCACGCTGCCGCGCGAGCGCAGCCAGGGGGTCTGGCCGTCGGGCCGCACGACCCGGTAATCGACCTCGTAGGCGCCGCCCCGCTCGAGCGCCCGCCGGATCGCGCCGGCCCGGGCCTCGCGGTCGTCCGGATGCACCAGCGCCTGCGTCGCCTCGAACGTGGTCAGGCGCTCCGGGGGAACGCCGAACAGCCGGGCGCCGCCGGGCGAGACGGTGACCCGGCCGGTCGGGATGTCGAGCGACCAGAAGCAGATGCCGACCTCGTCGAGGGTCTGGCGCAGCTCCTCGGCATCGGGCGCGCCGTCGCGCGGCGGCGTGAGGGAGGAGGTCTCGGGCTTGGTCATGCGGGCCGGGGGACGACGGGCGCCTCGCGTCGTGGTGGAATGCTACCGGTCAGTAACAAGAACCGGGTCGCGCGTCCGCCCCGGACTCGCGTCAGATCCCGCGCCGCACCCCGGACCGTCCTTCCCGGGACGGCGCCGGCGACCATCGGGCGGGTCGATCACGCCGGCATCGCGCCGCCGGGTGTCCGGCCCGACGCGGGGGCCGCTCACCCATCGAGGCGCCGGAGCGCCGCCCCGTCCCGCACCTCGACGGCGCGCCGGTGGGCCGGCAGGGCGATGACGCCCTCGCGCTCCAGCTGGGTGAGCGTGCGCGAGACGCTCTCGATCGTGAGGCCGAGATGGTCGGCGATGTCGGTCCGCGACATCGGCAGCGCGATGGCGCCGCCGGTCCCGGCCCGCCGCGAGAGCCCGAGCAGGAAGCTCGCGACGCGCTCCTTGGCCGACTTGCGGCCCAGCAGCAGCATGTGGTCCTGCGCCCGCTCGAGCGCGCGCAGCATGGCGGCGACCACCTCGCGCGCAAGGGCGCCGGCATCGCCCGTCAGGGCGTCGCGGTCGCTCCGGCGAAAGGCCGTGACGGTCGTGTCGGTCACCGCGTCGGCGCCGGTCCGGCGCTCCTCCCCGGCCTCGAGGCCGAAGATGTCGCCCGGCAGGTGGAAGCCGTCGATCTGCCGGCGCCCGTCGCTCAGCAGGCGGTAGGTCCGCACCGCCCCGGACACGACCATGTAGAAGTGCACGGCCCGGTCACCCTCGGCGTAGACCTCCTCGTCGGCCGCGAAGCGGCGGCGCGACCCCGGGCCCGCCTCGCCCTGCCGGTGCCGGACGGCCGGCACGAGGCCGTCGTTCGGCAAAGCGGTGAGGCCGGCGGTGGCGAGCGCGAGCTGCATGGGGTCCCTCGTCGGGTGTCGGTGACGTGGGCCATGGCTACGCCGCGAGGGGGAGCCGTGAAATTCCGGTTCAGCGCTTAAGGGATTCCCCTGAGGCGACGGCCGTCAGGGCGAGGCGGCGAGCGCATCCCGGATGCCGGCCAGGAGCGAGCCGTCCTCGAAGGGCTTCTCCACCACCTGCCGGAAGCCGGTCCGGGCCGCGCGCTGCTGCAGCGCCTCCGTGAGCCGTCCCGTGACCAGGATGGCGGGCAGGCCGACGCGGCGGGCGCGCAGGCGGCCGACGAGCTCGACCCCGTCCATGCCCGGCATGTGGTAGTCGACGATCAGGCACCCCGTCCCCGGCAGCCCGCCATCCGCGAGCAGCTGCGCCGCGTCCTCGTACAGGCGCACGTCGAGCCCCTCGAGCTCGAGGGCGAATTTGAGCGAGAGACGGACGGCCTCGTCGTCGTCGACGACGAGGACCGGCCCCGTGGGTGCTGGCATGGCCGATCGGGACCCTGACTTGCCCATCCTGACTTGCTTATCCTGACTTGCCCATCCGGTACTCCGCCGGTCCCGGGCCGTCCTTGATGTGCCTCAAGCGGTTCGGGGCAAGGAGGCGCGCGCCCCTCGCGCCGTCCGCGGACGGGCTGTCAGGTCGGCGGCCAGGTCGGCGGAATGTCAGTCGTCCGACAGGACCCTGAGCTCGGCCCCCTCGACGTCGTCGTACTGGCCGGACCGGAGCGCCCACAGGAAGGCGCAGAGGCCGAGCGCGCCGAGCGAGAGGGCGATCGGGATGACGAGGAGAAGGACGCTCATCGCGCGGTTCCTCACGGTAGCTGGACCGCCGGGGCGGTCGCCGCCGGCACATCCGTGGCATTCCCCGGCGGGGACGCGGGCGGCAGCACGCGAAGGCCGCGCGCCCGCAGGGCGTTGAGGGTGACGACCACCGAGGAGCCCGACATGGCGAGGGCGGCGATCAGGGGCGTGAGCAGCCCCGCGGCGGCGAGGGGCACCGCGACGAGGTTGTAGGCGCCCGTAAGCCACAGGTTCTGCAGCATCAGGCGCCTCGCCCGCGCGCGCACCGCGAGGAGCGACAGGACCGGGGCGAGGCTGCTGCCGAGAAACAGCGCGTCGGCGGCGGCCTGGCTCACGTGCGGGGCGGTGACCGGCGAGAGCGAGGCGTGGGCGGCGGCGAGCGCCAGGGCGTCGTTGATCCCGTCGCCGACCATCAGCACCCGCCGCCCGGACGCCTTGAGCGCGGCGATGCGGGCGATCTTGTCCTGCGGGGTCAGGCCGGCTTCCCACTCGGTCACGCCGAGCCGCCCGGCGACCGAGGCGACCGCGGAAGCCCGGTCGCCCGATAGGATGACGACCCGCCGGCCGCCCTCCCGCAGGCGCGCCACCACCTCGCCGGCCTCCGGGCGCAGGGCCTGCCGGACCGGGTAGGCGGTTGGAGCCCCCTCCCCGGCGCGAAAGCGGATGACCGAGACCTCCGGGTCGGCGGAGAGCGGCGCGGCGGCCTGATCGTGCGCCCCGCAGAAGGCCGGTGACCCGAGCCTGAGCTCGACGCCGTCGACGACCGCCCGGACGCCGAGCCCGGCGGCCTCCTGCGCCCCCGGATAGGGCTCGGCGGCGGGCACGGCCCGGGTGAGGGCGGCGGCCATCGGGTGACGGCTCGACAGGGCGAGACGTGCGGCGCGCTCCAGCGCCGCGGGGTCGCCCGCGGCCGCGGACAGGACCGGCTCCGGCAGGGTGAGGGTGCCGGTCTTGTCGAAACCACGGTGTCGACCGCCGCCAGGTGCTCCAGGGCGGCGCCGTCGTTGAGGAGGACCCCGTCCCGGAACAGGGCGCCCGCCGCGACCACCTGGACCGCGGGAATCGCGAGGCCCAGCGCGCAGGGGCAGGTGACGATCAGCACCGCGACGGTGGTCATGAGGGCGGCGTGCGGGCCCGCCCCCGCCAGGAGCCAGCCGGCGAAGGTCAGCCCGGCGGCGCCGTGGACCAGCGGCACGTAGAGGCCGGTGGCCCTGTCGGCGAGCACCAGCGTGCGCGAGCGCGCCTCCAGGGCCCGCCGCATCAGCGCCTCGACCTCGTCGAGGAGCGTGGCCCCGACGGTGGCCGTGGCCGCGACGACCAGCGCCCCGTCGCCGTTGAGCGCGCCCGCATAGACCGCTGCGCCCTCCGCGACCGGGACCGACGCGGTCTTGCCGGTGACGAGGCTCTGGTCGAGGTCCGAACGCCCGCGCTCGACGATGCCGTCCACCGGCACCCGCTCGCCCGGGCGCACCAGCACGCGGGCGCCGGGGGCGAGATCGGAGAGCGGCACGTCCCGCACCGTGCCGTCGGCCTCGATCCGCGCCGCGTTCTCGCTGCGCAAGGCCGCGAGGTTCTCCGCCAGCGCCCGGGTCCGCCGCCGCATCGCCTGCTCGAGCACGCGCCCGATCAGCATGAAGAACAGCAGCATGATGGCGCCGTCGAAATAGGCGTGGGCGGCACCGAGGGTTGTCTCGACCACCGACATCACCAGGGTGAGCACGACCCCGAGGGTGATGGGACAATCCATCGTGACCCGCCCGGCGCGCAGAGCCCCCTCGTAGAAGGGCCGGCCCGCATAGGCCGCCGCCGGCAGGGCGACCAGCGCCTGGATCCAGTGGAAGAGGTCGCGGTTCTCCGGCGTCATGTCGGAGACGTTGCCGGCCCAGACCGAGATCGCGAGCAGCATCACGTTCATCGAGGCGAAGCCGGCGACCGCCATCGCCCGGATCAGCCGCTCCGTCTCCGCCGCCCCGGCGTCGGCGGGATGGTGCGGGTCGAAGGGATGGCCCGCGTAGCCGAGGCCCTCGAGCTGGGCCAGGATAGCGTCCACGTCCGGCTCGGCGCCCGAGGTCCACTCCTACGCCGCCGCGCTCGAGCGCGAGATCGACCTCGTGTCGGACCGGTTCGCGGGCCGCCCCGTCCTCCGGCATCTCCACTGGGGCGGCGGCACCCCGACCAGCTTGCGCGGCTCGGACATGCGCCGCCTCGTCGAGCGCCTGCGCCGCTCCTTCGCGTTCGCTCCCGACATCGAGGTCGCGATCGAGATCGATCCCCGCACGCTGACGCCGGCCGACGTCGAGACGCTTGCCGCCATCGGCGTCACCCGGGCGAGCCTGGGGGTGCAGAGCCTCGACCCACAGGTCCAGCGCGCGATCCGCCGCGTCCAGTCGGTGGAGGAGACCGTCCGCGCCGTGGCGTGGCTGCGCTTCTCCGGCATCGAGGCCGTGAACGTCGACCTGATGGTCGGGCTGCCGCACCAGACGGTCGAGAACGTGGTCGCCACGGTCGACCACGCGATCAAGCTCGAGCCGGACCGGGTCGCGGTGTTCGGCTACGGGCACGTGCCCTGGATGAAGCCGCACCAGCGCGCCCTGCCCGAGGCGGCGCTGCCGGGACCACGCGAGCGCCACGCGCAGTTCGAGGCGGCGGCCGGGCGTCTCGTCCGCGCGGGCTACGTCCGCGTCGGCCTCGACCACTTCGCCCGTCCGGACGATCCGCTCGGCCGCGCGATGGCGGACGGGCGGCTCCGCCGCAACTTCCAGGGCTGCACGACGGACGCGGCCGGGACGCTGCTGGGCTTCGGCGCCTCCTCGATCTCCAGCCTGCCCGGCGGCTACGCGCAATCCCTCACGGACATCGCCGCCTACGGCGACGCGGTGCGGCAGGGGCGGCTCGCCACCGCGCGGGGCCTCGTGCTGACGCCCGAGGACCGCCTGCGCCGTGACGTGATCGAGCGCCTGATGTGCGACCTCGCCGTCGATCTCGACGCGGTCTGCGACCGGCACGGCGTCGCGGCCGCGGCGGCGTTCGAGCGGGAGCTGGCGACGCTCGACGGGGGCTCGCGCGCCTGGGCGTCGTGCGGCGCGCCGGCAACCGCATCGCCGTGCCGGACGACATGCGCAGCCTGGTGAGATCCGCGAGCGCCGTCTTCGACGCCCGGCTGTCCCGGGAGCCGGGGCGGCACTCGGCCGGCCTCTGAGCGGCCGCCGGCCGGCGACGGACGGGCGAGGCTTTCCGGGCGAGGCCACGCTCCTGCCCGGAAACCCTGCCAGAGGCCGTGCCTCCCGTTCGCAGCCACTCCGAGATTCGATGCTCGTCCGTACCGCCGTGCTCCTCCTCCTCGCCGGTCCCGCCCTCGCGCAGGACTCCAGTCACGCCGGCCTGATCCGCGGCCTCTGCCAGAAGGACGGCTGCGACGAGTTCCAGGTCCTGCGGGTCGAGCCCATGCTGAACGGCACCACCGGTGCCCTCAAGCGCACGCAGGTGAAGACCTTCCACGCGAGCTACAGCGGTCGCGTCGAGCGCGAGGCGGAGACCGGCTACGTCTACTGCTCGCCGAGCAAGCCCGCCGTCATGGCGCAGAACAAGAACCGCACGGCGGCCTTCATGCTGGCGCCGTTCGCCACCGAGGACAGCAGCGAGACGATCCGGAAGAACGCGAACTTCGTGGCGATGTACTTCGCCATCTGCCACGGCCCGGACATCGCCCGGCGGGCGGTGCAGGACCTGCGCAGCACGGCGTCCTCCCTCGGCTACCGGGTGGCGGCGGCGGCCTCGCGGATGGTCGACCTGAAGGCGCCGGAGGAGATCGTCGACCGGTCGGGCCCAGCCCCGGTGGCTCAGGGCCCGCGCCCGGCCCCGGCCGCCCCCGCGGCTCCTCCGCGGCGCCTGGAGGCGGCGCCGAACCCGGACCTGCTGCCGCCGGGCGAGATACCCGAGGACTGATCCCGGCGCTCCTGCCTCGATGCGTCGGCGTCCGGCGCGGCCGCTTGCGCAGACCCGTTGGGGCCCTGTCCGAGCGGTCGCCGCGACGCCGCCCGGGCCGGCTCAGTCCGCGCCGAGCCGGACGTTCGCCTTGTTCGCCCTCAGCGCGGAGAGAAGCTTCTCCATCTGCGATCTGACATGTGAACGGATGGCATCGCCGGGTTGAGCCGGAACGCTCTCCGAGAAGTCGAACATGCGCCGTGCTTGATACGTCATCGCGTTGACCCTTTGCGGTACAAGGGAAGCCGTACGCCTACGCAAATGATACAGCACGCCGAGCGGAACGAACTCACCGTAAGGATATCGTGCACATGCATCAAATCAGATGTAGATGTGAGCTGGCCTGTTCCGTCTCCCATCATGGCCGACGTTTGTTGCGCCAGTGTTGCGTGCCCGGCCGCGACGGAATCCGCCAGGGCAGCCGCGCGCGATCGCTCCACGGGCATTGCACTCGGCGAAGCGGCCCTAGTTATAGGATCCCTGCCGTGACACGCGACGGGCCGCGCGGCTGCCCTGCGCCCAACCGTGAAGAGACTGCGACCGCCATGCCCGCCTCCCGCTGCTCGATGCGCCCGTCATGGGCAGGCGGCCCCCGTGCCGTCGGCGCCCGCACGGATGGTCTGCCCGGGTGTGGCGGGGCGCCGGCTCGCGGGCACCATGGCTGACGACGTCCCGTTCCTGCCGCCCGGCACACGGATGGGCGCGGAGATCCGCGCGCGAGACTGGTCGGCCACCTCGCTCGGGCCGCCGGAGCACTGGCCGGCGGCCTTGCGCAACACGCTCTCCCTGATGCTCGCCTGCCCGACGGCGATGTTCCTCGCCTGGGGGCCGGACCTGCTCTGCTTCTACAACGACGCCTATCGGCCGATCCTCGGCTACCGGCTGGGCACGGCCCTGGGGCGCCCGTTCCGCGAGGTCTGGGGGAGCATCTGGGACGAGATCGGGCCGCTCGTGGACGCCACCCTCGCAGGAAGCAGCCAGACGCTCACCGACGTCATGCTCGACCTCTCGCGGGAGGGCGTGCCCGAGCGGAGCT
Source organism: Methylobacterium variabile (assembly GCF_001043975.1). Taxonomy (GTDB): domain Bacteria; phylum Pseudomonadota; class Alphaproteobacteria; order Rhizobiales; family Beijerinckiaceae; genus Methylobacterium; species Methylobacterium variabile. The sequence goes on from NZ_LABY01000135.1 coordinate 21,329, forward strand.
GGTGGTCCTTCACCTACTCGCCGGTGCGGGACGATGCCGGGGCCATCGCCGGCCTCTTCTGCGTCACCGCCGAGACCACCGACCGCGTCCTCGGCGAGGCGCGCCTGCGCGAGAGCGAGGACCATTTCCGGCACACGGTCGAGCTCAACCCGCAGGTGCCCTGGACCTGCGACCCTGAAGGAAACGTCACCTCCTACTCGAACCGCTGGCTCGAGCTGACGGGGCAGGCCCCCGGCGAGCCCGACGGCGACGGCTGGATCAAGGCGCTGCATCCCGACGACGTGCCCTGGACCATGACGGTGTTCTCGCACTGCCTCGCCGCGGGCGAGCCGGTGGACGTGGATTACCGCATCCGCGTCGCGCGCACGGGCGAGTACCGCTGGATGCGGGCCCGGGCCTGGCCGCGCCGGGACGAGGCCGGAGCGATCCTGCGCTGGTACGGCGTCGTCGAGGACGTCCACGACCGCAAGCTCGCCGAGGAGCGGCTGCGCGAGATCAACGAGACGCTGGAGCGCCGCGTCGCCGAGGCGCTCGCCCAGCGCAAGCTCTGGGCCGACGTGTTCGAGACCACCGACGCCCTCGTCGGCGCGCTCGATCTCGACTTCCGGGTGCTCGCCGTGAACCGCGCCTACGCCGACGAGTTCGCGCGCCTCTACGGCGTGCGCCCGGCGGTGGGCGACGACCTCCTCGCGCTGCTGGACGCCCATCCCGCGCAGCGGGAGGTGGCGCGGGCGGTCTGGTCCCGGGCGCTCGCCGGCGAGGAGTTCACCCTCGTCGAGGAGTTCGGCGATCAGGATCGCCGGCAGGCGTGCTACGAGCTGAAGTTCACGGCCCTGCGGGACGCGCGCGGACGCCGGATCGGCGCCTTCCAGTACGCCCAGGACGTGACGCCGCGCCTGCGCAGCCAGGAGCAACTCGCCCGGGCCGAGGAGGCGCTGCGCCACGCCCAGAAGATGGAGGCGGTGGGCCAGCTCACCGGCGGCGTCGCCCACGACTTCAACAACATGCTGACGATCATCCGCTCGTCGGTCGAGTTCCTGCGCCGGCCGAGCCTGCCGGAGGAGCGCCGCGTCCGCTACCTGGCCGCCGTCTCGGACACCGTCGACCGGGCCGCCAGGCTGACGAGCCAGCTCCTCTCCTTCGCGCGGCGCCAGCCCCTCAAGCCGGAGATCCTCGATCTCGGCGAGCGCCTGCGGGGGGTGGCCGACATGCTGAACGCGGTGACCGGCGCCCGCATCCGCATCGTCACGCAGGTCCCCGCCGCGCCCTGCCACGTGCGGGTCGATCCGAGCCAGCTCGAGACGGCGCTGGTCAACCTGGCGGTGAACGCCCGCGACGCCATGGCCGGCGAGGGCACGCTGACGCTCCGCCTCGCCTGCGGGCTGCCGCTGCCCTCGATCCGCGGCCATGCCGGCGCCGCCGGCCCCTTCGCCGCCGTCTCGGTCGCGGACGAGGGGGCGGGCATCGCCCCCGAGAACCTGGCGCGCATCTTCGAGCCGTTCTTCACCACCAAGGAGGTCGGCAAGGGCACGGGCCTGGGCCTCTCCCAGGTCATCGGCTTCGCCAAGCAGTCGGGCGGCGACGTCGACGTGGCGAGCCGCATCGGCGAGGGCGCCACCTTCGTCCTCTACCTGCCGCACGCCGACCCGGCGGCGCCGGAGGACGGGACCGGGGCCGACGAGCCGGAGCCCGAAGCCGGGGAACGGGGGCTCCACGTCCTCGTGGTCGAGGACAACCTCGACGTCGGGCGCTTCTGCACGCAGATCCTGGAGGATCTCGGCCATGCGACCGTCTGGGCGCACACCGCGGAGGCAGCGCTGGCCGAGCTGGAGCATGAGCCGGCCCGGTTCGACGCGGTGTTCTCCGACGTGGTCATGCCGGGCATCGGCGGGGTCGAGCTCGCCCGCCGGCTGCGGGTCGCCCATCCGGACCTCCCGGTGATCCTGACGACCGGCTACAGCGACGTGCTCGCCCGGGACGACGCGCACGGCTTCGAGCTCGTGCGCAAGCCGTACGCGGCGGACCAGGTCGCCCGGGCCCTCCGGCGGGTCCTGGCCCGGCAGCGGCGGCACCCGTCGCCGTGAGGCGCCCGGCCGGGTCCTCAGAGTTTCTGGTAGGTGAAGCGCCGATCCGCCGGCGCTCGCCCGGCGAGCCAGTCGGCGCCGCGCGCCACGTCGCGGCTGCCGGCCTGCCAGCGGTCGCGGATCGAGGAGGGCGAGAAGTCGAAGCTCTTCGCCGCGAGCTGATCGGCCTCGGCCCGGTAGACGAGGTGCAGCATCGTGACGGACGGCCCGTGCGGGTCGAGCTGCTGGCGCAGGGCGTATTCCCGCTCGAGGCTCGCGATGGCCCGCCGGCCGGCGCTGGCGAAGATCAGGTCGTTCGCCCGCTCCAGGACGGCGTCGAGCGAGGCCGGGCGCGGCGCCCTTAGGCCGAAGAGGTCGAGGGCGATGCAGAGGAGATCCCGCTGCGGCTCGGTCTCGAACAGCGGATCGAGGGGCAGGTTGTTGGTGTAGCCGGCGTCGCAGAGCAGCCGCCCCTCCACCTCCACCGGTGCGAAGGCCGGGATGATGGCGGTGCTGGCCAGGATGTGCTCGGGCCGCACCGTCTGGCGCGCGGTGTCGAAATAGACCTCCTCGCCGGTCGTCACGTCGACGCAGGCGACGGTGAGACGGATGTCGCCGCGGTTCAGCCGCTCGAAGTCGACGAGCCGCTCCAGGGTCCCGAGCAGGGGCGAGTGGTCGAACAGCGCGACGTCGTTCGGGACCCACGGCAGCGCGGACCACAGGCCGGGCAGGCGGTGCTGGAAGATGTTGGGGCGGCCCCAGGCCAGCGTCAGGAGGGCGTGCAGGCCGTTGTAGTATTGCCGCGGCTTCAGCATCTCGGTGGCGCTGAGGGCGGTGTGCTGGGTGGCCTCGTCCCAGAACTCGCGCAGCCGGGCGACCCGGTCCTCGGGCGCGTTGCCGGCGATGATGGCGGCGGTGACGGCGCCGATCGAGGCTCCGACGATCCAGCCCGGCCGGATCCCGCGCGCCTGGAGGGCCTCGTAGCCCCCCGCGTGGTAGGCCCCGAGGGCGTTGCCTCCGGCGAACACGAGGGCCGTGTCGCACCCCCGCTGCGCGCCCGGGGCCGGTCGTGATCTGTCGGTCGAGGATGGATCGGTCATGGCGTCCTGTTTACCGGCGGCTCGGCAGTGTCGTGCGGGAAACGCGGCGAGGCGGGGTGACGCGTCGCAGCATCCGCACGGGCTCGGCAGATGGAGCGCCGGTGCGCCGCGGCGAGATTCGGGGCGCCGCCGGCACCGGGATGCCGCCATCCCGTGCGACCGCGTGGCGGAATGCGCGAGCGGCAGGCCGGGCGCTTTGATGCAGGTTAGGCTTGCCGCTCGGTTCCCGCCCGCCTCCTCCCCGCGGGGCCCGCATCCGGCCGCGGAGGGGACCGGTTCGTCGGCACGAGAACGGGGATAGATCGCTGCGGCCCGTGCAATTTGGCTGGCGCGTTGCTGCGAGTCCTCACTCCCGCCTTTATTGCGGCGCCTCCTGCCCAGCGAACCGGCCGCGGTCGCGAGCGGTCCGAACTCAGCCTAGCGAGGCACCAGCGTGCGTTTCATCGGTCTCTTCGGGGCGCTCCTCTCCGTCATCCTCGTCCTCACGGTCGGCGCCCTGCTCAAGCTCCTGGCCGCGCCCTTCCGGGCGGCCCTGGCCTTCCGGCGGGCCTGACGCGGCGCCTCCTGCACGCGTAACGATCTCGCGGCCCGGGGCCGACGCGTGACCCGGCCCACGGATGCCGGCGCGATCCGCCTCGACATCCCTCGACCGGGTGATGTGGCGGGGGTGCGGGGCATGGCGGCATCGCCGTCCCGGACCTGCGACCCGGGGCCTCCCGCGTCTGGACGCAGCCTCCTCGGCCGGGGCTGAGGTCTTCGTGAACTGGAAACGGCTGCCCTCGACCTCGACCCCGGCCGATCGGTCCCGCCGTTTGCGGGCGTGATACGCAATCCGTCTGATCTGTTCCGACATCCGTCAAGCGCGGGATCCCCTCTCCCACACGGGAGAGGGGAGATGCGCTCTGCTTTCCTTCGACCGGATCAAGCGGAACGCGTATGATACCGCCGCGCCTCCGAACGGACCCGTTCGGAGGCGCAAGGCAAGCCCGAACGGGCGCCGGCGCTGATGCGCCGGACGCCTTCGCATCGACGTGTCGATGCGAAGGCGCGAGGGTATGAGA
>NZ_LABY01000136.1 GCF_001043975.1 Methylobacterium variabile
CCCGGCCCCCGCCCGCACCGCCCGCCTCTGGCGCCCGCGCCGGGTCCTCGTCACCGCGGCGGCGCGGGAGCACGCCCACGGACGGGCGATCATGGAACGGGCGGAGGCCCTCGGCCTGACCGTCGAGGCGCTGCCCGGCAACCGGATCACCGGCCTGCGCCATCCCGACCCGCGCCGGGCCTACATCGAGGCGAAGAACACCCTCGCGGTGGTGGTGGCGCCACCCGCCAAGCTGAAGCTGCAGCCGATCCCGCCGAGCGCCGACTGGCGGGTCGACCTGGCGGAGGGCTGCCCCGCCCATTGCCAGTACTGCTACCTCGCCGGCTCGCTCACCGGACCGCCGGTCACCCGGGTCTACGCCAACCTGCCGGAGATCCTGCAGAACCTGGCGTCCTACGTCGGCCGCGGCGCCGTCACCTCGGGCACGGCCGAGCGGGCGCACGAGGGCACCACCTTCGAGGCGTCCTGCTACACAGATCCCCTCGGCATCGAGCACCTGACCGGGTCGCTCTCGGAGGCGATCCGGCATTTCGGCGCCTGGGACGCGCCGGTGAGCCTGCGGGCGACCACCAAGTTCGCCGCCGTCGCGCCGCTGCTCGGCCTGGCGCACGAGCGCCGCACCCGGCTGCGCTTCTCGGTCAACGCCGCGGCGGCCGCCCGCTACGAGGGCGGCACCGCGTCCCTGCGCGACCGCCTCGCCGCGATGGGGGCGGCGGCGCGGGCCGGCTACCCGGTCGGGCTGACGGTTGCGCCGATCCTCCCCGTGCCGGATTGGCAGGCGGCCTACGCCGACCTGTTCGCGCAGGCCGCGGCCTCGCTCGAGGGCGTCGAGGATCTCGACCTTACCGCCGAGCTCATCACCCACCGCTTCACCCCCGGCTCCAAGGAGGTGCTGGAGGGCTGGTACCCGGGCTCCGACCTGCCAATGCGCGAGGAGGAGCGCAGCCGCAAGCTCACCAAGTTCGGCTCGGTGAAGTACGTCTTCCCGGCCGAGCTGATGCGCGAGATGCGCCGGCACCTCACGCGGGACCTGGCCGAGCGGCTGCCGGCGGCACGAGTGCTCTACTGGACCTGAGCCCTCACTCCTGCGGCTCGAAGCCCATGGCGGCGCCGTTCATGCAGTAGCGCAGGCCGGTCGGCGCCGGGCCATCGTCGAAGACGTGGCCGAGATGGCCCTTGCAGCGGGCGCAGTGCACCTCGGTGCGGGTCATGAAGAAGGAGCGGTCGGTCTCGGTCTCCACCGCGCCCTCGAGCGGCGCGTAGAAGCTCGGCCAGCCGGAGCCGGATTCGTACTTGGTGCCGGATTCGAACAGCGGCTGGCCGCAGCCGGCGCACACGAAAGTGCCGGCGCGCTTCTCGTGGTTGAGAGGGCTGGTGCCGGGCCGCTCGGTGCCGTGCTCGCGGAGCACCCGGTACTGCTCGGGCGTCAGCTCCCGGCGCCACTCCGCTTCGGTGCGGGTCTCGGCGGTATCGTTTCCGGCCATCGGGGCCTCTCCTGGTGCTTCCCTGATTCGCAAGGCCCCAAGATGGTGGTGCACGCGGCATCTGGCGAGGTGCCGCGGCGCCATTGCGCGCCTCAGCGGACACACACGGAGCGTGTCCGCTGAGGCGTTCGTTCCCGCATCATCGTCTCAGCCGGATGGGCGACCGCTCCGGCACCGGCCGGTCCGGCCGGCGGATCGATGCTCAGGCCGGCGCTCCGACCGTGTCCGCCATCCGCGCCCGGCGGGTGCCCATCGGCTGCTCCGGCCCGGTCGTGGTGTCACGGGCGGTCTGGTGCTCGAGCTCGGCGTTGATCTCGCCCCCGAGCAGCACGATCGTCGACGAGATCCAGATCCAGGTCATGAAGCCGATCGCGGCGCCGAGCGAGCCGTAGGTCTCGTTGTAGCTGCCGAAATGGGCGACGTACCAGGAGAAGCCGATCGAGGCGATGAGCCAGACCACCCCGGCGGTCAGACTTCCGGGGGTGACCCAGCGCCAGCGCGCCAGGTCGCGGCTCGGGCCGTAGCGGTAGAGCAGGGCCAGGACGAAGAGCAGGATCGCCAGGAGCGCCGGCCAGCGCAGCAGCGCGATGTACCAGGCCGTCGGGCTGATGTTGATGCCGAAGTTGCCGAGGAAGTTCAGCGCCACCGGCAGCACCACGATGCAGCCCAGTGCCACGATCACGAACAGCAGGGCGCCGAACGTGAAGGTGAGCGAGCGCAGGTTGAGCTGGATGAAGCTGCGCTTCTCGTCCTCCTCATAGACGATGTTGAGGGCGTCGAACATCGCCTTCATGCCCGCATTGGCACTCCACAGCGAGATCGCGAGGCTGGTGAAGAAGGTGATGCCCAGCGTCGTGCCGCCCTTGGCGGTGATGCGCTTGACCTGCTCGCCGATGATCTCGAGGGCGCCCGAGGGCACCACGCCCTGGAGCAGGGCGAGGTGGTCGTTGATCGTGCTCGGATCGGTGAACAGGCCGTAGAGCGAGACCAGGGCCGCCACCGCCGGGAAGATGGCGAGCAGGGTGTAGAAGGTCACGCCGGCCGCCACCGACAGCACCCGGTCCTTCTGGAACTCGAGGTAGACGCGGTAGAGCACGTCCTTCCAGCCCTTCGCCGGGATCTCGGTCGGCGTATCGGCCTTGCGGCCCCGCTCCGGCTCGGTGTCGGCGACCCACTGGGCCGGGCGCCCCGAATACGACTTGGCGCCGCCGCCGAGATGCCGGGTCGGATCGGGCGGGGCATCCGCGATGCCGTCCGGCCGCCGCGCCGTGACGAGGCGCACCAGGGCAAGGCCGAGCATGACGGTCCACAGGGCCGAGGTCACGCCGGACGTGGCGGAACCGGAGCGGGGTTCGGGCGGCATCGCGACACCAGGGGAAGGAGGATCTCGACGGCTCACAAGCGTGAGCGCTCGGGATCACAACGTCGCGTGGTCGGGGACGTTCCGGCTCCAGCAAAGTGCCGTCAGGTCAATGGGTTGACTTGCGTCAAGGGGGGCGGCTCGACGCCGGCGCCGGGGTGGGCCGGGTCAGGCCGCCGCGCTGCCGCCCGGCAGGCTCAGGATCAGGTCGGAGAAGCGGTCGCCCTGCACCAGCACGTGGGCGCGCAGGCGCTCGCCGGCCAGCGCCTCGTCCCCGGCGAGGATCGCCTCCACCACCCCCTCGTGCTCGGCCAGCGACTGCCGCAGCCGGTTGCGGGCGCGAAGCTGGATCCGCCGGAACGGCGCCAGGCGCCGGCCCAAGGTCAGCGCCTGCTCGCACAGGAAGCCGTTGCGCGAGGCACGGTAGATCACTGCGTGGAAGACCGCGTTCTCGGCGTAGTAGGTCTCGGTGTCGCCCTCGGCCGCGGCGGCCCGGCAGGCCTCCAAAGCCGCCACGAGGGCGCACTGGTGCTCCGGCGTCAGCCGGCGGGCGGCGAGGCGGCCGCAGGCGGCTTCCAGCTCGGCCATCGTCTCGAACATCTCGAGCAGCCGGGCGGGCTCCGGGGTGCTCACCACGGCGCCGCGGCGCGGCTTGACCTCGATCAGCCCCGTCACGGCGAGCTGAAGCAGCGCCTCGCGGATCGGCGTGCGCGAGACCCCGAACCGAGCCGCGAGCTGGACCTCGTCGAGCCGGTCGCCGGGCCGCAGGACCCCGTCCACGATCTCGTCCTCGATCGTCTGCCGCAGCCGTTGGGCGTGGCTCATGCTCGATCCCGCCTTCCACCATCGGTGAATATGCACGAACGTTGACAAAATATACAAGATCGGCGTCTTCTGGATGTATGGAACGGCGGGACAACAACCTGCCCTTGCGTCAACGCCATGAGACGCGGGACGAGAGCCGCGCTCACCTCAGAGGAAACGCCATGGCCCTCACCCGCCGCACCCTCGTGGCCGCCGGCCTCGCCGCCCCCGCCCTGATCGGCCTTGGCCGCGCCGCGCAGGCCGCAACGACCCTGAAGCTGTCTCACCAGTTCCCGGGCGGCACGATCGACGAGGGCGACTTTCGCGACCGGATGTGCCGCAAGTTCGCGGCCGCGGTGAAGGAGCGCTCGAAGGGCGCGCTGGAGGTCCAGGTCTATCCCGGCTCGTCGCTGATGAAGACCAACGCCCAGTTCAGCGCGATGCGCAAAGGCGCCCTCGACATGAGCCTCTACCCGCTGCCCTATGCCGGCGGCGAGGTGCCGGAGACCAATATTGGGCTGATGCCGGCGCTGGTGACCTCCTACCAGCAGGCGATGGCCTGGAAGGCGGCGCCGGTCGGCCGCAAGCTCACCGAGATCCTGCTCGCGAAGAACATCGTCATGGTCTCGTGGGTCTGGCAGGCGGGAGGCGTGGCGAGCCGCGAGCGCCCGCTGGTGCGGCCGGAGGACGCCAAGGGCCTGAAGGTCCGGGGCGGCTCGCGCGAGATGGACCTGATGATGAAGGCCGCTGGCGCCGCGACGCTCAGCCTGCCCTCGAACGAATCCTACGCGGCGATGCAGACGGGCGCCTGCGACGCGGTCATCACCTCCTCGACGAGCCTGATCTCGTTCCGGCTCGAGGAACTGGCGAAGTCCCTCACCTCGGGTCGCGGCCGTTCGTACTGGTTCATGCTCGAGCCGATCATGATGTCGAAGGCGATCTTCGACGGCCTGCCGAAGGACCAGCGCGACCTGATCATGACGGTCGGCGCCGAGCTCGAGTCCTTCGGCCAGGAGGGGGCGCAGGCCGACGACACGAGGGTCGAGCAGATCTTCGGGAAGGCCGGCGCCAAGGTCGAGACCCTCGACGAGGCGACGCTGAACCGGTGGCGCGACATCGCCCGCGACTCGGCCTGGAAGGACTACGCGGCGAAGTCGTCGTCCTGCGCCGAGATGCTGAAGCTCGCGGAGGCGGTCGCGTGAGCCACGCCTTCGACGCGGCCTCCGCCGCCGCGGAGCCGGACCGCGCCGCCGCGGCGCGAGCCCGGCTGCCCGGCCCGCTCGCCGGCATCGAGGCCGCGATGAGCGGCCTCAACCGGGTCATCCTGCTGCTCGGCGGCGGCGCCCTCGTGGCGGCCTGCCTGGTGCTCAGCTACAGCGTCGTGGTCCGCTACTTCCTGAAGATCCCGACGGAGTGGCAGGACGAGACGGCGGTGTTCCTCATCGTCGGCGCCACCTTCCTGTCGGCGGCCGGCGTGCAGGCGAAGCGCGGCCACGTCGCCATCGAGGCGCTGACCGGCCTGCTGTCGCCGCAGGTCAACCGCCTGCGCCTGCTCCTGGCTGACGTCATCAGCCTCGCCTTCGTGGCGTTCTTCGCCTGGAAGAGCTGGACGCTGCTGCACGAGGCCTGGGTCGACGGCCAGATCTCGCAATCGACCTGGGGCCCGCCGCTCTGGATCCCCTACTCGCTGATGGCGGTCGGCATGACGCTCCTCGCCCTGCAGTTCCTGCTCCAGATCGCCGAGGCGGTCACGAGCGGCCCGGCGGCGGCGGGCTTTGCCGATCCCAAGGTGGGCCTCGGGGCCGACCTGAACGTCGACCAGATCGACCGGAACGCCCCGCAGAAAGGACCGGCCCGATGAGCACCGCGATCATCGGCACCCTCTACGCGGGGGCGACCCTCGGGGCGATGCTCGCCGGCATCCCGATCGCCTTCGCGCTCGGCGCGGTGGCCTTGGTGTTCATGCTGGCCTTCATGCCCGGCGCCTCCCTCGATACGGTGGCGCAGAACGTCTACGAGGAGATGGCCTCGATCACGCTGCTGTCGATCCCGCTCTTCATCCTGAAGGGCGCGGCGATCGGCCGGTCGAAGGCGGGCCAGGACCTCTACTCGGCGATGCACGCCTGGATGCACAAGATCCCGGGGGGCCTCGGCATCGCCAACGTCTTCGCCTGCGCGCTGTTCGCCGCCATGGCGGGGTCGAGCCCGGCGACCTGCTCGGCGATCGGCTCGGCCGGCATCCCGGAGATGCGCCGGCGCGGCTATTCCGGGGGCTTTGCCGCCGGCATCATCGCGGCGGGGGGCACGCTGGGCATCCTCCTGCCGCCCTCGATCACCATGATCCTCTACGCGGTGGCGGCCGAGCAGTCCCTCGGGCGGCTGTTCCTCGCCGGCATCGGCCCCGGGCTCCTTCTGGTGCTGCTCTTCGCCGCCTACGCGGCCTGGCGCTTCCGGCGGGAATTCGCCACGGCGCGGGCGGCCTACGCCACCGGCGGGCCCGAGCACCCGATCCTGGCCGAGGACCGCTACTCGATGGCGGAGCGCTTCTCGACCCTGCCCCGGGTGCTGCCCTTCGTGGTGCTGCTCACCGGCGTGATGGTGGCGCTCTACGGCGGCTACGCCACCCCCTCCGAGACCGCGGGCCTCGGCGGCATCCTGGCGTTGGTGCTGATCGCCTGCATCTACGGCGTCTGGCGGGCCCGGGACGTGAGCCCGATCCTGACGGCGACGCTGCGGGAATCGACCATGCTGATGCTCATCATCGGCATGTCGCTGCTCTACGCCTACGTGATGAGCTACCTCCACATCTCGCAGGCCGCCGCCGCCGCGATCGTGGGGATGCACCTCTCGCCCTGGCTCCTGCTCCTGACCATCCTGCTCCTGGTGGTGGGCCTCGGCTTCTTCCTGCCGCCGGTCTCGATCATCCTGATGACCGCGCCGATCATCCTGCCGCCGCTCAAGGAAGCGGGCTTCGACCTGGTCTGGTTCGGCGTGGTGATGACGATCACCATGGAGATGGGGCTGATCCACCCGCCGGTGGGCCTCAACATCTTCGTCATCAAGAACATCGCGCCGGACATCCCGCTCTCGGAGATCATCTGGGGTACCCTGCCCTTCGTGATCCTGATGGGGATCGCGATCCTGGTCCTCTGCGTCGCGCCCGGCATCGCCCTGTGGCTGCCGGATCTCCTCTTGCCCTCGACCAAGTAGCGGCGCCACCATGCCCTGGACGAAACCGGGCCCCGCGCGCGACAGTCGAGGGCAGAGGCCCTCCCTCCCCTCCGCTTCCCCGGCGGAGCCCTATCTCTCGACGAGGGCCAGCGCCGCGGCGGATCCGCCGAGCGGGACCCGGCGGCACGGACGTGAGCAGAGCGACATGGCGGCGATCTCCTTCCTCGGCGACCTCCTCCAGAGCATCTCGGACCGGGGCCGCGGGCTGATCGCCTTCGGCCGCGGCGACCTCGCCAAGGCGAGCGTCGCCGAGGTGGTGAAGCTCTGCGAGGACCTGATCTCCCGGCGCGGCGAGGCCTCCGGCGTCGCCCTCGCCCGCATCATCCTCGACCGCTACGAGAGCTTCGGACCGGCCGACCGGCAGGACTTCCTGCGCCGCGTCGCCCTCGAGTTCGGGGCCGACCACGCGGTGGTCGAGAACGCCATCGCGGCCTACACGAAGGCGCCGTCCCGGGCGACCCTCGGCCGCCTGCACGAGGCGGCCGAGCCGCGCTCGCAGGAGCTGATCCGGCGGCTCAACCTCGCCCGCGACGGCACGATCGCCCTGGTGCGGATGCGCGAGGACCTGTTCTCCTTGCGCGACGCGGCCCGCCGGGCGGAGAAGCCCGACCCCGTCCTCGCCGAGGCGGTGGACAGCCTCGATTCCGACTTCGAGCACCTGTTCGCGTCCTGGTTCAACCGCGGCTTCCTGGTGCTGCGCCGGATCGACTGGACGACGCCCGCCCACATCCTGGAAAAGATCATCCGCTACGAGGCCGTCCACGCCATCTCGGGCTGGGACGACCTGCGCCGGCGCATCGAGCCGCCGGACCGGCGCTGCTTCGCCTTCTTCCACCCGGCGCTCCTCGACGAGCCCTTGATCTTCGTCGAGGTGGCGCTCACCACCGGCATCGCCTCAGCGATCGCGCCGATCCTGGCGAACGAGCGCCAGCACACCGCGACCCGCGAGGCGACGACGGCGATCTTCTACTCGATCTCGAACTGCCAGAAGGGGCTCGCCGGCATCACCTTCGGCAACTTCCTGATCAAGCAGGTGGTGGAGGATCTCTGCCGCGAGATGCCGGCGCTCAAGACCTTCGTGACCCTGTCCCCGGTGCCGGGCTTCCGCACCTGGCTCGACCGCGAGCGCCGGGCGGACGCGCCGCAGGGCCTGACCCGCGAGGACGTCGAGACCCTGCGCCTCCTCGACCAGCCCGACTGGCACGCCGACAAGGCCAAGGCGGAGACGGTGCGCAAGGCCCTGCTGCCGGCCGCCGCCTACTACTTCCTGCGGGCCAAGACCGCCCGCGGCAAGCCGGTCGACCCGGTGGCGCGCTTCCACCTCGGCAACGGCGCCCGGCTCGAGCGCCTGAACTTCTTGGGTGACGTCTCGCCGAAGGGCCTGTCCCAGGGCTACGGGCTGATGGTGAACTACCTCTACGACCTCGCGGCGATCGAGAAGAACCACGAGACCTACGCCAATCTCGGCACCGTCTCGGCCTCGCTCACCGTCAACCGCGAGTTGCGCCAGAACCTGCCGCCCGCCCGCTCCGTCGCGCTGGCAGAGGCGTGAGACTTCTCCCCTCTCCCCGTCCGCGGGGAGAGGAGAATCCCGCGTTCTTCGAGTGGACGGTGTGGCCGCTCATCTCGCCGACGACTGAAGAGTCCTGCCCATGTCCAACCACTTCTTCGACATCGTCCGCTCCCGCCTCCCCGCCGATCCGGCGGCCAAGGTCTTCCTGGAGACGCCCGAGGGGCTGCGCTGGACCTACGCCGACCTGATCGCCGAGTCCGGCCGCTACGCCGCCGCGCTCGTCGGCCTCGGGGTCGCGCCCGGCGACCGGGTCGCCGTGCAGGTCGAGAAGAGCCCGGCGGTGATCGCGCTCTATCTCGGCTGCGTCCGGGCGGGCGCGGTCTTCCTGCCGCTCAACACCGGCTACACCCCTGCCGAGATCGCCTACTTCCTCGGCGACGCCGAGCCGGCCCTGTTCGTCTGCGATCCGGCCAAGCTCGACGCGCTCAAGGCCGTGGCCGAGACGGCCGGCGTCAAGCAGGTCGGCACCCTCGACGCCAACGGCGAGGGCACCATGGCGGCCGAGGCCGCGGGCCAGACCGGCGACTTCGCCGACGTGCCACGCAGCCCCGACGACCTCGCAGCGATCCTCTACACCTCGGGCACCACCGGGCGGTCGAAGGGCGCGATGCTGACCCACGACAACCTGTCCTCGAATGCCCTGACGCTGGTCGATGACTGGCGCTTCACCCCGAACGACGTGCTGATCCACGCCCTGCCGGTGTTCCACACCCATGGCCTGTTCGTCGCCACCAACACGGTGCTGATGTCGGGCGCAGGCATGATCTTCTTGCCGAAGCTCGATCCGCCGCTGATCCTGTCGCTGATGGGCCGGGCCACCGCGCTGATGGGCGTGCCGACCTTCTACACCCGCCTCCTCAAGGAGCCAGGCCTGACCCGCGAGGCGACCGCCGGCATGCGCCTGTTCGTCTCCGGCTCGGCGCCGCTGCTCGCCGAGACCCACCGCGAGTGGCAGGAGAAGACCGGCCACGCGATCCTCGAGCGCTACGGCATGACCGAGACCAACATGAGCACCTCGAACCCCTATGACGGCGACCGGGTCGCCGGCACGGTCGGGTTCCCGCTGCCCGGCGTCTCGCTGCGGGTGGTCGATCCGGAGACCGGCCGGCCCATGGCGCCGGACGAGGTCGGCATGATCGAGGTGCGCGGCCCGAACGTGTTCAAGGGCTACTGGCGCATGCCGGAGAAGACCGCCGCCGAGTTCAAGGCCGACGGCTTCTTCATCACCGGCGACCTCGGCAAGATCGACGAGCGCGGCTACGTCCACATCGTCGGGCGCGGCAAGGACCTGATCATCACCGGCGGCTTCAACGTCTACCCGAAGGAGGTCGAGACCGAGATCGACGGGCTACCCGGCGTGCTCGAATCGGCGGTGATCGGCGTCCCGCACCCGGATTTCGGCGAGGGCGTCACGGCGGTGGTGGTGCCCCGCGGAAGCGATGCACCCAGCGAGGCCGCGATCCTCTCGGCCCTCGAAGGGCGGCTGGCCAAGTTCAAGCTGCCCAAGCGCGTCATCATCGCGGACGAGCTGCCCCGCAACACCATGGGCAAGGTGCAGAAGAACCTGCTGCGCGAGACGCACAAGGGGTTGTACGGGAGCTGAGCACCACTCCTCGAAGCGGTGACCGCTTCGACGGCAGAGATGCTGCGGTAGGCACGCAGAATCGCACCACGCGGTTCTGCCCCAGGTCCGTCGGCTACCCCTGCGGGGGCCGCCGGCCCCGCGCTACCGCAGACCTCGGAAGCGGGTTCGTTCACGACCGCCGATCGTGGAGTATTCTCCATCCCGGATCCGAGGACGGCGCCGGCCGTCGCGAGCCTGGAGGAACGGGATGAGTGCGCGCTTCGCCCTGGTCGACGTGTTTCACGACGGGGCCTTCACCGGCAACCCGCTCGCCGTGGTGAGCGGGGTCGACCTCGACGCCGCGGCGATGCAGGCGATGGCGCGCTGGTTCAACCTGTCGGAGACGGTCTTCCTGCTGCCGCCGACCGACACGAGCGCCGATTACCGGGCGCGGATCTTCACCCTCGCCCACGAGCTGCCTTTCGCCGGCCACCCGACGCTGGGGGCCTGCCATGCCTGGCTCGCCCTCGGCGGCCGGCCGCGCCGGCCGGACCGCATCGTGCAGGAATGCGGCGCCGGCCTGGTGCCGATCCGGCAGGAGGCCGACCGCCTCGCCTTCGCGGCGCCGCCGCTCCTGCGGGCCGGGCCGGTGGACGAGGCCACCCTGCGAGACATCGTGACGGTGCTGCGGATCGACCCGGACCAGATCGTCGAGGCGCGCTGGGCCGACAACGGCCCGGGCTGGGTCGGGGTGATGCTGGCCTCGGCCGAGGAGGTGCTCGCCGTCGAGCCGATCCGGCGCCACGAGGGCCGGATCGACATCGGCCTCGTCGGCGCCCACGCTCCCGGCGGCGAGGTGGCGTGGGAGATCCGCACCCTGTTCAGCGACGGCCAGGGCGCGCTCGTCGAGGATCCGGTGACGGGCAGCTTCAACGCCGCCGTCGCCGGCTGGCTGCGGGAGACCGGGCGCGCGACCGGGGCCTACGTCGCCGCGCAGGGAACCCGGCTCGGTCGCCGCGGCCGGGTCTTCGTCGATTACGAGGCGGGCGGCGCGGACTGGATCGGCGGGCGCACCCTCACGGTGGCAGAGGGCACGATGCCGCTGTCGTTCAATTCGCGTAGCTGAAGGCGCCGTCGCGCCAGACGTAGAGCACGTAGCCGGGCGCCGTCACGTCGCCCTTCTGGTCGAAGCCGACATTGCCGAGCACCAGGTTGAAGCGCTCCGCGTGCAGGGTCTCGGCGATGGCCTTCGGTTCGGCGGACTTCGCGAAGTTGCCGGCCTCGACCAGCGCCTGGAGCGCGGCGTAGCCGTAGAGGGTGAAGCCGGCGGGGTCGATCCCGTCGGCCTGGAGCGCCTTCACGGCGGCCGCGGCTTCCGGCTTGCGGCGCAGGTCAGGGTTGAAGGTCATCAGCACGCCGTCGCTCGCCGGGCCGGCGAGCACGCCGAACTCCCGGGTGGCGATGCCGGAGGTGCCGAACCATTGCGGGCGGTAGCCGGCTTCCGCCGCCTTGCGCACCAGCTTGCCCATCTCCTGGTAGTGGCCGCCGTAATAGACCACCTCGATCCCCGCCCCCTGCAGGCGCTTGATGAGGGCCGCGTCATCGGTCTGGCCCGGCACGATCGCGGCGAACAGGGTCTCGTTCTGGCCGATCTTGTTCAGGTTGGCCTTGGTCGACTCGGCGAGGTTCCGCGACAGAGGCGTGTCGTCGTAGAGGATCGCGATCTTCTTGTCGCGGAAGCGCTCGGCCAGGATCGTGGCCGACAGCCGGCCCTGGTCATCCTCTCGCCCCGAGACCCGGAAGATCGTGGGCAGGCCCCGGTCGGTCAGGCGCGCGGCGTTGGAGGCCGGGCTGATCATCACGGCGCCGGCAGCGGCGTAGACGTCGGAGGCGGCGAGCGACGCGCTGGAGCAGACGTGGCCGATCACCAGCCGGATCCCGGCGCGCACGAAGCGCTCGGCCACCGCCATGGCCTGGCCCGGATCGCAAGCATCGTCCTGCACGTCGAGGACGATCGGCTCGCCGGCGAGCCCCCCGCGGGCGTTGGCGTCCCGCACCGCGGCCTGCACGCCCTGGAGCACCTGCTCGCCGATGCCGGCGACCGCCCCCGTGCGCGGGACCGCGACCCCGATGGTCACGTCGGCGCGGGCCGTCCCCGCCCCGCACAGCAGCGCTCCGATCGCCAGCCACAGGGCGGCGATGGCCCCGTTGCGCGTCATCCTCGGCGCTCCCGCATGGTTCGAACCACTCCGTCCTCCGGACCCAACCGTCCAGCCCGTGCCGGCCGCTTAGCACGGCCGCCGCCCCTTGTCCGTGCGGACCCGCGAGAGCGCCCGCTCTATCGGGCGTGAGCCCGCAGGGGCGCAAGGGGGCTGCGGCGCGTCAGGGTGCTGCGGCGAGCATAGCACGGCCGCTCCGGCTGGAACGCCCATCCGGTGCCGGATATTGACGGATTCGTGCCGTGGACGGGTCGGGGGCGCGAGCGCCGACATCGATCCGCTCGCCCCGCGAACGCGGTCGTTCGCGGGGACGGCGTGGGGAGGAACAGGGTGATGACGCAGGCCGCCGAAATCCGGGTCGCGGTGCTCGACGATTACCAGGACGTGGCCGCCGGGCTGGCGGAGTGGGGCAGCCTCGGGCCGGAAGTCGCGGTCGACTTCCTGCACGAGCCGATCCCGCGGGCCGAGGCGGCGGCGCGGCTCGCGCCCTACGACGTGCTCTGCCTGATGCGCGAGCGCATGCCCCTCGACGCGGACCTGATCGCCGCGCTTCCCGCCCTGCGCCTCGTGGTGTTCACCGGCGGGCGCAACCCGTCCGTTGACACCGCGGCTCTGGCGGCGCGCGGCGTCACGGTGTGCAACACCCGCAACGGCGAGGGCGGCATCGCCACCGCCGAGCTGGCCGTCGCCCTGATGCTCGCCTGCGCCCGCTCCCTGCCGCGGGAATTCGCCAACATGGCGGGAGGGCGCTGGCAGGAGACGCTCGGCGAGGGCCTCGAGGGGCGCACCCTCGGCATCCTCGGCCTCGGGCGCATCGGCGCCCGGGTGGCAGCGGTCGGTCGGGCCCTCGGCATGCGGCCGGTGGCCTGGAGCCCGAACCTGACGCATGAGCGGGCCGAGGCCGGCGGCGCGGCCCTGGTCGGCCGCGAGGCGCTGTTCTCGGAGAGCGACGTCCTCAGCCTGCACATGGTGCTGGCGTCCTCGACCCGCGGCATCGTCGGGGCGGCGGAGCTCGCCCGGATGCGGCCGGGCGCGATCCTGATCAATACCTCCCGCGGCCCCCTCATCGACGAGGCGGCGCTGGTCGCGGCTCTGCGCGAGGGCCGCATCCGGGCCGGGCTCGACGTGTTCGATCGGGAGCCCCTGCCCGCCGACCACCCGCTGCGCGGGCTGCCGAACGCCGTGCTGACGCCGCATCTCGGCTACGTCACGCAGAGCACCTTCCGGATGTTCTACGAGGACACCGTCGAGGCCATCGCGGCCTGGCGCCGGGGCGCGCCGGTGCGGGTGGTGACGGCCTGAAAGCTGCGGGCGGGGGGCGCCGCGGCGGCCCCCGCCGGCCCGTCAGCGCACGCCGGAATAGACCGAGGCGCCGGCCGTGACCGGTGCCGTGATGGTCGAGAACACGCCGAGCACCTTCTGGACCTCGGTGAAGGGGGCGTTCGAGACGTAGACGAGGTCGCGGTTGCGCATCCGGAACGCCTGGGAGACGAACAGGCTGTTGGGATCGCGCATGTTGATCCGGTAGACCACCGGCACGAAGTTCGAGGAGAGAAGCGGGCTCGCCGGGCGCAGGCGGCGCACCACCGAGGCCGGCTCGAACCGGAACAGGAACACGCCGGCCGGGTCGGCCTGGAAGTCCGACAGGCCCCGGGCCTTGGCGAGCGCCTGGGCGAGCGTGATGCCCTCGGCCGAGAACGGGATCTCGGCCTGGGCGCCGAGCGCGCCGACGGCCAGGAAGGTCTGGGGATCGCGCACCAGGGTGAGGGTGTCGCCCGGGCGCAGGAAGATGTTCTCGCGCGGGTTGGAGACGACCGCCGTGAGGGGCACCGTGGCGGTGGTCGAGCCGCGCGAGAGCCGCACGAAGGTCTCACTCACCGGGGCGCGCACGCCGCCGGCAGTGGCGACCACGTCGAGCAGGCGGTCGCCCTTGGTGGAGAGCGGCACGCGGGCGCCCGCCGTCACCTCGCCGGTCACCGTCACGGCGGTGCTGGTCGGCTGCACGATCGTGACGATGACCTGCGGCTCGATCGCCTTGCCGGCGAGCTCCTGCTCGATCTGGGCCTGGACGTCCTGGACGCGCTTGCCCGCCACCTGGATGCGGCCGGCATAGGGCACCGTGATGGCGCCGTCGCGGGTCACGATCTGCGGCGGGATGGTGGCCGACTTGGAGCCGGAGGAGAACCGGTCGACCGACAGCGAGCCGGAGAACAACCCGCCCGTGCTGGCCTCGTAGATCGTCACCGCCACGGAATCGCCGACGCCGATCACCGGTTCGACGGAGGGGCGGCGGTCGCCGAAGGAGGCGAGCAGGCTGTCGAGGGGGCGGCCGCGCAGGGCCTCCACGACGGCGGCGTCGACGTCGACGATCTCGTAGCGGGCGAGCAGGCCCTGGTCGGTCGCCACGTCGGCGCCCTTCTCCACCGCGCTCGCCGTCGGTCCGGACGCGGGCAGGAAATTGGAGCAGCCCGACACCGCGAGGGCGGTGCAGAGGGCGATCGGGAGTGCGCGCATCCGGGGAATAGCTCGTCCTTAGCTTGAGAGTGGCTCCTAGCCGACTCGGGCGGCCCTGTCCGTGGCCCGCGTGTCACAGTGCCTCCGGGAGCCCTCCCCTGGCGTCGCCTTCCCCGTTAGACACAGGGCCGGGCCACCACCGTCGGCGCTGTCCAAGCACGACAATGGTTACGAAATCGCGGCCCGAGGATGGCGCACCGGGGACGACAGGGCAGAATGACCAGACAGATCGGCTTCACGCCGCCCGACCCGGCCGCGCCGCCCGCCGGGCCGGTGCGACGGCGCCACGTGGTCTACCTGCCGGGCTACGACCCGGAGGCGGGCAAGCGCTACAGGGCCCTCTTCGCACGCGAGTTCGCCCGTTACGCCAAGCGCTTCGACCTCGGCCGGCGGACCATCTCTCGGGCCGAGACCAGGCCCGACGGCCTGGTGCAGGCGTGGACCGTGGAATCGGGGCGCGCCGGCACTGAGACTCACACCACCTACGAGGTGCTGCTGTGGGACGACCTAGTGCGGGCGGATTTCCGCCGGCCGCTGATCGTCTCGATGGCGCTCCTGACCTCCGGCATCCTGCACAGCGTCGCGACCGGAAAGCTCTTCCGGCTCTACGGCCTGAACTGGAAGTACGGCAACGTCATCCTGTACCCGTTCGGCATGACGCTGATCCTGGCGGCGCTCGCCGGGCTCCTCGGCTGGGGCGTCGCCCGGCTCCTCGGCGGCGTGCTGCCGGACCTCGCTGCCGCCGGGATCGGGACGCTCGCCGGCATCGGCCTCGTGCTCGCCGCCACCCCGCTCCTCGACCGCATCTTCCTGCGCCAGCTCATCAACGACTGGGTGTTCAACTGGCAGCACAGCAACGGCTGGCGCCCGGACTACGAGGCGCGCCTCGCCCTGTTCGCCGACCACGTCGCGGACCGCCTGAGGGCGGGCGGCGTCGACGAGGTGCTGATCGTCGGCCACTCCTCGGGGGCGCTCACCGCCGTCGAGGTCGCCGCCCGGGTGCTGGCCCGGGACGTCGCCCGGAACTTGCCCGCGAGCCCGCGCCTCTCGCTCCTGACCCTCGGCGCCGGGCTGCCCCTCGTCACCATCAACCCGCGGGCCCGCCGGGTGCGGGCCGAGGTGATGAGCCTCGTCGAGAGCGACCGGCTGGTCTGGGCCGACTACCAGGCGCCGCAGGACTGGATGAACTTCCCGGGCTTCAACCCCGCCCACGACCTCGGCGAGGTCCCGAAGGGCCCGGTCCGCAATCCGCTGATCCGCTCGACGCGTTTCCGCGAGCTGATCGACCCGGTCGTCTACCGCCGGATCTCGTTCAGGCCGTTCCGGATGCACTTCCAGTTCCTGATGGCCAACGACCTGCCGGGCGAGTACGACTACTTCGCCCTGACCCTCGGGCCACAGGCCCTGCGCGACCGGGTGCTCGCCCCGGCCGTGGTCCCGCTGCGACCGGAGGCGCCGCCCGAGCCGGTGCCGACGCATCGGGAGATCTGATTCCCCCTGCCGGAGGCATCCCCATGCGCATCGCCCTCGTGGTCACCGACGTCGACGGCACCCTCGTCACCGGCGACAAGCAGCTGACGCCGCGGGCGATCCAGGCCGTCGCCGCCCTGCGCACCCGCGGGATCGCCTTCACGGTGGCGTCGAGCCGCCCGCCGATCGGGCTGCGCTCCCTGGTCGAACCCCTCGGCCTCGGCCTGCCGATGGGCGCCTTCAACGGCTCGACCGTCGTTGCCCCCGACCTCTCGGTGATCGACGAGACCCTGATCCCCGAGGCGGCGGCCCGGGCCGCGGCGGCGCGGCTCGCCCGCGAGGGCGTCGACATCTGGGTCTTCGCCGACGGCGCGTGGCTGCTCACCGATCCCGACGGTCCCTACACCGACCTCGAGCGCCGCACCCTCCAGGCCGACGCCCGGAGGGTGGACGACCTCGCCCCCTATCTCGACCGCGCCGCCAAGATCGTCGGCGTCTCCCGCGACCACGCCCGCCTCGCCGACCTCGAACCCCGCCTCGCCGCCGAGATCGGCGAGGGCGCCGCGGTTCACCGCTCGCAGGCCTACTACCTCGACGTTACCCCGCCCCACGTCGACAAGGGCCACTTCGTCGCGCGCATCGCCGATGAGCTGGGCGTCCCGCTCGCGAACGTCGCGACGCTGGGCGACATGGCCAACGATACCGCGATGTTCGCCCGCGCCGGCCTGTCGATCGCGATGGGCAACGCGAGCGACGCGGTGAAGCGCGCGGCGAGCGCGGTCACGGGGACGAACGAGGCGGACGGGTTCGCCGAGGCGATCGAGCGCTACGTGCTCGCTTAGGATCGAGAACGCGATCAGCTCGACCATGTGGGGTTGCTTGCGACCATTCTCGGGCCCTCGCACCGTCCGTTTGCGGCAAGCCCGAGATCGAAATCGATGCGGCAGCATCCTGAACCGTTGGCATGATCGCCGAGTGCGTCCTGCCGACGGACGGCTCACATTGTCAGGCCAGAGCTGCACGCGTTGCATTGACTTTGCATTCGACAATCACAGGCTTGTGAGACGAAATTGAAGATCCGAACATTCGCATGCCACCGGCAAGAAAGGGCTGGTGCGTAGCATCAAACGCAAACTTGGGTTACCATGATTGAGCGCACAATCACGCAGGCGCCTCACGGAGGTAGCTATGAGCGCATCAGCGACAATCATCGTCGTCCCAGGCCTGACGCACCTGGAGGCGGACGAACTCGCGACCGCCCTGCGGGATGCCGGTGCGGATCCGGACTCAGACCTGGAGGTCCAGTCCGATGGCCGCAATGGCGAGGACAGGTATAACGAGCCCTACACCTTGCTCGCGGCAGTGATCCTTGGCCAGATTACAATGAATGCCCTGGCGATCTACCTGAGCAAAGAGCGCAAGCGCAGCACGCAGAATATCTATCTGAGGCACAGATTGCCTAACGGTGAAGAAATTGAATATGTACTCGCCGTCGATACCAGCTCCGAGGAGGCCACGAAGGCCGATCTGCTGAAGCAGATCGCCGCATTGAGAATTCCTGTTCCGGACGGCGTCGGCTTGAGATCATCCGATGGCTGACGGCGGCCAAAGTTTTACCGACGCCATCACCAATGCGGCGCTTTTCGCCCGCCTCAACACGATTGAATATCTTGATTGGCTCAGCGCCCGCAACAAGACAGTCAACGAGGCGCTGCCGCAATTCCTTCATGAGTTCACGCATCACTGGTGCTTCGACTCGATCGTCGGCAATGCGATCGCGATGGTGCGGATGCGGGCGCAGCGCTGTGCATTGGTGGACGCGGGGGCGCACGGCCCTCAGATCCTGGGCGACGTGGTTCGTGCGCGTGCGGCGGAAATCGTGCTTCGCCCCCTGGCGGAGGGCCTGGCTCTTTTCGCCGAGTTCGACATCGTGCCGGGGCGGGGACGCATCCTCTCCCGGACATCGATGGCAGCAATGATCTGCTTCGGGGTGCCGATTCCCGAAGGCAAGCATGGTTCTCACACAGCCGCCGAGCTGAGCCTCATGGTTCTCTTGCAGGGCACCAGGCTCCGACCCGATTTTCTGAAGCGCAAGACCGGCGTCTACGCGATGCCATACGAGTATGAACACGGCTATCTGTCAGGATATCTGGCCGTGAAAGCATTGTGGAGCGTACTCGCCGCGCGCGTCGCAGCACTCGGCGACAAGGACGGTTTCCTCGCATTTCTCCGCAGCTGGATCTACGACGATCCGGTCCTGGCGATGGCGATCGTCAGTGAAGATGCAGATCATCCTTCAAGACCCATCCGGACGATCGGTCAGCGCGTGTACGACCGTTTCGCCTGCCTCATCAACGCTCCGGACCTGGTGGCCATCGTTGACCAATGGATGGCAGCCGTAGAGGCCGGGGCGCCCGTGCATGCATCACTCGGCTCGAGTCAGGTCGAAATCGATCGAGCCTCGGAGGCAATCTTCAGGTTGATCAGTCGTGATGTGCGGGATACGGGTCCACTCGGCCAGTTGGCAGAGCATGCATGGACCACGCAGGCCGAACGGAAATACTGCGTGCTGGGCAGCCTTGAGAGCGTCGTCATCTGCCGAGAGGGCAAATTTCACATTGAATCGGCTGACGCGACGTTTGAGCGAGGCGAGCTGCCCATGCCGGATGGGCGCTTCGAAGGCGAGGTGTACATCGTCATGCCGTCCCGCTTGAATTGCTTGCTGATCTGCCTCGCCGCGACGGACGGCGAGGTTTATCTTCTCACATCGTACGGCAACACGAGCGACCTCGAACCAAGCGAGTTGACAGGCCACATCCTCAATCGAAAAAACAACGAGGCGATCCACGCTCTCCTTGCGAAGGCGTTGAAGCAGATGCGAAGCGTCGGCGAGGCCACAGCAATCGTCACGAAGAACCGGACGATGCTGTGCGACCAGATCTACGCCAGGCTTGCGACACTCCACACCAAGGAGGCGCACATCGCCGGCGCGCTCGATCTGCTTCGCAAGAAAGGCCTGCTCAGCGTGGTCGACAGCGATCACGCGTTGCTGCGGGCAGTGGCCGCGGTCGGTCTTGCGAATACGAGCGGTTCGGACAGTGTCTCGCTGATGTTCTTCTCGAAATCCCTAGGACTGGAGGATGGTCTAATGGAAGCGGCCATCCGCACCGCGTCGGAACGCCATGGCATGCGCCTGCTGCTGCCGGGCACTCGGTACGGCGGGGCTACAGCGCTCGTCTGAGCAGGCATCTCGTCTTTGCCAGAAAGTTGAATCATCGGCCCCGCCGCGCCTCGAACCTGCCCACCCGGCACATCTCGGCCGTGCCTGGCTGCAGCGATCATTCACCGTGCTGGCGTGAATGGCAGCACGTCGCATCAGGCAACCTTCCAGCCTCCAGGCATGACGCCACACTCTCCAAAGAGCCGATCGGCCCCGGCGTTGTCGATTGGCGCGCATGGACACGACCGGCAGTCGCAGCCGAGCATAGCAGCATGCACACGCCGGGCAGCAGGCGCACCTGCGGGGACAGCTCCTTGGCCGAGCGCGCCGGGTCAGCCCAGCGCCGCGTCCACCTCCCGCCCGCGGCCGAGGCCGCGCATCAGCTCGGCGAGGTGCGGGCGCACGCGGAGCTGCTCGGCGTGCAGGCGGCGCACCGCCTCGGTGAGGCTGCCGTCGTAGCCCAGCGCGTCGTCCGCGAAGGCGATCAGGCGGGCGTTGGGCCAGGCCTTCTCGCGCAAGGCATGGACCTTGCGGATCACCGACTCGGCATCGAGGTCCGGATGGGCCTGGCCGAGCAGCATCGTCATCGCGGCAGTCGAGCGCGAGATGCCGGCGTGACAGTGGATCAGGAGGTGCGTCTTGCGCCGCGCCGTCTCGGCCGCCAGCTCCTCGCCGAAGCGCAGGATCGCCTCCACGTCCCGGCGCTCGGGCAGCACCTGGCCGTCGATCGGATCGATGATGTCGTGGAAGCGCAGGGTCGTGCGGTGGTGCGCGTCGTAGGTGCCGAAGGCCTCGGGCTCGGGCCAGGCCGGATCGAGGATCGACAGGACGTGCGTGACGCCGCGGGTCGAGTGGTGGCCCAGTTCCTCGAGGCCGCAGACCGTGTGCAGGGAGATCGGTTCGGGCTTCACGGTCGGGTCGCTCTCCGGAAGGCGGCGGGGGCGCTCCGGCACGCCTCCGCGGGATCGGGTCCGATTAGCACGGGCCCGGACCGCGCACGAGGGCTTTCCCGGGCGGCGGAATGCGCCGTCGCCGCGTCCGCCCCGGTGCGCTTTCGCGCAAAGCGCGCTACCTCTCTGGCGCGGGTCAAGACCGATCCTCCGATGGGGAGAGCATGAAGCGTCGCGACATCCTGACGGCCGGGGTCGGCCTCGCCGGCACCGCCGCCCTGGCGGCCCCGGCCGTGGCGCAGGGCGCGCCCGAGCTGCGCTGGCGCCTGCAATCCGCCTTTCCGCGCAACCTCGACGCGCTCTACGGCGCCGCCGAGCTGTTCGCCCGCCTCGTGGCCGAGGCGACCGACAACCGCTTCCAGATCGAGGTGACGGCCGCGCCGGCGGGCGAGTCCGCCGCGCTCCTCGACGCGGTCGGGTCCGGCAGCCTCGAGATGGCCTACTCGGCCGCCTATTACGAGGTCGGCCGCGACCCGACCTACGCCCTCGCCACGGCGGCGCCCTTCGGCCTCAACGCCCGCCAGCAGAACGCCTGGATGCTGCAGGGCGGCGCCCTCGACCTGTTCAACGAGATTTTTTCCAAGAACAGGCTCTACGCCCTGCCGGGGGGCAACACCGGCACCCAGATGGGCGGCTGGTTCCGGCGCGAGGTGAAGACGGTCGCCGACCTCCAGGGCCTGCGCTTCCGCATCGCCGGCCTCGGCGCCCAAGTCTTGGCCAAGCTCGGCGTCGCGACCCAGACCCTGCCGGGCGCCGACCTCTACGCGGCGCTGGAGGGCAAGACTCTCGACGCCGCCGAGTGGATCGGCCCCTACGACGACGAGAAGCTCGGCCTCAACAAGGTGGCGCCGTTCTACTACTACCCGGGCTTCTGGGAGGGCGGTGCGATGCTGCACTTCTGGTTCAACGCCCAGAAATGGGCCGAGCTGCCGAAGGCCTACCGGGCGATCGCGCAGGGCGCGGCGGCCAGCGTCAACGGAGACCTGCAGGCCAAGTACGACGCGCGCAACCCCGCCGCCCTGCGCCGGCTGGTCGGCGGCGGCGCGCAGCTCCGCCCCTTCCCGCAGGAGGTGATGGAGGCCGCCCTCAAGGCGGCCAACGAGATCTACGCGGATCTCAGCGCCAAGAACCCCGACTTCAAGCGCGCCTACGACGCGCTGAAGACGTTTCGCAACGAGGAATATCTCTGGTTCCAGGTCGCCGAGTATACCTACGACAACTTCATGATCCGGGCCCGGGCCCGGGGCTGACCCTGCGGGCGCCCTGGCCGCCGCCTACTCGGCGGCATCCTCCCCCGGCAGGGCGCCGCGGCCCTCCTCGCGCATCAGCGCGCGCACGAGGCTCGGCACCGCCTCGAGGGCGCCCGCCAGGGTCTCGTCGGCCACGAACAGGCTCTTGATCTCCGGGCTGGTGATGCAGACGAGGCCCTCTCCGCTCTCCTCGACCCGCAGGGTAAATTGCCGCATCGCTCGACCGCTCCCTCACGCTCGGCTCCGATCGCCCCGCGATGCACGAGGCGGGCCAGAGCAGGACGGCAACGCGGAGCGCGGCCATAAGCTCCATCGAACGGAGGAGAGGCTGGCCGGCGCGTTCCGCCCTCAAGACGAGACAAAGAAAAAAGGCCACTCTCGCGAGTGGCCCGAAGTCTAGGGAGGAAACGCCCAAGGAGGGCAACGGGATCGCGACGCCATCGCGTTCCCGCATTGCAATAACATAAGTGTGCAACGCGGAATGGCAAGGCGGTATTCGCGGCAGGTCTGCCTCTTTTCGATGCAAGCCTTGCCTATCGTGCTGGATCCCTGCCCGTCACGGCCTAGTTTCGCGGGCCTGACGGGGGCGCGGGATGGCGATTCAGGCGGGGCGGATCCGGGTTCTGAAGGACGTGGCGCCGCGGGACGGCGCCTACGTGCTCTACCTGATGCAGCAGGGCATGCGCAGCCGCGACAACCCGGCCCTCGAATACGCCGTGGAGGAGGGAAACCGCCTCGGCCTGCCGGTAGTGGCGGGCTTCGGTCTCCTCGACGGGGGCAAGCACTTCCCCGAGGCCAATGCCCGTCACTACGCCTTCCTGCTCCAGGGCTTGCGCGACGCCAAGGCCGGGCTCGAGCGCCGCGGGATCGCCTTCGTGCTGCGCCGGGCGACCCCAGCCGAGGCCGCCCTGACCCTGGGCCGCAAGGCCGCGATGCTGGTCCTCGACCGCGGCTACCTGACGGTTCAGAAGAGTTGGTACGCCGCGATCGAGCGGGATTTCGACGGCCGCCTGGTCCAGGTCGAGGGCGACGTGGTGGTGCCGGTCGAGGTCGTCTCGGCCAAGCACGAATTCGCCGCCCGCACCCTGCGGCCGAAGCTGCACAGGGCCTGGGAGCCCTACCTCGCTCCGCTGCGGGCGCGGCGCGTGAAGCATCCGGCCGGGGATCTCGGCCTGGCGAGCGACCTCGACGTGTCCGATCCCGACGCGGCGCTCGCCGCGATGACCCTCGACCGCGACGTGAAGCCGGTGCGCCGCTTCCACGGCGGCGAGGCCGAGGCCCATCGCCGCCTCGACGCGTACCTCGCCGGGCCCTTTGCCGAGTACGGCACGGTGCGCAACCGGCCGGAGGCCGGGGCGGCCTCGCACCTGAGCCCCTACCTGCATTTCGGCCAGATCTCGCCGGTCGCCGCCGCCCTCAAGGTGCAGGCGGCGAAGACCGGCGGCCCGGAGGACCGGGCCGCCTTCCTGGAGGAGCTGATCGTCCGGCGCGAGCTGGCGATGAACCACGTCCACACCAACCCGGGCTACGACCGCTACGAGGCCGCGGTGCCGGACTGGGCCCGCAAGGCGCTCGCCGAGCACGCGGGCGACCCGCGCCCGCACCTCTACGACGAGGCGGCGCTGGCGGA
>NZ_LABY01000137.1 GCF_001043975.1 Methylobacterium variabile
CGCACGCCCTGCCCCCCGCTCTACCGCAGGGCGACCCGGGTCCCGGCCGGCGCGAGCCTCCCCGTGCCTTTCGCCCGGCTGCCCGCCGGCGACGCCCTGCTGGGCCTGTGCGAGCGCCGGGCGCTCACGCCGGTCGCCCTCTCGCCCCGGGGCGAGGACATCGGCACGCTCCCGCCCCTGCCCCGCGCCATCAGCGCCTCGGGCAGGCCGGGTCCCTCTGTGCCCAGCAGCAGGAGGGCGCGGGGCAGGGGCGGGAGCGTGCCGATGTCCTCGCCCCGGGGCGAGAGGGCGACCGGCGTGAGCGCCTGGCGCTCGCACAGGCCCAGCAGGTCGTCGCCGGCGGGCAGCCGGGCGAAGGGCACGGTGAGGCTCGCGCCGGCCGAGACCCGGATCGCCTTGCGGTAGAGCGGGTCGCAGGTCGTGCCGTCGAGGAGCACCGCGTCGGCCCCGAAGGCGGCGGCGTTGCGGAACAGGCCGCCGACGTTGTCGTGGTTGGCCAGGCCCACGAGGCCGAGCAGCAGGGCCGGTCCGGCCGGCACCAGGGCGTCGGGCGGAGGATCGAGGCCGCGCAGGCCGACCGCCAGGACGCCGCGATGGATCGGGAAGCCCGCGACCGCCCCCATCACCGCCTTGGAGGCGAGGTAGACCGGGGCGTCGAGGCCGGCCAGCGCCGGCGCCAGCCCGGGCAGGCGCTCGGGCGCGAGCAGCACCGACTCGACCGGGAACCGGGCCCGGGGCGACAGCAGCACGCGCAGCACCACCTCGCCCTCTGCGACGAAGCGGCCCTCCCGCCCGACGAGGTCGCGCTCGCGCATCTGCGCGTAGGGGGCGAGGCGCGGGTCGGCGGGGTCGTCGATCGGGATTGGTGTCATCGCGGCTCGGGGGCGTCGTCAGCCCTTGCGGGCGGCGATGGGATCGGCCTCGGCCTTGGTCGGCACCTTCACCAGGGCCTCGCCGTCGAGCACCGTCTCGCCGCCGACGGCGCAGGTGCAGGTCAGCCGGGCGCGGCGGCGCTCGGGCACCAGCTCCGCCACCTCGACGGTGACGTCCACGGTGTCGCCGATGCGCACCGGTGCGCGGAAGTTGAGGCTCTGGCTGATGTAGATCGCCCCCGGGCCGGGAAGGCGGGTGCCGAGCACCGCCGAGATCAGCCCTGCGGTGTAGAGGCCGTGGGCGATGCGGGTGCCGAAGGGCGTGCGGGCGGCGAAGTGCTCCGAGAGGTGGATCGGGTTGCGGTCGCCGGTGATCTCCGCGAAGCCGACCACGTCCGAGGCCGCGATGGTCTTCGACAGCGTCTCGGACATCCCGACGCTCAGGTCCTCGAAGTAAAGCACGCGCAGTTCGGGCATCATTGGCGTCGCTCCCCCTGAACATTGTGCCGCGGCCGAGGGGCCGGACACCCCGGGTCGCACGGGACAGGGGCGGAAATCCAGTGGCGAAAGGTCGGGGGCGGCGCGCGCCCGGCCTCGCCGCGGCGCCGGGAGCCGCCTGCGGTCGCGCGGAATGCCCCTGCAGACGCGGGAGAATGTCTCCCGGGGGGTCGTTTTTTCTCTACGTCAAGCGGGGCGGATTCGGCGCTTGCGTGCGGTTCATCATTGCGAAGAATTTATTTTATTCGGATCGCTTCCGCATTGCTCAGCCAAGGTATATTAATAAAATTTTAGCGATGTCGTTGCAACAAGAGACGTCTTATTCTGATCGACCATTGGCAGCTTCCATCATGCGTATGTCCCTCAAGAGCAGCCTGACCGGCTTGTTCGGGATCCTCCTGCTGCTGACCCTGGCGCAGGGCGGCGTATCCCTATGGAAGCTCGACTCGATCGAGACCCGCATCGCCAAGCTCGCCGACGACGCGGTGCCCTCGATCAACGAGGCGCACGCGATCAACGCCCTGGTGATACGCGCCCGCCTCTGGCAGTTCCGCTACATCACGGCCGACGGCGAGGCCGAGAAGGAGCTCTCGACCAAGAGCTTCGCCGAGATGGACGCCGCGCTCGGCGAGCGGATGGGGCGCTACCGGACCCTGATCAGCTCTCCCGCGGAGCAGGAGACCTTCGACGCCCTGACGGCGAAGCTCGCCGCGTTCCGGTCCGACTGGGCCCGCCTCAAGGCGCTCCCGAGCCGGGCCGAGGTCGACACTTTCTTTCGCGGCCCGATGAACGCGACCTACCGGGGGGTGATCGACATCACCGGCAAGCTCGTCGGCATCAACACCGCCGCCGGCACCGAGGCGGGCGAGGCTGCCCGGGCCGAGCGGGCGGGCGCCACGCGCACCACCCTGGCGATGTTCGTCGTCTCCGTCCTGATCACCCTCGGGGCGGTGCTGTTCTGCCTGCTGCGCGTCATCCGGCCGATCGGCCGGATGACCGGCGCGATGCGCCGCCTGGCCGAGGGCGACGCCGAGATCGCCATCCCGGGCGCCGCGCGCCGGGACGAGCTCGGCGACATGGCCGGTGCCCTCGCGGTCTTCCGCGACAACCTCGTCCGCACCCGCCGGCTCGAGGAGGAGACCGCGCTCGCCCGGGCCGGGGCCGAGGCGCAGCGCCGGCAGGCGATGCGCGAGATGGCGGACGCCTTCGAGCGGGCGGTCGGCGGCATCGTCGGCGCCGTCACGGCGGCCGCCACCGAGCTGCAGGCCACCGCCCAGACCATGACCGTGACGGCGCAGGAGACCGCCGGCCAGTCGAGCGGCGTCGCCGCCGCCGCCGCCCAGGCGGCCACCAATGTCGGCACGGTCGCCGCCGCCGCCGAGGAGCTGGGCGCGTCCGTCCAGGAGATCGGCCGCCAGGTCGACGGCTCGGCGCGCCTCGCCGGCGCCGCCGTCCGGGAGGCCGGGGAGAGCGCCGCCCAGGTGCGGGCGCTGACCGAGGCCACCGCCCGCATCGGCGACGTGGTCGGGCTGATCTCGTCGATCGCGGCCCAGACCAACCTGCTGGCGCTCAACGCCACGATCGAGGCGGCGCGCGCCGGAGCGGCGGGACGCGGCTTCGCGGTCGTCGCGGCGGAAGTGAAGGAGCTGGCCGGCCAGACCGCGAAGGCGACCGAGGAGATCACGAGCCAGATCGCGGCGATCCAGGCCTCGACCGGCCAGGCGGTCGGCGCGATCAGCGGGATCACGGCGCGGATCGAGGAGATCTCGGGCGTGGCGACGAGCATCGCGGCGGCGGTGGAGGAGCAGGGGGCGGCCACCCAGGAGATCGTCCGCAACGTCTCCCAGGCCGCCGCCGGCACCGGCGAGGTCACGACGGGCATCGCGGGCGTGGCGCGGGCGGCGGACGAGACCGGAGCGGCGGCGGACCAGGTGCTGGGCGCCGCGAGCGAGCTGTCGCGCCAGTCCGAGCACCTCTCGGCCGAGGTCGCCCGCTTCCTCGACACCGTGCGGGCGGCCTGAAAGCCGCACTGGCCTGACGGCCGCGATCCGGGCGGCCCGAAGGCCGCCCGCGGGAGCGCCGCCCCGGGGTCCGGGGCGGCGCTCCGTCAGTTCAGCGCCTGCGGGTCGTCCTCGGTCAGGAAGGCCGCCACCTCGCGGAAGAACTGCATCCGGTTCTTCTCCATCATCACCGTGTGGGTGCCTTCGCCGAGTTCCACGAAGCGCTTGTAGGGCGTGCGGGTGAGCCGGGCGAAATACTCCTGCGCCTGGTAGCTCGGCAGGTCGGCGTCCCACTCGGCGTGGATGATCAGGGTCGGCACCCGGATCTCGCCGGGATCGTAGAGCGCCTTGCCGGCCTGCCAGTACTCCTGCGCATCGGCGACGACCCCGTTCGGCGCCCGCAGGACCGGCGGCGACTGCGCCGCCCCCGCGGCGTCGGTCGCGAAGGTGGCGTCCGCCCATTGCTCGAACCAGCCCGGCGGGATCAGGTCCGCCCGCTTGTCGTCCGGCACGCCCTTGAGCCAGCGGTCCTTCGCGCTCTCCCGGCTGACGGTCCGGTAGGCCCCGAGGGGCCCGCCATTGGCGCCGATGAGCGAGGGCGTGCGCGAGATCCATTGCGGCGCGTAGAGGACGAGGCGGTTGACCCGGTCGTTGTGGGTGCTGGCGTAGAGGCCCATCGTCGAGGTGCCCCAGGACCAGCCCATCAGGTCGATCCGGTCCACCCCGCGCCGCGCGCGGATGAAGTCGACGACCTGGCCGACCACCGCGGCGGCGTCCCGCGTGCGCATGAAGGGCTGGCCGTCCGCGGCCGGGCGGCCCATCGCCGCGGGGCGGCCCGAGAGGCCGTAGCCCGGCAGGTCGACGAGGTAGACGTCGAACCCCAGCCCCGCCAGGTAGTCCATCATCGACAGGCCGCCGAGGGGCAGGTCGAAGGCGGTCGAGGCCGGGTAGGTCGCGCCGTGGACGTAGAGCAGGATGCGGTCGGCGGTGAACCGCTCCGTGCCGGCCGGGCGCTTGTTGCGCACGTAGATCGTGACGCCGTCCTCGCCGCCCGGCAGCCGGAACTCCTCGGTCTGGAGCCGGCCCGGCGCCGGCCGCGCCCCGGCCCCCGGCGCCGCCCCGGCGGGAGCTTGGGCCCCTCCCGCGGGGGCTTGAGCCGCCCCCACGGGGGCGGCCGCGAGCGCGCCGAGGCCGGCGAGCCCGCCCAGCACGCGGCGGCGCGGCATCGGCCCGGGCGGCATCCGTGATGATCCCTGCATGTCGTCCTCCCTGCCGCCTTCGCGGGCGGCTTTCCCCGCCTGCGGCTTTTCCAAGCCGTCCGGCGGACGAGGGACAGTCAAGCCGGTGGGGCAGGGCGGTGCAAGGGCTTACATTCTCCGCCGTCCCTGGCCCGCCGCGCCCGATCGGGGCATAGACGCCCGGTATCCCGCCGCGAGGCCCGCCCCGTGACGTCCGCAGACACCGATCCCGCCCTGCGCACCACGGTGCAGCGCGTTGCCCTGCTCAATCTCGGCTATTTCGGCGTCGAGGCGGCGGTGGCCGTGGCGATCGGCTCGGTCGCCCTCGTGGCCGACAGCGTCGACTTCCTGGAGGATGCGGCGCTCAACCTCCTGATCGTCGCCGGCCTCGGCTGGCGGCCGGCGGCGCGGGCGCGGCTCGGCACGGTCATGGCCGGCATCCTGCTGCTGCCGGGGCTCGCCGCCCTCTGGACCGCCTGGCAGAAGCTCGGCGCCTTCACGGCCCCGGCCCCGGTGCCGCTGACCCTGACGGGCCTGGGGGCGCTCGCGGTCAACCTCGCCTGCGCGCTGATGCTGGCCCGCCACCGGGCCGGACGCGGCAGCCTGACCCGGGCGGCCTTCCTGTCGGCCCGCAACGACGCGGTCGCCAACGTCGCCATCGTGGCGGCCGGGCTCGTCACCGCCGCCACCCTGTCTCCCTGGCCCGACCTCGCGGTCGGCCTCGGCATCGCGGCGATGAACGCCGACGCCGCCCGGGAGATCTGGCAGGCCGCCGCCGCCGAGCGTCGGGCCGCCCGCGAGGCGGCCTGACGCCAGGACCCCCGAGCGGGTCTCGCAGGAGTGGTCGCCGGTTCTGCGACCGGAGCCTGAGCGGGCGAGGCGTCGCCCCGCCACCGCGAGGCTGGTCAGGGCCCCGGTTCCGCTAGGTCGTCCTGCGCACGCTCCGCGTCGCTCCGGATCAGCGCCCGCAGGATCGCGCCGGTGGGGCCGGCGAGAATGTCCGCCAGGGTGTAGCGATCGAGCTCGCGCACGAAGCTCCGCTCCGCCGCGTCCAGGGCGTGCTTCAGCAGGCAGCGCCCGGCGAGCGGGCAGGGGCCGCGCCCGCACTCGACGAGGCAACCGAGCCCCTCGAGCTCCGCCACCACGGCGCCGAGCCGCACGTCCTGCGCCGGCCGCGCCAGGCGCACGCCGCCGGCGCGGCCCTGCCGGGCCTCGATGTAGCCCGCGCCGGTGAGCCCGCGCGCGACCTTCTGGAGGTGGTTCAGCGAGACCCCGAAAGTGCGGGCGACAGCGGGCGTCGTGGTCCAGGCCCCGCCCTCCATCGCTCCGAGATGGAGCAGCAGGCGCAGCGACAGGTCGGTGTAGAGCGAGAGCCGCAGGGCGCCGTCCCTCCTCCGGGGCTGCCCGGGCCGTGCGGGCGCCGTCCCGGCGTCGATGGTCGCGCGGCCGCCCCGGCCCGGGCGGAGAGCGGCGTCCGCGTCAGCGGAAGGGAATCCTACAGCATGTCGGGGGCCGGGAGAAAGCCAGCAGTGCGATCGGATCGCGCCCCGCCGGACCAGCCTCGCGGAACTCGTCGCACCAGAGCGCGGCTCGGCGGCCGATCCATCAAGGAACGGGGGTAATCTGGTAATTTCCATGCTTGTTTGGTTCGGAGCAAAAACGAGCGAACAATAAACATTTGCGAGGGCAGCATATGCCGCTGCGTCCTAGAGAACCCGATGGCGGCTCCGTCGGCAGGAGCGGTCGGCGCGTCTCCGGACATTCGGTCCGGAGGCCCATCTCATCACAGTGGGGCGACCCGTGCCGCGCTTCTTCTTCGACATCAACGACCACGATCTGTCACACCAGGACGAAGAGGGCAGCGAGTGGCCGAGCCGCGACGCCGCCCGGGCCCATGCCATGCGGATCCTGGCCGACATCGCCCGCGACGAGGCCCGCCGCCAGGACCGGCTGCACCTGTTCGTCACCATCCGCGACCAATACCGGGCCGTCCTCGCCATCGCGTCCCTGGCCGTCGCCTGCACCTGGCTCGACTGACCGCCCCGATGGCCCCCGGGGACGCCGGCCGGGCCGACGCGGGCTCGCGCCCCCGGCGGAAGGGGCCATCGCGCAGGGTCACGGAAGGGATGTCCTGAGGCATGTCAGTCGATGACGCAGGGAAGCAGAAGATTTTAAGTGTAACTTAAAAGTCATGCTCCAATCATCGGGGAGGCCTGGCCGACGTCGCAAGGGCAAGCTCTCCGGATCATGATGAAGCTCAGGATCTTCACCTTCGTCGCCGCTCTGATCGGCGTGTCCGCCGCATCGGCGCAGGCCGACATCTCCGCGCTCAAGGCGCTCTACCGGCGCCCGGCCAGCATCCCGTTCCCCGAGAGCGCCCCGTACTCGCCGCAGGTCGCGACCCTGGGCAAGATGCTGTTCTTCGATCCGCGCCTGAGCGGGATGCAGAACCTGAGCTGCGCGAGCTGCCACAACCCGTCCTTCGGCTACGAGGTGCCGGTGCCGGGCGCCATCGGGGCGACCAACACGCCGCTGGGGCGCAAGGCGCCGACCATCCTCAACGCCGCCTGGATGCCGGTGCTGTTCTGGGACGGCCGCGCGCAGAGCCTCGAGGCGCAGGCGCAGGGCCCGATCACCGCTGCCGTCGAGATGAACGGCAAGTTCCCGGAGATCGTCGGCCGGCTGAAGGCCATCCCGGACTACGCGACGCAGTTCCGCCGCCTTTTTCCCGATTCCGGCGTGAGCCGGGAAACCCTGCTGACCGCGGTCGCGACCTACGAGCGCACGGTGGTGGCGGGCTGGGCGCCGTTCGACCGCTGGATCGAGGGCAACGAGGAGGCGATCACGCCGGCGGCCAAGCGCGGCTTCGCGCTGTTCAACGGCAAGGCCGGGTGCGCCGCCTGCCACACCGGCTGGAACTTCACCGACAACAAGTTCCACGATCTCGGCATCCCGACGAAGGACATCGGGCGTGCGCAGATCGAGCCGGACAACCCGATGGCGCGCCACGCCTTCAAGACCCCGGGCCTGCGCAACCTCACCTACCGGGCGCCCTTCGGGCATGCCGGCCAGTTCGCCGATCTCGACGCCATCCTGGCCTTCTACGAGGGCGGCGGTCTCGACCGGCCGTCGAAATCACCCCTGATGCGGCGCCTCGACCTGAGCCGGAGCGAGCGGGAGGACCTCGTCGCCTTCCTGCGCTCGCTGACCGCCGAGCAGACCGAGACGGCCCTGCCCAACCTGCCGAACTAAGTGCACCTCACAAGACTGCCGCTGCCACAGCATGCCACGACGACGGTCGGAAGTTTTGTGAGAGACACTCAGCAGACCTGTATCGGCAGGCCAACGCTTCGTCCGCTCAAGCGTCCGTCTTGCTGCAGGTTCTCGTCGCAAGATCGACGGCCGCTGCGGCGACGTCGAGGGAGGATCGCGCCGGCGCTTCCTCCCTCCGTCCCCGTTCGGTCGCCCTGATGCCGCCGCCGCGGCCCCTCTCCCACGGACGCGTTCATGTCGATCAGAACCAAGCTCCTCCTGCCGCT
Source organism: Methylobacterium variabile (assembly GCF_001043975.1). Lineage (GTDB taxonomy): Bacteria > Pseudomonadota > Alphaproteobacteria > Rhizobiales > Beijerinckiaceae > Methylobacterium > Methylobacterium variabile. The sequence goes on from NZ_LABY01000137.1 coordinate 8,148, forward strand.
CATCGGCTTCCTCGTCGCCGGGGGCGTTCTCGCAGCTCTCGTCGGCTGGCAGGGCATCGCCGCTGTCGGCCGCCTCGGCACCGTCTCGAGCCTCAGCCTCGCGTCCGGCATCGCCGGCGAGGAGGCGCGCGAGCGCTTCGGGCGGGCCGAGCGGATCCTCGCCCGCGTCCTCGCGATGACCGACTTCCTCGACCAGGGGGCGGTCGAGACCGGCTTCCGGGGGGAGACCGCCGGCCTCGCGGCCGCCCTCGATCGTCTCGCCGCCGCGGCGCAGTCCGAGGAGGTCGGCGGCCTCGTGCGCGACGCCCGGGCCGAGACGGCGCGCTGGCAGGGCGATGCCGAGATTCTTCTCGGCCTGCGCAAGGCCCGGGAGGTGCCGACCCAGGAGGCGATGAGCCGGCGCAGCATCGCCCTGCGGCAGAGCCTCGACGTGGTGCGCAACGCCGTCCACCGCGACGCGGAGGTGCGGGCCGCCGCGACCCGGGCGGACCTCGAGCGGGAGCTCGCCCTCGTGCTGGCGGCCGGCGGCGTCCTGGCGGCCGGCGGCATCCTGGCGGCGGTCCTGATCGCCCGCAGCGTCTCGCGCCCCCTCGTCCGCCTCGTGGCCGATGCCAGCCGGCTGGCGGCCGGCGACATCTCGGTGCAGTTCGTCGGGCTGGAGCGCCGCGACGAGGTCGGGGCCGTGGCCCGGGCCGTCGCGGGCTTTCGCGACGGCATGGTCGAGCGGGCGTCGCTCGCCGCCTCCAACGCCGAGCAGGACCTGCTCCTGGAGCGCGGGCGGCGGGTCGAGGCGCAGATCCGGGCCTTCGAGGAGGCGGTGCGCGCGGCCCTGGACCAGGTCGACGCCACCGTCGCCACCATGGCGGGTTCGGCCGACCGGCTCGGCGCCGTGACCCGGGAGATCGAGCAGGAGGCGGTGGGCGCCGCCGGCACCTCCGAGCGGACCCGGACCCACGTCGAGGGCGTGGCGCAGGCGACCGCGGCGCTGACCCAGGCGGTGACGGCGGTGGGCCGGCACAGCGACGAGACGGTGCAGCGGGTGGCCCAGGCGAACGCCCAGGTGGGTGCTGCGGACGGCAGCGTCGCGGGCCTCGCCCAGGCGGCGCAGCGCATCGGCGACGTGGTGGCGCTGATCTCCTCGATCGCCAGCCAGACCAACCTTCTGGCGCTCAACGCCACGATCGAGGCGGCCCGGGCGGGTGCCGCCGGTCGCGGCTTCGCGGTGGTGGCGGCCGAGGTCAAGGAGCTCGCCGGGCAGACCGCGAGGGCGACCGAGGAGATCGCCCGTCAGGTCGCCGGCATCCAGTCCGCCACCGAGGGCGCCGTCGCGGTGATCCGCGGCATCGGCGGCGCCGTCGACGCGATCGAGGCGATCGCCGGCGAGACCGCTCGCGCCGTCGCGGAGCAGCGCCGCGTTGCGGACGAGATCGGCCGGAGCGCCGAGGCCGCCGCCGGCCTCACCGCCGAGACCGACCGGAGCATCGACGGGACGGCGGAGGGCCTGCGCGGGACCGTGGCGGCGATTGCCGGGGTCGGGCAGGCTGCGGCGGCGGTGCACGCCGAGACGGCCCGCCTGCGCCGGACCGTGCACGACTTCGTCGGCCGCGTTTCGGCGGCCTGACGCGTTCCGTTCCCGTGATGCGGTGCAAACCGTCGCGCCCCGAAACTGGGCCTCGCGACGGTACGTTACTCCCGCGCTTTTAACTTGTGTTGGTAAGCGAGGCGACGTGACGGACCGGCCGATCGAGGACTACGCCATCATCGGCGATACCTGCACGACGGCGCTCGTCGCCCGCGACGGATCGATCGACTGGCTGTGCTGGCCCTGCCACGACAGCCCGGCCGTGTTCCTGCGCCTCCTCGACGAGGACCGGGGCGGCGCCTGCGACCTCGTCCTCGAGTCCTTGCGCGAGATGCGCCGCTGCTACCGGCCCGGCACCACCATCCTGGAGACCACCTTCGTCACCGCGACCGGCACCCTGCGCCTCACCGACTTCATGCCGCTGCACCCGCTGGACGAGGTGCCGGACGAGGGACCGGACGGCGCCCCGCACGGCCGGATCGTGCGCCTCGTCGCCTGCGAGGCGGGCGAGGTCGCAGGCCGCTTCCGGGTGCGCCCGACCTTCGACTACGCCCGGGACGCGGCCGCCCTCGAGGCGCGGGAGGACGGGACGGTGCTGTGCCGGCGCCGGAGCAGGGCCGGAGCGGGCAGTCCGGAGGGGGTGCGGGTTGCGGCCTCGCTGCCGCTCGCGATCACCGGCGACCGGGTCGAGGCGGCGTTCTCCCTGCGGGCCGGGGAGGGGGCGTCCCTGGTCCTCGCCCACCGGGAGGACGACGACGGCGACCTGTCGAACGCCGCGGCGAGCCTCGCGGCGACGCAGGCCTACTGGGAGGAGTGGTCCGGGCGCTGCACCTATGCCGGGCCCCACCGGGAGATGGTGCTGCGCAGTGCCCTGGTGCTGAAGCTCCTGACCCACGCGCCCTCGGGCGGGATCATCGCGGCCGCCACCACCAGCCTGCCGGAGGCGGTGCCGGGCACCCGCAACTTCGACTACCGCTACGTCTGGATGCGGGACGCGAGCTTCACCGTCACGGCCTTCGTCAACCTCGGCTACGTCCGCGAGGCAGCGGAGTTCCTGCGCTTCCTGCGCGACGCCGACCAGACCCGCGGCCGCGACCTGAAGCTCATGTACGGCATCAACGGCCGCGTGCCGGAGGAGGAGATCCTCGATCACCTGCGCGGCTGGCGCGGGGTCTCGCCGGTGCGGATCGGCAACGCGGCCTCCGACCAGCACCAGTACGACATCTACGGCGAGTTCCTGGTGGCGCTCCACGCCTTCCTCGACGCCGTCGACTACGACCCGCCGGTCAAGGTCAACGACCACTTGGCCGAGGCGCTGGGGCACCTCACCGACCACGTCATCCGCTGCCGCCACGAGTCCGACCACGGCATCTGGGAGCTGCGCGACGAGACGCGCCAGATCCTGCACACCAAGGGCATGCTCTGGGTCGCCCTCGACCGGGCGGTCCAGATCGCGCAGGCCGTGGACGTGGCGAGCCCGGAGCGGGTCGAGGAATGGCGCCGGATCGCCGCCGAGATCCGGGCCGAGTACCACGAGAAGGGCTGGAGCGAGCGGGTCGGGGCCTACACCCAAGCTTACGGCTCGGACGACCTCGACGCCGCGGTCCTGCGCACGGTGCTGTTCGGCGCCTTCGACGCCCACTCGCCCCGGGTCGCCGCGACCCTCGACGCGGTGAGTGCCGGGCTCGGCGACGGCGACCTGCTGTACCGCTACCGCAACGGCGACGGCTTCGAGCACCCGGAGGCGACCTTCGCGGCCTGCGCGTTCTGGCGCGTCGGCTGCCTGGCGCTCGCCGGGCGCACGCAGGAGGCCGAGCCGCTCTTCGCCCGCCTTCTGGCGCGAGGCAACGACCTCGGGCTGTTCGCCGAGGAGATCGACGCCGCCACCGGCGAGCAGCGCGGCAACGTCCCGCAGGGCTTCACCCACATGGCGATCATCAACCACGCGGTGCGCCTCGACCGGGCGGCGCGCCACCGCGAGGCCAAGACCGACGAGCCCTGCCAGTGGGCGGTGGGGGCCTGAGCGGCGGAGGAACTTGGCGCGCAGGGGTGGGCACCGCAGCCTGAATTTGCTCTAAGGCTCGGACGGGCACCCCCTGGGCGTCCCGACCGATCCGAAGCCTCCTTCTTGCGGGAAACCTGTCGTGGCGGGCGAGCCGTTCTACATCACCACCGCCATCTCGTACCCCAACGGGGTGCCGCATATCGGGCACGCCTACGAGGTGATCGCCGCCGACGCCATCGCGCGCTTCAAGCGCCTCGACGGCTACGACGTGTTCTTCACCACCGGCACCGACGAGCACGGCCTCAAGATCCAGCAGACCGCCGCCAAGGCCGGGATCAGCCCGCGCGCCTTCGTCGACGACATGGCGCCGCGCTTCCGCGCCATGGCCGAGCGGCTCGACTGCTCATTCGACCGCTTCATCCGCACCACCGACGCCGACCACATCGCCTCGTCGCAGGCGCTGTGGCGCCGGATGGAGGAGAACGGCGACATCTATCTCGCCAAGTATGCCGGCTGGTACTCGGTGCGCGACGAGGCCTATTACGACGAGGCCGAGCTCGTCACCGCCCCCGACGGCAGCCGCCGGGCGGAGAAGACCGGCACGCCCGTCGAGTGGGTCGAGGAGGAGAGCTACTTCTTCCGGCTCTCGGCCTATGCCGAGCGCCTGCTCGCCCATTACGAGGCCCATCCGGACTTCATCGGCCCCGACACCCGCCGCAACGAGGTGGTGAGCTTCGTGCGCTCCGGCCTGCAGGACCTGTCGGTCAGCCGCACCACCTTCGACTGGGGCGTGCCGGTGCCGGGCAACCCGGCCCACGTGATGTACGTCTGGGTCGACGCGCTGACGAACTACATCACGTCCTGCGGCTTTCCGGACGAGGCCGACCCGCGCTGGCGCCATTGGCCGGCGGATCTCCACGTCATCGGCAAGGACATCATCCGCTTCCACGCGGTGTACTGGCCGGCCTTCCTGATGTCGGCCGGGCTGCCGGTCCCGAGGCGCGTCTTCGGCCACGGCTTCCTGCTCAACAAGGGCGAGAAGATGTCGAAGTCGGTCGGCAACGTCGTCGACCCGGTGGGCCTCGCCGACACCTACGGCGTCGATCCCTTACGCTACTTCGTGCTGCGCGAGGTGCCGTTCGGTCAGGACGGCAGCTACTCGCACGAGGCGATCGTCAACCGGCTCAACGCCGACCTCGCCAACGACCTCGGCAACCTCGCCCAGCGCTCGCTGACCATGATCGCCCGCAATTGCGGCGGCCAGGTTCCCAAGTCCTCCTCGACACCGTCCGGCGAGCCGTCCGCCGCCGACCGGGCGCTCCTCGCGCTCGCCGACGCGCTGCCCGAGAAGGCGAGGGCGCTGATGCAGGACCTCGCCCTGCACGCGGTGCTGGCCGAGATCTGGGCCGTGGTGGCGGAGGCCAACCGCTACTTCGCCGGCCAGGAGCCCTGGACCCTGCGCAAGACCGACCCGGCCCGGATGGAGGCGGTTCTGTACACGACCGCCGAGGTGCTGCGGGCGGTCGGCATCCTGGTCCAGCCGTTCATCCCGACCGCCGCGGCCCGGCTCCTTGACCTGCTGGCGGTCCCGGTCGAGGCCCGGACCCTCGCCGATGTCGGTCCGGGCCGGCGGCTCGTGCCCGGCTCAGGCCTGCCGGCGCCGAGCCCGATCTTCCCGCGCTACGTGGAGCCGGACGCCTGATGCTGGTCGACAGCCACTGCCACCTCGACTCGCCCGGCCTCGCCGAGCGCCTGCCCGAGGTGCTGGCCCGGGCGAAGGCGGCCGGGATCGACCGCATGGTGACGATCTCGACCCGGGTGCGCCGGTTCGAGACCTACCGGGCCTTGAGCGAGGCTCACCCGGAGGTTCTGTTCACCGTCGGCACCCACCCGCACCAGGCGGGCGAGGAGCCGGACGTGCCGGCCGACGAGATCGTCGCCCTGTCGCGCCACCCGCGCTGCGTCGGCATCGGCGAGGCGGGGCTCGACTACCACTACGACTACGCGCCGCGGGACGTGCAGCAGAAGGTCTTCCGCACCCACATCGCGGCTTCGCGGGAGAGCGGGCTGCCGCTCGTCATCCACGCCCGCGAGGCGGACGAGGACGTGGCGAATATCCTGACCGAGGAGATGGCGCGCGGCGCATTCCGCGCGGTGCTGCACTGCTTCTCGTCGGGGCGGCGCCTCGCCGAGGTCGGGGTCGAGCTCGGCCTGTTCGTATCGTTCTCTGGCATCGTCACGTTCCGCAACTCGGACGAGATCCGGGCGATCGCGGCCTCTGTGCCGCGCGACCGCCTGCTGGTCGAGACCGACGCGCCCTACCTCACGCCGGTGCCGCACCGGGGCCGCCCGAACGAGCCGGCCTTCGTCGCCGACACCGCCCGGGTGCTGGCCGAGACCGTGGGCCTCTCGCCCGACGACCTCGCGCGGCTCACCACCGACAACTTCTACCGCCTGTTCGACAAGGCCGCCGTCCATCGCTGAGGGTTCCTCATCCATGCCGACCCTGACCCTTCGCATCCTGGGCTGCGGCTCCTCGGGCGGCGTGCCCCGGGTCGGGTACGGCTGGGGCGCCTGCGATCCGTCCGACCGCAAGAACCGGCGCCGGCGCTGCTCGCTGCTGGTCGAGCGCCGGGAGGCTGAAGGAGAGGCGACCGCCGTCCTGGTCGACACCTCGCCGGACCTGCGCGAGCAGCTCCTCGACGCCGAGGTGAAGCGCCTCGACGGGATCCTGTTCACCCATTCCCACGCCGATCACACCCACGGCATCGACGACGTGCGCCCGCTGGTGATCCACATGCGCCGGCGCATCCCGGTCCACGCCGACGCCCCGACCTCCGAGCTTTTGCGGAGCCGCTTCGCCTACTGCTTCACCTCGCGCCCGGGCAGCCTCTACCCGCCGATCCTCGACCTGCACGCCCTCGAGACCGGCGCGCCCGTGACCGTCGAGGGGCCGGGCGGCCCCGTGTCGGCCACCGCCTTCGCGATGGAGCACGGCCCCGAGCAGGCCCTCGGCTTCCGCTTCGCCGACGCCGCCTACGCCCCGGACGTCAGCGTGATGCCGGAGGCCGCCAAGGCGTCCTTGCGCAACCTCGACCTCCTGATCATCGACGCCCTGCGCGACTCACCCCATCCCACCCACTTCTCGGTGTCGGACGCCCTGGCGCTGATCGAGGAGGTGAGCCCGCGCCGGGCCATCCTGACCAACCTCCACACCGACCTCGACTACGAGGCCTTGAGCCGGCGCCTGCCGCCCGGGGTGGTGCCGGCCTATGACGGTCTCACGGTCGAGGTCGACGGCTGATTCCGTCCGTTCGCGGCGAGCGCCGCCGGGCGCCGGCCCCTACGCGCCGGCCGCTGTCGCTGCCGGAGGTGTGAGGTGCACCGCGAGCCAGACCGTCGCCTCGTCGGGGCTCGTCCACTCGACCCGGTGGCGCAGATGCGCCGGGATCAGCAGGTGGTCGCCGGGCGCGAGCCGCCGCGCCTCCGACTCGCCGTCCAGGCGCAAGGTCGCGGCGCCGGCGAGCAGCACGACCCACTCGTCCCAGGGCTGATCGTACCAGAAGCCCGGCCGGCTGGCCTGACCGGTCGAGACGATCCGCTCGATGCGGGCCTGCGGGGCCTGCGCCAGGATGTCGACCACCTCGTCGGCCTGAGGCGTGGCGGGCAGGCCGGCGAAGAGGTTGGCGGTCGGCGGGGGCGCGCTCCGCCCGGCGTTGCTCGTCATGGCAGTCTCATGGCGCGTCCGGCATCGCGGCGGGGTCGCGGGCACATTGGCGAGGGTCGTCCGTCGACCGCCAGATCATGGGAGATCCCTCAGCGTCTCGACGGCTGCCGGCTCCGTAACCGACGGCTCGTTCGGGACGCTCGGACATGCCACCATCATGCATCCGATTCGCGCAGGCGAGAAGGAAAACGGGAGCGCTGCGGGCCCATCGCGCCCCGCCTCGACGCCCCGGACCGGTCCTTATGTTCCATAAGATACCTTATGCGAATCGCGGCTAGGGGTGTAGCGCGAGAATGTCCCACCTGGGCCAAGTCGGCATGGCACACTCCCCGCTTGCAGCGCGCGGGAGATCGCCATGGGGCGGGTCCTGATGAGCGAGCGCGATGGGTCGAGGGGCTGCAAGCGGGTCGGCGGACCGTGACCGCCGCAGCCCAGGCCCTCGACGGCTGAGGTCGCGCGGGTCATCCGGGGCCCGACAGGATCGATCATGCCCGGTGCCCCGAGGCCGATGCCGGTTCGCGCGTCGCGCGGACGTGGCGCGGCTGCCCGCTCCGGCATCGCCCGGCCTGACGCGGATCACGTCCTTCCGGGAGCCCGGAAAGGCCGTGCCGGCGCAAGGATCACGGCGCGAAGAGGATCACCGCGGCCCGCCACCCCGGCGCATGGCGATCTCCTGGCCCTCCTGCTGGATGGCGCCCGACGGAGCCAGGCTCTCGTTCGGGATCGGGGTCATGCCCTCGTGCGCGGTGCGCGAATCCGGCCGGCTGGCGGATGGGTCGCCCGCCTTCCGGCGCAGCGCCAGGGCGCGCCGGGCATGCGAGACGAGCGTGTCGCGGGCCTCGGCGGCGCGGCGGCGCTCCCGCTCCTTGTTGGCGCGCTTGACCGCCGAGCCGAGCAAGGCCGCCTTCTGCCGCGAGCCGGTGTCGTCAGCCGCGGGCCGCGCCCCCGAGGGCGCGGCCCGGCCGCGGATCTCGCGGCGCTGGCGGTGCGCGATGCTGCGGGCCCGGTCCCGGCGCTCGCGCAGGCGGTGGATCAGGTCGTCGAGGTCCCGGTCGGCGACGCCCTGGATCCGGGGATGATGCGACTGGCCGACGAGCTCGGCCTCGTCGGCGGTCAGCAGGCGGGCTTCCTGGCGGCTCGAGATGGTCAAGGGCTGCTCCGTCACGAGATGGCGGGGTGCTGCAGTCCGGGGCGTCACCGTGCCTTCGGCTCGCTCCGTCCTCGCCCAAGGGAAGACCGTGCTACGGCTCTTGTTCCTCCCCGAGGATCACGAATAAATCGCGATTGTTCCTGGATTAAGTCGCGGATCGCGACTGCCGCCCCAAGTCTCGGTCTGGGCGCGGTCGTCGGGTCCTCGACCGCCTGGGGCGAATGCCAGGGCAGCCACGGCATCGTCCCGGGACGAGCCGGGCGCCGGCCCCGTCGCCCCGCCTACGCGCCGCCGAGGCCGTCGAGCGCCCGCATCGCGTCGTCCGGCAGCGCCAGATCCGCGGCGGCTAGGTTCTCGCGCAGGTGCCCCCGCGAGGACGTGCCGGGGATCAGCAGGAGGTTGGGCGACCGGCGCAGGAGCCAGGCCAGCGCCACCTGCATCGGCGTCGCCCCCAGCTTCTGGGCGACCTCCGACAGGCCCTGCGACTGGATCGGGCTGAAGCCGCCCAGCGGGAAGAACGGCACGTAGGCGGTGCCGGCCGCCGCGAGGTCGTCGATGAGCGCGTCGTCGGCACGGTGGACGAGGTTGTAGTGGTTCTGGACGCAGACGATCTCGGCGATCGACCGTCCCTCCGCGACCTGCGCGGCGGTCACGTTGCTGAGCCCGATGTGGCGGATCAGCCCCTGGCGCTGGAAGTCGGCCAGCACGGACAGCGGCGCCGCGATCGAGCCCTCGGCCGGCCCGTGCACGCTGAACATCGCCCGCAGGTTGACGACGTCGAGCACGTCCCGCCCGAGGTTGCGCAGGTTGTCGTGCACCGCCGCCTCTAGCTCCCCGGCGGAGAAGGCCGGGATCCACGACGCGTCCGTGCCGCGCCTGGCGCCGACCTTGGTGACGATCACGAGGTCGTCCGGGTACGGGTGCAGCGCCTCGCGGATGATCTGGTTGGTGACATGGGGGCCGTAGAAGTCGCTGGTGTCGATGTGGTTCACCCCGCGCGCGACCGCCTCGCGCAGCACGGCGACGGCCTCCGCCCGGTCCTTCGGCGGCCCGTACACCCCCGGGCCGGCGAGCTGCATCGCGCCGTAGCCCAGGCGCCCCACGCTCCGGCCGCCGAGGGTCCAGGTTCCCGCCGTTCCGATCTCGCTCATGATCCGTCTCCTCGATGGATGCCCCGGATCTAGCCGCCGGCTCCGCGTGTGATAAGCCGGTGCAATCTGGACAGGGTGTGCGGAACGGCGAACAATGGCGGCGGATCTGGGCGACCTCGCCGCCTTCGTGGCGGTGGCCGAGGCGGGCGGCTTTCGCGAGGGGGCCCGCACCAGCGGCACCAGCGCGTCGTCCTTGAGCGAGGCGGTGCGGCGGCTGGAGGCGGGGTTCGGCGTCCGCCTCCTCAACCGGACGACGCGCAGCGTCGCGCCGACCGAGGCCGGAGCACGCCTTCTCGAGCGGCTCAAGCCCGCGCTCGACGAGGTCGCGGCTGCCCTCGACGTGGTGAACGGCTTTCGCGACCGGCCGGCCGGCCGGTTGCGGCTCAACGTGCCGGTGAGCGCGGCGCGCCTGGTGCTGCCTCGAATCGTCCCGCCCTTCCTCGCCGCCTATCCGGACATCCACCTCGACGTGGTCGCCGAGGACGGGTTCGTCGACGTGCTGGCGGCGGGCTGCGATGCCGGCATCCGCTACGAGGAGCGGCTGGAGCCCGACATGATCGCGGTGCCGATCGGCCCGCGCGAGCAGCGCTACGCCACCGCCGCGGCGCCGGCCTATCTCGACCGGCGCGGGCGCCCGCAGCACCCGCGCGACCTCCTCGACCACGCCTGCCTGCGCGGCCGCTTCGCCAGCGGCGCGATGACGGAGTGGGAGTTCGAGCGCGACGGCGAGACCGTGCGGGTCGAGCCGGGCGGCCCGCTCACCGTGCGGGTCGGCACCGCCACCGACCTCGCGGTCGAGGCGGCGCTCGCGGGCACCGGCATCGTCAGCCTGTTCGAGGACTGGCTGCGCCCGCACCTCGACAGTGGCGCCCTGGAGCCGGTCCTCGAGCCGTGGTGGCCGCGGTTCCCGGGGCCGTTCCTGTACTATCCGGGCCGGCGCTACCTGCCGGCGCCGCTCCGGGCCTTCGTCGATTTCGTCGGGTCGCACCGCGCCTGAGCGCCCTGCCCCGCACCTCTCACGCCGGCCGGTCCCGCCCCTCCGTCTCGCGGGCGAGCGCGTCCACCACCGCGACGATGCCGGCCTCGTCCGCCGCGTCCCCGCCGTCGCCCCGCGCCGCCGCGTGGGCGGCGCGCTGGTGATCGGCGCTGGTGCCGTCGCGGGCGATGCGGCGGGCCTCGTCGAGGGCTTGCCCGCAGCCCAGGGCCGCGGCGTCCTCGGCCACCAGCGCCAGCACGGCCTCGAGGGCCTCGCCGAACGGCACCGCCCGGCCGGCCTCGGCGTCGATCAGCGCGGCGCGGATCCCGTCGCGCTGGGCCCGCCACAGGTTCTCGCGGATGACCGCACGGGCCACCCCGTCGAGGCCCGCGTTCAGCTCCGGCCGGCGCTCGGCGGCGCGCACGAGGCAGCGATAGAGGCCGGCGATCGCCACCGCGTCGTCGACCCGGGTGCAGCTGTCGGCGATGCGCAGCTCGAGCGTCGGGTAGCGGATCGAGGGCCGCAGGTGCCACCACAGGAAGCTCGCATCCTCGATCGCCCCGGCCCGCGTCATCACCGCGACGTAGCGCTCGAACTCCGCCTGGCTCGCGAAGAGGTCGGGCAGGCCGGTGCGCGGCATCTCGCCGAAGACGCTGAGCCGGTAGCCGCACAGGCCCGTGTCCCGCCCCTGCCAGAACGGCGAGGAGACCGAGAGCGCGAGGAGCGCCGGCAGGAACGGCAGCAGCCGGTTCATCAGGTCGACCCGGTCGTCGGGCCTCGCCACCTCGACGTGGACGTGCATGCCGCTGACGAGGGTGCGGCGCCCGATCATCCGCACCGCGTCGAGGATGCCGTGGTAGCGCGTCCCGTCGGTCGGGGCCTGCGCGTCCCAGGCGGCGCCCGGATGAGTGCCGGCGCCGAAGACCAGGATCCCGTGCGCCCGCCCGATCTCAGCGAGCCCCCGGCGCAGGGCCGCGAGGCCGGCACGGGCCTCCGCGAGGTCCGTGGCGGGCGGTGTGGCGATCTCGATCTGGCTCTGCAGCAGCTCGCGCTCGGCCGCCGGCAGCAGCGCCTTCGCGGCCGCGTGGAAGCCCCGCACGCCGCGCTGCGGGGTGCCGCGGGTCGCGGCGTCCGCCAGGAAGAACTCCTCCTCGATGCCGAAGCGGTAGGCGGGGCCGGTCATGGGTGAGGTGCCTCCGAAGAGCCAGGGATAGAGCGGCCGGCCACGCGGTCAGCCCCGCGCCGCCAGGATGGCGAGCACGACGAGCGCGAGGACGAGCGCCGCGAGGCCCGCCAGCACCACCGCCCGGTGCGCGCCG
>NZ_LABY01000138.1 GCF_001043975.1 Methylobacterium variabile
GAAGCGTCACCGAGCGCTTACGCCGGATCGCCAATCGGAGCGAGTGCGCCGGCGCGTCGCTCAACCGGTTCCGGTAGGTCGAGCTTAACCCTGAGATCCGCAAAGCTTCCCCGAACGCAGGCCCGCTAGGTCGGGGACAAGGAATGCCGATCCGGCGAGAACAGCACATCACCCGCCAGATGCTCCGCAACGAACCAGACACCCTCTGGGTGTTCGGGGACAATCTTTTGCAACGAGGCCTCGGCGGCCACGCCCGAGAGTCGAGAGGCGAGCCCAACGCCGTTGGTATTCCAACCAAGAGGTTGCCCACACTTCAGCGAGGCTCCTACTTCGCCGACAGCGACGCGGACCTGGAAGCGTTTCTGACTGCAGCCGAGTGGCCGCTTCGCCGTCTTGAGGATCATCTTCGGTCCGGTGGCGCCGTCGTCTGGCCAGCGGCGGGTATCGGCACTGGGCAAGCGGACCTCGAACGCAAGGCGCCGCGGATCTGGGCGAGTCTTGAGCGGGCGCGCAAGAGGCTGGAGGCTCTGTGATCCTCAACACCTTGCTGGTCCGGACCATGCCAGGATGGGCGAGGTGAGCCGTGTCGTGCCGCCCCCCATAGTGAGAGACGGTGCAGTCCGGCTCAGTTCATGCGGCGATCGCGCTCTGTTTTGACCAGGCGACCGAGGCAGCGCCCGAGTTCCAGCAGCAGAATGTCAGCTAGCTTCAGCAGGAAAGGTTGGTCCGCTTCCAAGATCGCCTCGCGTGCTGACAGGCAGTGATCGGCGGCGCGCTCCAAGGGATGGCAGGCCTGCGGCTCCTCGATCCGCTGGCCGTATTGGTTCTCGCTGAGGCTCGCACCCGTGATGTCGATGAGGATGCCGCGCCCGCGCAGCGGACGGCCAGCCTCGTCCAGTTCGTAGCGCCCGCGTGCGAGAACCCATCGCATATCGCCCTCGGCTGAGCAGACACGGAATTCGGCGATGAAGGCAGCGCCCTCAGAGGCGTTGGTCTTCATGCGCTTAATGACGGCGTCACGATCGTCAGGGTGGATGCAGGCTGCGAACTCGGCCAGCGTGCCGCCCTCGCTGCGCTGCCGGGTGCTGGCCCATAGGATCTGGTGCACGTATTCGTCTGCCCGCAAGCGGTCGTTCGCCACATCCCATTCCCAAGCACCTGCCTCATTGCCAAGAGATACAGGCATTGGGAATTTTTGCGCATCGTATGCAATCGACGCAGCGCGGCCCATGAACCCCTCCAAGCTGATCCTATTCTTCTATGGCTGGATCCTAGCTCGGCTATCCCCCGTCTTTCAATAAGCCTGTACCATAGTGCAAGCTTGGTTACTGGTCGCCATCAACTTGCCTCATATGAGCGCCTGAATGGATTAGCGCCGCATTGGATTTAACAAATGAGAGACAAGCCAGGGCCGTCGGACGCCCACGAAGCTGGCAGTGGCAGTGCCTGCAAAGACCAACAGGTAGGCATGGCAGCCAATGCGGTGCCTGTCGCGACAGCACACTTCTCGGATAGCGTTCGCCGAGTGAGTCCATCCGAGCGGATGCAACTGAAAATGGCAAGAACGTTAGGTCTTCCACCTAACTCCCTGCCCGATGGTAGCCTGCCTGCCTCGTCACGGTTGGCTATTGATAGTGGCACCACAGACACACAACCTGGGCAGGTGGCGGCAGAGGAATGTCTGGCACTCGTGCGTGCCTTCAGCCGGATCCGGGACCCGAAGGTGCGACACAACTTCCTGCAGATGATCGAGGCGGCTGCGGATCCCGAGGAGGACTGACGCCGATCGCACATAGCTACATGGCAGCTACCGGAACTCGCTTCCCGAATTCCCTCAACGGCGAAGAGGACGCTAATCTGGCCGCGTTCTGCCAGCGCTGCCACATACTACATGACTGCGACGAGCATCAGCGCCGCCGCTGACGCATCCTCTTCCGGCGCAAGGCCATGGGACCTGTTCCAGGGACCGTATCTGGCAATCTGAGCGCAAGTCCTTATCGACTCGGCCGTCGGGATTGCTCAGAGTCCAGACTCTCGGCTTGCGCCTAGGTCCTCACGGTTGCGCCTCGTGTCCGGTCGGACCGGGGGCCACTCCACGGTGGAAGATTACGGCTTCATGTAAGCCCGCGACCTCACCGATCCGGACGGCCACGCTCTTGGAGCGATGTAGATGGATATGTCCGCGATGGCCGCACAGGGACAGCAGCCGGCCGCGTTTCAACCGTAGCGCATCGCCAGCCAGGCCCGACACTGCTCCAGGTCGCTGAAAGTGCCGTGCTTCGGCGGCTGCACCGCATTGGAAAAGGTGGCTTCGATATGCCAGTGGTCACCGCATCCCAGCTCCAGGTGCATGCGCGGGTCGAGACGCGCCAGCACGGCAACCAGGCGATTGTTGACGAGCACAAGACAGCCCTCCCGGTCGGCGCTGCCCGTATCAATGGCAATAGGCTGGAAATCGATCGAGAGCATGGCAGCCTGTGTCGCGGCAACGTTTCGGGCGGTCGATTACGGTTGATATACAACCTCCACAAGTCTCGCTCCTGCGTTTCCGGCGACCTGTTGCCGCAAAGCCTCCAACGGGCAACAGGACCGCTTGCAAGCTATTCGCGGTGCAGGGCAACCCGCGCCGGAAGCTCGGTCGCGCCGCAAAGGCAAATGCCGGATGCGGTGATGTGACGGTATGTTAGAGCATGATGGGGTTTGGCAGCTTACAGACCCTTCTACTGCCGCTCGGCAGCCATGAGGATGCCGCCATGCCCCGCTTCTTCTTCGACATCCATGACGGGGAGTGGTCGCGCGATGCCGAGGGGGTGGAGTGCGCCGATGTCGAAGCCGCTTGCCACGAAGCAAAGCGGGTGCTTCCCGGGATGGCTGTCGACCAGGTGCCGCAGGATGGGGACCGGCATGCGATCACGGTGCTCGTCACCGACGAGGAACGCTATCCCGTCTATACCGCCACGCTGTCGTTCGCGGGGCTGGTGCTGAAAGGCTGAGGCGCTGGCTTGTCAGGCCGGGAGATCACGACAATCGTCCAGATGCAGATATCTGGGTTCAAAATCGGCGAATGATTTCAGCCGCTCTACATCGGGAATATGGACCCGCTTGTGCTTCCACGAAATAAGGTTGAGCCCTCGCAGTTCCTGCAATGTGCGGTTCACGTGGACGACGGACAGGCCGAGCGTATCGCCGAGATCGACCTGCGAGAGCGGAAAATCGAAGCTGTCCGCGTCAGCTAACCCGACCGTCTGGAGGCGCAGCAGCAACTCGCAGACCAAGTGCGCCAGCTGCTTGCTGGCCGAACGCTGCCCCATGCTGACGAGCCATGTGCGCAAGGTGGCCTCATCGACGAGGGTCGACCACCGCAGGGCGCGTGCGATGCGGGGGTGGTTCTGAAGGAGCTCGTCAATGGTGGCTCTTGGGATCTCGACGATATCGCAACCCCAGCCCGTGCCGATCGTATGGTCCATCTCGCCAAGAAGGGTGACATGCAGATCGCAGAAATCGCCCGGGACAAGAAACGCCGTTATCTGCCGCTGGCCGTCGGGCAGAAGTTTATAGCGGCATGCGAAACCACCCATGATGAGGTTCACGGCCGCCGGCCTTGTACCTTCGGTAATGATGTCGTGGTTCGTTGGAACGCGGCGACTTACACGGGAGATCGCCTCCAGCACAGCCCGGTCCTCGTCAGTGAGGAGAGCGCCGTGCTCGAGTTTCCTGATCAGCGGATTTGACACGGGGGCTCCTCCCAGGCGCTGTTATTGCGAAGGTTCTACCACGCTTCGACACCCTTGAGTGCTTGGCTCACCGATGGCCGGGTGTCCTTGCTTCTCCACGCCCCAGGCGCGCACGGCTCCATGCTCAAGCTTCCCGTCTGGGGTCGCATGCCATGGCGCCGCGGGCCGGCATCGCCCACGCAAAGGCTCAAGAAGACGCCTACAGAGGCAGAAAGCCTTCCCACAGCCGCAGCCAACTCGACACGGTACGGACCATGCTGAGCCAGGGCGTCAGCATCTCGGCCATCGCCAGGGACACCGGCCTGTCGCGGCAGGCCGTCTACCGCATTAAGGTCGATCCAGCGGAGGCAGAGGCGATCCTAGTGCGGTGGGTAGCATGAAGACCGGGATTGATCGGTTTGCGGCCAAGGGCCGAGAGACCAGCATCCAAGTGCGCCAGGAGCGAGCCAAGCGACATGCTGCCGAGCTGGTCCCCATCATCGAAGATATCCAAGCCGGTGGCGTGACGACGTTGCAGGCCATCGCGGGCGCGCTCAACGATCGCGGCATCCCCACAGCTCGTGGTGGATCATGGTCGGCGGTGCAGGTCAGCCGAGTCCTTGCCTGGGCTGCTCAAGACAGTGGGCTGAGGACATTCCATCCAGCGGAGTCCCCGCTCACCGGTGACGCCAGTCGAGCAAGTGGCAGGACTGGCGTGACCCACTCTCATCTAGAAGTCGGCCGGCAAAAAGGAAGCCGCCCTTGCGAGGCGGCCCGAGTCTAGGGAGGAAACGCCCATGAGGGCTGCGACAGCAACGTCGCAGTGCACAAACGCATATTGCGATGCAATATTCCGACAGCAGAACGCCCGGCGAAGGGTTTGGACCTTGACGGGCGCTGCACCATGAACTGACCTTATCCTGCCTTCAGCGGTGCCGGCGCGCGCGAGTTCCTGAGCAGCGTCCGTGCTGTAGGCGGCGTTGCGGATCTGGCACGGGCTGCCTGAGGGGTCCAGCTTTCGGCCGGAGCAAATTGCGGTGCTGTTCTTCCAGGAGGGCCAGCTTCCCGGCGATTTCAAGCGCCTTGATCCGGTGCTTATGGCTGAAGACGCGCAGGGCTTCCGCAAAGCCCTGACAGCCATCTTGCTCGGCGTAGTAGGCCATCTCGGCGCACTCGCACGCCAACGACTCAACGGTCGTCATGCTGACCATCAGCGTTTCGTGCAGCGACCTAACAACTGCTGAGAGTTCGTCACCCATCCCGCCAAGATACCGGATCGCCCGGCGGATGCCGAGGCTCTCCTGGCGTGGTCGTTTGCCTGAAGGGCAGCGGGCCAGGATCAGCCCTGCTGGTGGCGACCCGGCCTGCCGGCCTCACCGTGAGGTGGCCGGAACGGCGAGGCAGGTCAATTTAGCAGAGCGATCGTGGCTGAGGCATACCTACCAGTGAGCCTGCTCGTCGCCCGCTCCATGGCCGAGCCCCCCATAGGATCAGCACCTCTTGGTCGGTGAAGTCTTTGAGGAAGTACCAGAGCGCCAGCATCACGCTCAATGCTGGTCGGCTACCCCATCCGCATTGCTTGGCATCGCCGGTGAAGCGAGCTGCAACCTCCGCCATGCCGGCGATGTTGCCGGTGGCTGTCACGATGATTGCCGCCGTCGTCGTTCGTTTTATCGGCCGTTCGCATGAGCATACCCCTATGGACGGCCGGAATAACGAACGGACCTTGGAGCATCGCGTGATCAGGGTCCCGCACCTTCGAGTGCCACCACGGTTTCACGGCGACTGGTGGTGTTGGGCACAGCGGTCTACCACCTGACAGGGTATGCACCCGGGGTCGGCATGCAGCGCATCACCATCACAATCGACGACGACCTTCTCGCCACGGTCGACCAGCTTTGCCAGGAACGCGGCTACAACAGTCGCTCGGAGGCCGTACGCGATATCGTCCGGGACGCCGTCCTGTCCCCCCGGGCCGCCAAGACGGGATCCGGCATGTGCTCGGCGACCCTGAGCTACGTCTACAGCCACGGCACCCGGGATCTCGCGCGGCGCCTCACCGACGAAGGGCACCACCACGGCGTCTCTGTCGCCAGCATGCACGTGCATCTCGACCATGACGACTGCCTGGAAGTCGCCGTCCTGCGCGGGCCAGCGGATGCCCTGAGATCCTACGCCGACGCGATCACGACCCAGCGCGGCGTCCGATACGGCTACCTGCACCTGATCCCCGAGGAGGGCGGTACGCAGGCCGAGCACGTGCACGAGCACAGGATCATCCCGTCAGTGTGATCTTTTCGCATCTTCATCATACTGCCAGTGTGCGACAAGGAGAGGACTGCCGCGCTCCCTGACGACGACCATGCCGCCTCGCTCCTCCAATCGACTGTTCCCGCTCCGGGGCCGCCTGCGGCTGTCCATGCTCGGCCCGCTGCTGATAGGAGCCCCGTGTGCCTGGGCGGCGCCTTCGTCGACCACGGCACCGAAAGAGACCATCGATCTTGCCGAGATCGAGGTCGCTGCTGCTCCCCCCAGACCCGGAAATCCTAGCGCCAGCGTGGGCTACGTCGGGGGCGTCAGCGGCATCGGCGGCGGCCTCCGCCCTGTCGATGCTGCCAGCGCCGGTATCATCTCGGGCGCACAGATCAACAGCCGACCCGTCACCCGCCCCGGCGAGGTGCTGGAGGAGGTGCCGGGCCTCATCATCACGCAGCACTCGGGCGAGGGCAAAGCCAACCAGTACTTCCTCCGCGGCTTCAACCTCGACCACGGCACCGACATCGCCATTCACGTCGACGGCATGCCGGTGAACATGCGCACCCACGCCCACGGCCAGGGCTACGCTGATCTTAACTTCCTGATCCCCGAACTCGTCGGCGCGGTCGAGTTCCACAAGGGGCCGTACTTCGTCCGCGACGGTGACTTCGCCTCCGCGGGCTCGGTGCGGATCGACTACTTCGACAAGCTCGACCGCAACATCGCGCTGACGACGCTCGGCAGCTTCGGCTTCAAACGCGGGCTCTCGGCGGCGTCGGTGCCGCTCGGCGCTGGCAATCTCCTGGTCGCGGGCGAAGCGCAGACCTACGACGGGCCCTGGGTCGTGCCCGATGCCCTGCGCAAGCTCAACGGAGTCGCCCGCTACAGCCAGGGCACCGCGACGGACGGCTTCGCCGTCACCGGTATGGCGTATTGGGCGCGCTGGAACGCCACCAACCAGATCCCGGAGCGCGCGGTGGCGGAGGGCATCATCGGCCGCTACGGCACCCTCGACCCGACCGATGGCGGCGACACCGGGCGCTTCTCACTCTCCGGGCGCTGGAGCCAGTCGGACGCGGGCGGCATCACCAGGGCCTCGGCCTACGTGATCCGCTACCAGATGAACCTCTGGAACAACTTCACCTACTTCCTCAACGATCCCGTCAACGGCGACCAGTTCCGCCAGCGCGACGCCCGGGTGCTCGGTGGCGGCGAGATCAGCCGCGTCTTCCAGGGCGACCTGTTCGGTTTGCCGATGGAGAACGAGATCGGCGTGCAGACCCGTACCGACGACATCCGGGTCGGCCTGTTCAACACCACCGCCCGGCAATACCGCTCCACCGTCCTCGACGACCGGGTGCTGGAGGCGAGCGCCGCCTTCTACTACGAGAACCGGGTGCGCTGGACCGACTGGCTGCGCACCAGCGTCGGCTTCCGAGCAGACGGCTACTACGCTGACGTCCGCTCCGACACCCCGGCGAATTCGGGTCGCGCTCGCGACAGCATCGTCAACCCGAAGCTCGGGGCGGTGTTCGGGCCGTGGGCGGATACCGAGATCTACCTGAACTATGGCGGTGGCTTCCACTCGAACGACGCCCGCGGCGTCACCGCGACGGTCGATCCGGTGAGCCCGCTGTTCAACATCAGCCGCTCGCCGTTCCTGGTGTCCTCGACGGGCTACGAAGTCGGGATCCGCAACCGCTCGATCGCCGGGCTGGAGACGAGCCTCGCCCTGTTCCGGCTCGACTTCGCGTCCGAGAACCTGTTCCAGGGCGACACCGGCACCACCGAGCCAAGCCGTCCGACGCGGCGCTTCGGTATCGAATGGAGCAACCACTACGCGCTCACCCCCTGGCTGCGGCTGGAGGGCGACCTGACGATCACCAACGCGCGCTTCTCCGACCGCGACCCCGTGGGCCAGCGCGTGCCGGAGGCGCCGACCACCATCGCCTCGGCGGGCGTCACGTTCGGCGAAGGCCAGGGCTGGTTCGGCAGCTTGCGCTTCCGCTACTTCGGCCCCCGGCCGTTGATCGAGGATAACTCGGTCCGCTCGAAGCCGACCGCGCTGCTCAACGGCAGGATCGGTTACGCCTTCGACAACGGCATGAGCCTCGCCCTCGACGTGCTCAACCTGACGAACGCCAAGGCCGACCAGATCACCTACTTCTACGAGTCCCGCCTGCCCGGAGAGGCCGCAGCCGTTGCCGACCGGCACTTTCACCCTGTCGAACCGACCGCGGTGCGCCTGACCCTCGCGGGGCGGTTCTGACGGGCATTCCCCTGGCTGAGACGAGCCCTATCATCCGGAGCGGACCATTGCTGCCCAATCCCTTCGACGATCAGCCTGCCCGTCTCCGGGTGAAGGTCGGGCTCGTCTACGCCGTTCTGATCGCCGCCAACATCGCGGCCTGGATCGCCGCCTTCGTGGTGTTCGCCAACCAGCCCGTCCTGCTCTCGACCGCCTTCCTCGCCTACAGCTTCGGCCTGCGCCACGCCTTCGACGCCGACCACATCGCGGCCATCGACAATGTCGTGCGCAAGCTCATGCAGGAGGGCAAGAAGCCCTACTCGGTCGGCCTCTTCTTCTCTCTCGGCCACTCGACCATCGTCGTCCTGGCCTCGGGCCTGATCGCCGTGACGGCCGCGGCGATGAAGGACAGCCTCGACCAGTTCCACGACATCGGCGGCTTGATCGGCACGGCGGTTTCGGCGGCGTTCCTGCTCATCATCGGCATCGCCAACCTGTTCATCCTGCGCGGCGTGTGGACCGCGTTCACCCGCGTGCGCCGGGGCGGCAAGGTCGTGGACGAGGATCTGGATGCGCTTCTTGCCGGGCGCGGGCTGCTGGCGCGCGTGTTCCGCCGGATCTTCGGCGTCGTCTCGCGCTCCTGGCACATGTACCCAATCGGCTTCCTGTTCGGACTGGGCTTCGACACCGCGACCGAGGTCGCCTTGCTCGGCATCTCCGCGACGCAGGCCACGCAGGGCTTGTCGTTCTGGGCGATCCTGATCTTCCCGGCGCTGTTTACCGCGGGCATGACGCTCATGGACACGACCGACAGCGTGCTGATGACCGGTGCCTACGGCTGGGCGCTCTCGAACCCGATCCGCAAGCTCTGGTACAACCTGACCATCACGGCAGCGTCCGCAGCGATCGCGCTGTTCATCGGCGGCGTGGAGGCTCTGGGCCTGATCGGCGACAAGCTCGGGCTTGAAGGCGGCCTGTGGCGGGTGGTGGGCACGCTCAACGACAACCTGGGCGAGGCTGGCTTCGCCGTGGTCGGGATCTTCGTCGTGGCGTGGATCGCCTCGGTCATCGTCTACCGCGCAAAGGGGTACGATCGGCTCGAACCAGTCCGGTGAACGCAGCCGAGATCGCACGTAGTCTGACGCGCGGATCATGATCGAATCTGTCTTTTAGGGTATACCCTAGCGGATTTTGAGCGCCGTTGGGGGCCGCTCCCGACCCTTCTCGGGCCTTCCGAAGGTCTGCTTACCGGCAGTCCGATTGGCTCCGAACGACCGAGCCTGGCCGAAAGCAGCTGGTCCGCTTCGGGGCTGGCAAGGTGGTGAAGCGGACATTCTGCGCGGCTCAGAGGATGCTTCAGAGTGAGCCCCTCCGGATCTTCCACGCCGCCGGTTTGGATGTCCGCTACACGGGAGCTTCCCGCAGGAAATCGGCAGCCGTTCGCAATAGCTTGCGCGGTACAAAGCGTGCGCGATCACGTCGAGCGCCGACCACGAGCAGGCGTCGATGGCGCGAGCGAACTTGAAAGCCCATCTTCCCATCCTTGCTCGCATGCCGGCCGCTGCCATCCTGCGCGGGGGTGGCTTCCGGGACGTCGATGTCTCACTCGCTGCTTTCACGTGGCGCGCCTAGGTCGGACGGGCCTGATTGAAAGTCATCGTGGCTCTCGGTGCGAAGGTCGCTCATCTCGCCGGAGGTGGTCCGTTCGCGGCGACAACGGCGAGATGGCCATCAATGGACCGCAGTCCAATGCCATGGACGTTTTTAGGCAAGCTCGATGGGCGAGGTGAGCTGAACGAGCGCATCCAGACCGTCCTGGCGCCGGGAGCGCGAGCAGGACTGAGCCTCTACGCCTTCGACTTTCGGCCACGCCGAGGCGTGAGGAGCCTTAGAGACGGAGGGTGTGCGCTACGGGGTTCCTGCGAAGCTCAGCTAACCGGTGCTATCCGCTGCGGCATCTGGCCGATGACCTTGCGTAGGACACGCGAGATCTGCTCGGCCGAATAGGGCTTCTGCAGCAGTTCGAAGCCGTGCGAGCCCTCCTGGGCCAGGACGTGGCTGTAGCCAGAAGCGAGCACCACAGGCAAGTTCGGCAACCGCCTCTTGAGCAGCCGAGCGAGCTCGACACCGCCCATGCCTGGCATTACCACGTCCGAGAACACGGCGTCGAAGCCCGCACCGTCGAAACCAAGCTTCTTCAGCGCGTCCTCGGCGTTGACCGCCCAGTACGTGCGGTAGCCGAGATCCTCTAGGATTTGGGTGGCGAAGCGCCCGACCTCCATGTTGTCCTCAACCACCAGCACCTGCTGACCGAACCCACCCGGCTCAACGGAACCTCCTTCGCCGTCGTCCTCGGCCGCCCCTGCCTCTGGTTCCACTTCGGGCAGGTAGAGCGTGAAGGTCGTGCCACGGCTTGGCTCGGTCTCAACCGAGACGTCCCCGCCCGACTGTTTGGCGAAGCCGAAGACCTGGGACAACCCGAGCCCCGTCCCTTTGCCGACCTCCTTGGTCGTGAAGAAGGGTTCGAAGACCTGCGCCAGAACGGCGGGCGCGATGCCGGAGCCGGTATCATGGAGCGAGACCGCCGCGAACGGACCCGGCGCCGCAGCATGGCCGCGGATGGGCGGCAACGGTACGCCGCAGTCGAGGCGCAGGGTTAAGGTGCCTGCCCCGTCCATCGCGTCGCGGGCGTTCACCGCCACGTTGACGAGCGCCGTCTCGAACTGGCTGGCATCGACCCGGACGAAGCAGGGATGTTCCGGAACGTCGGTCACGACCTTGATCCGCGCGCCCGTGACCGTGTCGAGCAGGTCGCCCACGACGCGCAGCCGGGCGCCCACGTCGAGCGTCTCGGGCTTGAGTGCTTGGCGCCGGGCGAACGCGAGGAGCTGGCCTGTCAGCTTGGCCGCCCGGTCGACCGTCTCTGAGACAGCAGTGAGGTAGCGGCTCCTGCGTTCCTCCGGCAGGTCCGGCCGGCGCAGGAAGTCCACCGACGAGCGGATGATGGTCAGCAGGTTGTTGAAGTCGTGCGCCACGCCCCCCGTAAGCTGTCCGATTGCTTCCATCTTTTGCGCTTGGCGGAGAGCATCCTCCGTATCTCGGTGCTCGGTCGTATCCATGACGATGCCCGCCATGCGCAACGGACGGCCGTCTGGGGCGTACGTGACCTGGCCCTTCGCAATGATCCAACGAACAGCTCTATCCTTGCGGCGAATGCGGCATTCGAGGTCAAGGCTGCCACTCTCAATGGCTTGCTCGAAGGCGGCCAACACGGACCCGCGATCCTGCTCGTGGACGTGCTCCAAAAAGAGCTCGCGACCCCACACAGGCAAGGGTTCGCTGTAGCCGAAGATGAGGTCGTTTTGGGCCGAGCGCTTCGAGGTGTTTGCCGTAAGATCAAGATCCCAAGACCCCATCCCGGCGGCGTCGAGCGCAAAAGCAAGACTTTCGCGGGTGCTGTCGAGCTCCTTTGTGCGATCGGCAACACGCTGCTCAAGGCCAGCGCGGGCAGCCTCTAAGTCCTCGAGATGGCCGCGCGTCTGGTATTGGCGGTTGCGCCCCCGAAGAGCGGCGCGCACGGCGCCTTGCAACGCCCCGACGTGCAACGGTCGGTCCAGAATCGTGACGTTGCCGAGCCGCTCGAAAAGGCGCCATCGCTTAGCGCCGCCCCTTCTCGGGCCTCCGGCGCTGAGGACAACGATGGGCAGGTCCGACCATGGTGGCTGCTTGTCCAGGCATGTAACGAGTGTCTCGATCCCGTTCGCCAAGCCCTCCTCGGCCAGCAGCAGCATCGGCGTCCACTCGCCCAGACCGGAGCATAAACCCGTGAGATCCGGGCTTGCCTCGGACCTTACGCCGATGTCAGCCAGCACGCGCGAGATAGCATCAGCGTCTCGACCCAGAGGCGCGAGTACGAGGGCGGGGCCCAAGGCCTCCGCGTCAGTCGGTTTCGGCGGCATCTTCGGGAAGAAGAGGTCCGCTCGCACCCACGTATGTCGGAACGCCTGTTAGCACTCCTTTGAAGTCGGATAGCGGCGGGCCGACCTTCATCCCGTGCGGGAACAAGCGATACTCGCGTATCGCCAACTCGTGCACGCCGGTGCGCTTCTTGACGACGGAAATCGCTTTGCGCACCTGCCCTTGCGCCTCGAAAAATCGCAGCAGCACGACAGTATCGCTCAAGAACGAGAGGTCGATCGGGTTCGTGACATCACCGACGACTCCCTGCTGCGCCAGGATGAGGATCGTCACGATGCCCTTGTTATTCAGGTAGGTGAGCAACTCATGCATCTGCAGCACCAGCGCCTGCTCCTCAGGCATTGTTCCCAGATACGAGTTGAGGCTGTCGATCACCACGATCCTGGCCTTTTGCTGCTCGACCTGATGACGCACCTGCCAGACGAACTCGCCAGGGGACAGCCGAGACGGATTGGCGCGCTGCCACCCGAGCTTACCCTGTTTGACCGCCTCTTCGACGTCAAATTTGAGGGCTCGACCTCGTTCTGCAAGCGTCCGAAACGTTTCGTCGAAGGAGAAGTAGGCCGCGCGCTCCTCTCGACGGATCGCCGCCATAACGTAGGCCAGCGCGAGTGTCGATTTTCCAGCACCTGAGGGCCCGACAAACATATTGACGGTCCCGCGATCAAGCCCACCACCTAGAAGATCATCGAGCTCTGCTAGCCCGCTCCGGACTGTCCCCTTCTCGAAGTCGCTGCTGTGCTCCTCGGCAATCAGACTGGGAAAGACGAGCACTTCACCGGTGGTAATGGCGAAATCGTGCCAGCCGCTCTGGTAATTGGAGCCGCGCATCTTGGTGACAGCCACGCGGCGACGGACGGCGCCGTAGCTCCGCTCCATCTGCTCCAGCGAGATCACCCCATGCACAACGCTGTGCAGGTCTTTGCCTCCAACGTCCGTAGTCCTGTCGTCCAACAACAGCGTGGTGCAGTGGCGCCCCTGCAGGAATTGTTTGAGGGTAAGGATCTGTCGCCGATACCTCAATGGATCGGAGGCTAGAAGCCGCAGGTCAGACAAAGAGTCGATCACCACGCGATCGGGGTCGGTCTCGGTGATCTTATCGGTAATTAATTTGACTGTTTCGCTGAGTTCGATCTCGGACGGGAAAAGAACCGTTTGTTGCTCGTCGAGCTGCGCCTCCAGCGGTACCAGGTCGAAAATCTCGATCGCTGATAGATCCCAGCCATGCGAGGCAGCCGATGAGCGAAGTTCCTCAGCGCTCTCGGACATGCTCACGTAGAGCCCACGAGCGCCCTTTCGCTTAACTCCCTCCAGGAGAAACTGGGTAGCTATGGTCGTCTTACCGCTGCCGGGGTCCCCTTGGAGAAGGTGGACCCTGCCCTTCGCAAGACCACCGCGTAGTACGAGATCGAATTCCGGAATTCCGGTCAGCAGCTTTTCATTCTGCGATGGCACGCATTTTCTCCGAATCGAACCTGCCGCGCTAGCCGAAGTCGGGCAGCCGCTCGGAAGTCGTCCCATGTCAGCAAGATACCTGGCCTGCGGTCGCCGACCGCCTCGCCATTCTCTCAACGAGTGTTAACGGCCTAACCGCTTTCTCGGAGGCTGGCTAGGTGCCCGGCCTCACAGGAAGTTGAGCAGGCATGCAGCAGGTGAGGTGCATGATGGGCTAAGCGCGTTCGTTCCAGAAGTTTGGTGGTGTGAGACGGAGCGCCCCGACCTGAACGAACGTCGGCTCCTGAACGAACGTCGGCTATTGGGAAGCGCGTTAAGCGCGGAGAATGGCCGGGACGGGCGCCAAGCGGAATGTCGGCTTTCGGGCGGCAACCCAACGACGGCTCACCACCCATCACCAGCAGCCGCTCCCCACCCAGGCTGTG
>NZ_LABY01000139.1 GCF_001043975.1 Methylobacterium variabile
CCTCGCCCTCAAAACCGCAGGCTGGGACGACGACTACCTCGTCAGGCTCGTTGCCCCATGACACTTCACCCGATTGCCCTGTCGGCCTACCGCCCTCCGGTCCAGTCCGCCCGGTTCGAGCGGGCGCCGACCGGCATCGGCTCGCCGGGCTCGAAACGGGAGAGCTCGGCGGCCCGGGCGTTGATCCAGCTCGCGTGCTGGGCGATCGGCGTCACGGCGGTGAAGCCGCCGCAGGCGGTGCGGACGCGGCCCTGCTGGGCGGCGCCGCTCGACCAGCTCACCACGCCGACGAGCTGGTAGCCGCCGGGACCGCCGCGCAGGATGGGACCGCCGGAATCGCCGAGGCAGGCGCCGGCGCCGGCGGTCTCGGCGAGGCTGTTGCTGTCCGCCACCACCGTGACGGTGTTGGCCACCTGGAGCTCGCCGAGGGAGACGAGGCGGGCTTGGCGCAGCACCCGGGCGGTGCTGCGGCGGTTCTCCGCCACCACGCCGTAGCCGGCGATCGCCACGTTGTCCCCCGCCGCGATGTCGCCGCCGTAGCGCGGGTCGAGGGGGCGGAAGTCGGGGCCGAGGCGCTCGCTGAGCTTCAGGATGGCGAGGTCGGTGCCGGGCTGCGTCTCGGGCGTGGTGCCGGGCACGAAGTCCGGGTGCATCGCCGCCGCCACCGCTCGCAGGCGCCGCTGGCGGAAGCCCCGGTCGACGACGACCACCCAGTAGCCGGCCTTGCGCATCACGCAGTGGGCCGCCGTGAGCACGAGGTCGGAGGCGATGAGCGAGCCGGAGCACATCTCGCCGGTGGTGCTCTCGATCCGCACCACCGAGCCGCGCAGGCCGTCGGGGTCGCGGGTCACCTCGCCCCGGACCACGGCGCCGGCGGCGCCGCTCCACAGGCCGAGGGGCGCGGCCACCGCGAGGGCGGCCAAGAGGGGGCGCAAGACGGAACGGAGGCGGGGCGAGGAGACGTGCATGCGATCAACCTAGAAGCGTGCGGCCACGCTCGACAAGTGAAGTCTCGCGCGGCCTGTGAGGTTCCGCACCGGCACCGGGCCGTACCGTAAACGAAGCCGTGACCGGACGCGGCCGGAGCGGTCCCGGGAGGAGCCTCATTCCCAGCGCGCCTCGGCGCCCCAGCCGGCCGTCACGCGGGCGATCCAGGCCCGCTGCGGCCCGACCAGCACGCCCTGGGAGAAACCGCCGCAGGCCTTAGCCCCGGACCCGCTCGCCCAGGTGGCCACCGCCAGGACGCCCGCACCTGCGCCGGCCGCACCGGCGATCGGGCCGCCCGAATCGCCCTCGCAGGCCCCGGCCGCCGCCGGCCCCTTGAGCCAGACCAGGATGCGGCTCGGGCCGTAGGGCTCCACCACCGGCAGGGTCACGGTCCTGAAGGTTCCGGTGCTGCGGTGGTCGCCCGGCCGCGCCACGCCGTAGCCGCCGAGGGTGAGGGCTGTGCCGGCCGGGGCGGCCGCCTCCGTCAGGGAGGCGGGGGCGAACCGCGCCGGCAGGGGGGTCTCGGTGCGCAGGAGCGCGAGGTCGATCGAGCGCCGCCGCCCCGCGATGGCGCCGGCATCGTAGCCCGGATGCACCGCCCGGGCGGCGAGCCCCACGAGCACCGGCGCCCCGGACTCGTCGCGGTAATGCACCCGGTGCTCGGCCCCGCCGGCGGCGCAATGCGCGGCGGTGAGCACCACGTCCCGCGCCAGCACGATGCCGGTGCAGACCCCGCCCCGGGACGAGAGCACCATCACGCTGGAGCGGGCGAGGGCGGCCTCCGGCGCCTCGACGCCGCCGACCACCGCCCGGGCCGGGCCGGAGGCGAGGAGCAGGATGGCGAGGCAGGGGGCCAGGAGGCGGGGCTTCAGGAAGCGGGACACGGTTGCTCACGACGAAGCGGGGCCGGAGGCCCTGCCTGCCCGATCGGGAGCGCCAGGTCCAGGGCGGCGAGGCGAGGGCGGCGAGTTGGGCAAGGGGAGCGCGTCCCCGGGATCAGGGCCCCGTCATCGCGAGCGCGGCGGGCACCGGCGCGGCCTGCGCGACCGGCGGTGTCATGGCGAGCGATGGCGGCACGGGGCCGAGGCAGCCGGTACACACCGAGGCGATCGCCCGGTTGGCCCGCGCGGTGATCCGCGCCTCGAAGGCTTCCCGGGCGGCAGTGGCGCGGGCGAGGGCCGCCAGGCGCGTCGCCTCCGCCTCGCGTGCCGCTTCCGCCGCGTCGGTGCCGGCCCCCTCCTCCGGCGCCGCGTCCCGGGGACGGATGCGCAGCACCAGGGGACCGGCCGCTGCCTCGGCGGCCAAGGACGCGGAAGCCTCGGGCGCGGACGCCTCGTCCTGGGCGAGAGTCGGGCCGGCGAGGAGCCACGCGGCGGCGAGGAGCGGGAACGCGGCGGCGCGCATGGGATCTCCCTGGCTGGTGGCCGGCAGGGTCGGGCGGCGCGGTTAGCGCAGCCTTAACCATAACGGGCGAGAGGCCGCGTCGGTTCACCCGTGCCGTGCGGGCCACGTCCCGCCCCGCCGGAACACGACGTCGTGACCGCGTCCGGGCCGCTCGAGGCCGGCCCTCCCGCGTATTCAGGGTGCATTCAGTGCCCGACGCCGATGGTCCCCGGCATGCGCCAGCTCGCCCTCCTCCTGCTCCCTGCCCTCGTCGGCCTCGCCGGCGCGACGGGCTGGCTCGCGGCCGCGGAGGAGCGGGACGAGACCGCCACCGGGGCGGTGCCGGCCCGGCCGGTCAAGGCCGCGGAAACGACCCAGACCTGCCTCTCCTCCGGCGACCTGCGGGAGGCCGTGGCGGAGAAGCGCGTGGTCGAGCCGGTGGCGGCGATCCGCGCCGCCCGCGCGGCCGTGCCACGGGCCGACATCGTGCGGGCCAACCTCTGCCGCCGGGACGAGGTGCTGGTCTACATGCTGACGGCCTTGCGCAAGGACGGCCAGTTCGTGCACGTGATGGTGGATGCCCGGTCCGGGCAAGTCTCCGGCCAGTGGTGATCTCCGGCAGCGGCGATCCGGGGCCGGCGGCGGGCGCAGGACGGGTTTGAGCGAGGGGTTCGGGCCGTGCGTCTGCTCGTGGTCGAGGATGACCGGGATCTCAACCGGCAGGTCGTGGGCGCCCTGGAGGAGGCCGGCTACGCCGTCGACAAGGCGTTCGACGGCGAGGAGGGCGCCTTCCTGGGCGAGACCGAGCCCTACGACTGCATCATCCTCGACATGGGCCTGCCGAAGGCGGACGGCGTCTCGGTGCTGTCGGGCTGGCGCCGGGCGCAGGTGAAGACGCCGGTCATCATCCTCACCGCCCGCGACCGCTGGAGCGACAAGGTCAACGGCTTCGACGCCGGGGCCGACGACTACGTCACCAAGCCGTTCCACATGGAGGAGCTGCTGGCCCGGGTGCGGGCCCTCCTGCGCCGCACCGCCGGCCACGCCACCAGCCAGATCAGCGTCGGCCCGGTGGTGCTCGACACCCGCTCCGGCCGCGTCTTCGTCGACGGCAGCCCAGTCAAGCTCACCTCGCACGAGTACCGGCTGCTCTCCTACCTGATGCACCATACCGGCCGGGTGGTCTCCCGGGCCGAGCTGACCGAGCACCTCTACGACCAGGACTTCGACCGCGACTCGAACACCATCGAGGTC
This sequence comes from Methylobacterium variabile, assembly GCF_001043975.1. Taxonomy (GTDB): domain Bacteria; phylum Pseudomonadota; class Alphaproteobacteria; order Rhizobiales; family Beijerinckiaceae; genus Methylobacterium; species Methylobacterium variabile. The sequence continues at coordinate 3,625 of NZ_LABY01000139.1, forward strand.
TTCGTCGGGCGCCTGCGCAAGAAGCTCGCGGTCGACCTGATCCAGACCGTGCGCGGCCTGGGCTACCTCATCGATCCGGGCGCCGGCGGATCGCCGACGTGACCGGTCCCGGGCGGGGCGCCCGCCTCGACCAAGCCGGCGAGGCGCCGGCCGAGACGGGCCTTGGCGGCGTCGCCCTCGCCTCCCCCCGCCGCCGGCCCTGGGCCTGGCTGCCGTGGAGCTGGCGGCCCTGGCGCAAGCGCTCGATCGCGGTGCGCCTGGCGGTCTCGTCGCTCCTGGCGAGCGCCCTGATCCTGCTCATCGCCGGGCTGATCCTCTCGACCCTCTACCGCGAGACCACCGAGCGGGCCTTCGACAGCCGGCTGCTGGTCTACGCCAACGACTTGGCCACCAACCTCGTCTCGCCGTCGGATTCGGAGGCGCGCAGCTTCGGGGCGCTCGGCGACCCGCGCTTCGACCTGCCCTTGTCGGGCTGGTACTGGCAGGTCGGCCGGCCGAACGCCCGGCCGCGGGACCTGCGCACCTCGCGCTCCCTCGTCGGCGTGCCGCTCCAGCCCCCCGACAACGCGGTCGGCGAGGCCGGGGCCGGGCAGCTGCGCAAGGGCTACGGCAAGGCGCAGGACGACCGGCCGCTGCGGATCGTCGAGCGCACCGTCGACCTCGGCGAGGAGGGCCGCTACGTCGTGCGGGTCGCCGGCCCCTCCGACGAGATCGCCGCCGACATGCGGCGCTTCACCTTCGCGCTCACCACCACCTTCTCGCTGCTCGGCCTCTCTCTCGGCCTGACCACCCTGCTGCAGATCCGCTTCGGCCTCGCCCCGCTGATCAAGCTCCGGGCGGCGCTGGGCGCGATCCGGCGCGGCGAGGCGGACCGCATCTCGGGGCAGTACCCGCGGGACATCGCGCCGCTCGCCGGCGAGGTGAACCTGCTCCTCGAGACCAACCGGGAGATCCTGGAGCGGGCCCGCACCCAGGTCGGCAACCTCGCCCACGCGCTGAAGACCCCGTTGAGCATCATCGTCAACGAGGCCTCGGCGGGGGACGCCAACAGCGAGCTCGCCGTCAAGGTGCGCGAGCAGGCCGCGGTGATGCGCGACCAGGTGAACTACCACCTCGACCGGGCCCGCGCCGCGGCTTTGGCCGGCGCGCTCGGCACCTTCACCGACGTCGAGCCGGTGGTGGCGGCCCTGGTGCGCACCTTCGGCAAGATCTTCTACGACAAGAACCTGACCTTCGACACCAGCGTCACCCCGGGCCTGCGCTTCCGCGGCGAGCGCCAGGACTTCGAGGAGATGATCGGCAACCTCGTCGACAACGCCGCCAAGTGGGCCCATTCCCGGGTCTCGATCCGCGCCGAGGTGATCGGCCAGGGCGAGTACCCGCACCTCATCGTCACGGTGGAGGATGACGGGCCGGGCCTGCCGCCGGAGGCCCGGGCCGCGGTGCTCGAGCGCGGCCGGCGCCTCGACGAGACCAAGCCCGGCTCCGGCCTCGGCCTCTCCATCGTGTCGGACCTCGCCGCCCTGTATCGCGGCCGCCTGCGCCTCGACGCGGCCGCACTCGGCGGCTTAAGGGCAGTGATCGAGGTGCCGGGGGATGCGAGCCCGGCGGCGCAGGCGTGAGCCTGCGCGGGCGACGGGAACCCCAGTCCGGCATGATCCTGCAGCGGAGCGAGATGTTTTTCGGGCATGCCCGGATCCTCGAGGGCCGGCCGTCCCTGCGCCTGGTCGAGAACGCCCAGTACCTCACGCACGACCCCCGCAGCGGCAAGATCCCGGTGATCTTCGACGACGCGCGCCGGATGGTGCACGAATCCCTCGACCACCACAGCGGCGACCGCACGCCGACCTGGCAGGCAACGGCGTGGCCGGAGGACCAGGGCGCGGTGACCGAGGAGGCGCCGGAGGGCACCTACCTCTACGTCGGCGCCATCCACCCGCATTACGGCCACTTCATCGTCAACACCCTGGCGCGGTTCTGGCCCCTGCTGAACCTCGGCCTCCCGGACCTCGACCGGCGGATGCTGCGCCCGACGCTGCTCTGCCACGGGGTGGGGTTCCACGCGGATTGGCGCAACGCCCCGTTCGTCCCGGAGATCCTGGGCCGGCTGGGCTTGAGCATGACGGACCTCACCGCGTTCGACCGGCCGATGCGGATCCGAACCCTCCTGGTGCCCCAGGCGGCGTTGCAGCAGGACGACTACGCCTACCCGGTCTTCGCCGAGCTGTGCCAGGCGATCGGGCGCGACTACTACGCCGCGGAGGAGGTCGATGCCGACCCGCAGCCGGTCTACCTCTCGAAGGCCCGCCTGACCGGGGGCGTGCGGCGCTTCGCCAACGAGGAGGCGATCACGGCGGTGCTCGAGCGGCACGGAGTGCGGATCGTCCATCCCGAGCTCCTGAGCTTCCCCGAGCAGGTGCGCCTCTTCGCCCGCCACCGGGTGATCCTCGGCGCCAACGGCTCGGCCTTCCACACGCTGATGTTCGCGCCGCCGGGCCGGCGGGTGATCGCGCTCTCCGACCGGCTCAAGGTGAGCGCGACCTACCGGCTGATCGACCTCATCACCGGCACCGAGGCGCATTACTACTACCCGGTCGGGACCAGCAGCCACGTCGGCGACGGCTTTACCGTCAACTTCATCCTGCGGGATCCGGAGCGGGTGGCCGCCGAGCTCCTCGACAAGATCGCCCGGATCGACGACCTGCGGGAGCACGACCTGCGGGCCGATCCGGGCTCCTGGCACCTCGCTCCCACGATCCCACCCCTGCCGCGCCGGCCCGGACGGCTGCCCGCCCCGCTGGCGCGCCTGCGCGGCGCATGGCCGGGATTCGGCCGAGGCCGGCTTGACGCCGGCGCGAAGTCGAGCGGAGGATAGAGGCAGTCGACGATCGCGCGAATCCGCCCGCCATGCCGCCTGATCCCAAGCTGACGCAATACCCGGGAATGACCTCCTGGTTCGATCCAGGCCTGCTGATCCGGCTGCTGCTGCAGACGATCGTCAGCGGAATTTTCGGGAAGTACGCCGATCACCGCCTGATCGTCGCAGCCCTGGATCCGGCCTCGCCGGAGACGCACCGGAAACGGACCGACCTGTCGCAGGCGGTGCCGCCCGATCCCGACGGCGCCCGCTGGATCGACTATGTCTCCGACCTCGGCGACGGTTTCGACGCCACCTACGCGATCGCCTACCATCTGGCGCAGCCCGGCCTCACGGTCGAGGACGGAACCCTGCCGGGAGGCAGCGTGACGCTGCCCCGGGGCAGTCTGCTGGTGATGGGCGGCGATCAGGTCTACCCGGCTTCCGGCATGGAGGAGTACCGCACCCGGCTGATCGAGCCCTACGCTCTCGCTCTGCCCGACGGCAGCCCAGGCCCGAACCCTCAGCTCTTCCTCGTCCCGGGCAACCACGACTGGTACGACGGCCTGGTCGCGTTCATGGCCCGGTTCTGCCGCTCGAAGCCGACGGCGGTCGGCCACTGGCGCACGCCGCAGCGCCGGAGCTACTTCGCCCTCGACCTCGGCGACGACTGGTGGATCTGGGGCATCGACATCGCCTTGTCGGAGAGCATGGACCAGCCGCAGGCCGACTACTTCGTCGAGATCGCCCAGGCGATGCGGCCGGGCGCGAAGATCATCCTGTGCACGGCCAAGCCCGGCTGGTACGAGGACGAGAAGCAGGGCGCCTTCCGCAGCCTGCACTACGCCGCCCAGATCATCGCCAACGCCACCGAAGGCAAAGACGAGAGCAAGGGCTCGCGCAACCTGCGGATTGTCCTGGTCCTGTCCGGCGACACGCACCACTACGCCCGCTACGAGAGCTCGTTCGACACCCAGTTCATCACCTCCGGCGGCGGCGGCGCCTTCCTGCACGGCACGCAGGGCCTCGACGAGACGATCCGGATGCCCTGGCTGCGCGAGGAGCACGACACCCTCACCCTCAAGACCCGCTACCCATCGCTCGAGCGAAGCCGGAGCCTCCTGCGGGAGAACCTGCGATTCGCATTCCGCAACCCGGGCTTCGCCGCCCTGCTCGGCGGGATCTACGCGATTCTCGGCGCCTGGGCCTTCGCCCGGATGCGCCTCGACACGGGCCTCCTGATCTGGCTCGTCCTCTCCACCGGTCTCGCCGCCTATTTCCGGGGCCAGGAGACCGTCCGGAAGGGGCGGGCCACCCTGGCCGCTCTGGCGCACGCGGCCGTGCACGCGGCGGCGATCCTGGCGGTCGCAGCCCTCTGCCTGCGGGTGGCGGGCTACCCGCCGGGCGGCGCCGGGGCGGGCTGGGGCCGGTTCCTGGGCGTGCTGCCGCCGTTCTTCCTGGCGGGCTGGCTCGTCGGCGGCACGCTGTTCGGCGTCTTTCTCTGGCTCACCGCCCGCTTCCTCGACCTCAACCACAACGACGCGTTCAGCGCCCTGCGCCTGGACACAGACCGGCATTTCCTGCGGCTTCGCATCGCCGGCGACACGGTGACGGTCCATGCCGTCGGCCTCGACAGGGTGCCGGCCCGGGGCGAGTGGCGTCGCCAGACCCCGACGCCTGATCGCCCATCCCTCTACGCGCCGCCCGCGCAGGGCTTCCCTCCGCGCCTGATCGAGCGGCCGGTGACGGTGAACGCCGCGGCGGTGCCAGCGGCCGACCTCGCGGTTGACCCCGACAGCCTGAAGGCCGACCTGCCGGGCACGCCGCCACCGAGCCCGGAACGCTGACCGGTTCGCCCGCGGTTTCCCGTTCGGGAGCGACTGCGCTAAGTCCTTCCCTGCTCTGGAGCGTCCCACATCATGCCCGACCTCGACGCGATCGCCGCCCGCCACGGCGTCAGCCCTGATGCCGCCCGCCACCTCCTTGATGTCCTCGCCCGCGGCCATGGCCGGATGGCGCAGTTCAACCATCCCGATCTCGGCGGGATGGGCCAGTGGACCGCCGGCGGCATGACGATGATCGGCGACATGTTCAACAGCGGCCTCAAGGCCCGGGTCGTGGCCCTGTGCGAGGAGCTGGCGCCGCTCGCCGCCGCGATGCCGGTGCCGGGAACGGACCGGGGCTCCGGCGGGGCCTGGTGGCCCGAGGGCCTGGGCGACCCGGCCACCGCCGGCTCGCAGAACGACGCGCGCTATGCGGTCTTCCCCGAGGCCCGCCGCCTCGCGATCGAGACCGGCGGCCGCGTGACGCTCTACGACACCGGCGACCACCGGATCGGCGGCGTCTCGCAGCAGCAGGGCGCGAGCCGTTCCCTGAGCTTCACCAGCCAGCACGGCCCGGTGCCCCTGGACGCGCTCCCGGTGGTGGACGGGCCGGCACGGGACGCGAGCCCGGCCCCCGGGGCCGTGCCGCCGCGGGCGCCGGCCGCTCCGGATCATCAGGCCGCCGCGCCGACCGGGGACGTGCTGGCGACGATCGAGCGGCTGTCGGAGCTGCACCGCAAGGGTGTGCTCACCGAGGCGGAGTTCGCCGCGAAGAAGACGGAGCTGCTGGCGCGGTTGTGAGGGCATGCAGCCGAATACACGCCAGATCATCGTCGCCAGGAGCCACGCGCAGCCGGCATCGCGTTGTCAGAGTTGACATCATAGGCGGTTCGAGCGCCGAGCTGCGGCGGCGCCTCCACCGCACCAACGCGAACGGGCGTGATCAATCAGCGTTGACGGATGACGCGGCTCACGCCGGAGAAACAGGGCTCCAGCCATACTCCTCCGCCGCTGCGACCCGCCGGTGGAAGGCGAGCCTGCGGTCGTATTCGAGCGGGTCCTTCGGCTTCACCAGGGCGCCGGGCGGCACGTTGAGCCAGTCGACGAGGCGCGTCAGCATGAAGCGCAGGGCCGCGCCGCGGCAGAGCAGGGGCAGCGCCGCGATCTCGCGGGGTTCGAGCGGGCGCACGGCCTGGTACGCGGCGATCATCGCCTGGCCCTTGGTGCGGTTGAAGGCGTAGTCCGCCTCGAAGCACCAGGCGTTGAGGCAGATCGCCAGGTCGTACGCGAAGGCGTCGGTGCAGGCGAAGTAGAAGTCGATCAGGCCCGAGACGTCGTCGCCGAGGAAGAACACGTTGTCGGTGAACAGGTCGGCGTGGATGACGCCGCCGGGCAGGTCCCGCGGCCAGGAGGCCTCGAGGAGCGCGAGGTCGTCGCGGGTGCGGGCGGCGAGGCCCGGGGCGACGCGGTCGGCCTGGGCTTCGGCGGCCTCGAAGAGCGGGCGCCAGCCCGCGACCGAGAGGGCGTTCGGCCGCCGCATCGGGAAGTCGGCCCCGGCGGCGTGCAGGCCGGCGAGCGCGGCGCCGAGCGCCCGGCAGTGCCGCACGCCCGGGCGGCGCACCGACACGCCTTCCAGGAACGAGACGATCACGGCGGGCCTGCCGCAGAGCCTGCCCAGGGTGGCACCGTCGCGGGTGCGGATCGGCTGCGGGCAGGCGAGGCCGTTGGCGGCCAGGTGCTCCATCAGGCCGAGGAAGAACGGCAGGTCGCCCTCCGCCACCCGCTTCTCGTAGAGCGTCAGGATGTAGGAGCCGGTGGTGGTGTGCAGGATGAAGTTGGTGTTCTCCACCCCCTCGGCGATACCCTTGTAGGAGGTGAGATCGCCGATGTCGTAGGCGGCGAGAAAGGCGGCGAGCGCCTCGTCCGGAACCTCGGTGTAGACCGCCACGGCCGTTCTGCTTTTCTATACGGTGAAACGAAGAGATGGAGGGCTCAAGCGCGGGGAACCCCTCTCCCGTGTGGGAGAGGGGTTCCCCGCGCCAGATGTCTGCCGGTGACGGAAGAGGCGCGCCGCCTACTCCGCCGCCTCGCTGCGCAGCTCGCGCGGCAGCGGGAAGACCATGTCCTCGGTCGTGGTCGAGACGGTGTCGACCGTGACCTCGTAGCGGGTCGCGAAGGCGTCGATAATCTCCTCCACCAGCACCTCGGGAGCCGAGGCGCCGGCGGTGAGGCCGAGCCGCCGGATGTTGGAGAAGGCCTCCCAGTCGACGTCCTCGGCGCGGTTGACGAGCCGGGTGATCGGGCAGCCGACCCGCTCGGCGACCTCGCGCAGGCGCTGCGAGTTCGAGGAGTTCGAGGAGCCGACGACGATCAGCGCGTCGACGAGGGGCGCCACCTGCTTCACCGCCTCCTGGCGGTTGGTGGTGGCGTAGCAGATGTCGTCCTTGTGCGGGCCGACGATCGTCGGGAACTTGCGCTTGAGCGCCTCGACGACGTGGCGGGTGTCGTCGACCGAGAGCGTCGTCTGGGTCACCCAGGCGAGGTTGTCGCGGTTCTCGGGCTCGAGCGCCTCGATCTGCTCGACGTCCTCCACCAGGGTGATCGAGCCCTTGGGCAGCTGGCCCATGGTGCCGACGACCTCGGGGTGGCCGGAATGGCCGACGAGCAGCACGTGGCGGCCGCGCTTGTGGTGGATCTCGGCCTCGCGGTGGACCTTGGTCACCAGCGGGCAGGTCGCGTCGATGGTGGTCAGCCCGCGGGCAACCGCGTTCTGCGGCACGGTCTTGGCCACGCCGTGGGCGGAGAAGATCACCGGGGCCTTGCCGTCCGGCACCTCGTCGAGCTCGGCGACGAAGACGGCGCCTTTGCGCTTCAGGCTCTCCACCACGTACTTGTTGTGCACGATCTCGTGCCGCACGTAGACGGGCGGCCCGTAGAGCGCCAGTGCGCGCTCGACCACGTCGATGGCCCGCACCACGCCGGCGCAGAAGCCCCGCGGGGCGCAGAGGAGGATCTCGAGGGGCGGCTTCGCGGGCGCGGCGGCACCGGCGTCGGTCTGGTTCACGGAGGCGCTCATGATCCGGGATGTGGCGAGGCGGGGCGGCCCCTGTCAACCTATTGTGCCACGCAATCGTGGCGATCAATAGCGCGCGCGAGCGACAGGACGCCCGAGAGTCATGCGACGCCCGCGAGCAGGCATCGAGAGTCGCGCATGAGCGGGACGGCCGCGCCGGCATCGCCCGCAGGCCCGGTTCGGGTTAAGGGAGTGGCTCCGAGCGACCTCGAATCCGGGAGACCCCCGCCCGATGGCGACCGCCGCCGACCACGCCAGCTTCCTGCCGCCGGTCCTGACCTTCCTGTCCGCCGCGGTGATCGGCGTGCCGATCTTCCGCCTCCTCGGGCAGAGCGCGGTGCTCGGCTACCTCGTGGCCGGCGTCGTGATCGGGCCGTCCGGCCTGTCGCTCATCACCGAGCCGGAGACCGCCCGCAGCGTCTCGGAGCTCGGGGTGGTGCTCCTCTTGTTCATCGTCGGGCTGGAGCTGGAGATCTCGCGCCTGATCTCGCTCCGGCGGGACATCCTGGGGCTGGGCACGCTCCAGCTCGGGCTCTGCGCCCTGGCGCTCGGGGGCTTGGGGATCCTCACCGGCCTGTCTTGGGGCGCCGCGACGGTGATCGGCATCGCGCTCGCCCTCTCAGCCACCGCGGTGGCGCTCCAGCTCCTCGAGGAGCGCCGCGACCTCGCCTCCCCTTACGGCCAGCGCGCCTTCGCGGTGCTGCTGTTCCAGGACCTGTCGATCGTCGGCATCCTCGCCCTCCTGCCGCTGATCGCCCAGACCGGCACGGGCGAGGGCGGCGAGGCCTGGCTCGGCACCGCGCTGCAATCGGCGGGCCTCGCGGTCGCGGCGGTGATCGGGGTGGTGCTGGTCGGCCGCTACGGCCTCAACCCGTTCTTCCGCCTGCTCGCCGCGAGCGGCGCCCGCGAGGTGATGACGGCGGCGGCGCTGCTGGTGGTGCTCGGCACCGCGCTGCTGATGGAGGAGGTCGGGCTCTCGATGGCGATGGGGGCGTTCCTCGCCGGCCTGCTCCTCGCCGAGTCGAACTTCCGCCACCAGCTCGAGGCCGACATCGAGCCATTCCGCGGCATGCTGCTCGGCCTGTTCTTCATGAGCGTCGGCATGTCGATCGACCTCAGCCTGGTGGCCCAGCACTGGCTCGGCCTGACGGCCGCGACGGTGGCGGCGATCCTGATCAAGGCCGGGCTGGTGGCGGCGCTCTTCCGGCTGTTCGGCTCGCCCTGGCTCGACGCGCTGAGGGGCGCCGCCGTGCTGGCCCCGGCGGGCGAGTTCGCCTTCGTGCTGCTGCCGGTCGGGCAGGAGCTCGGCCTCGTCGACGGCCCCGCCGGGCGCCTCGCCATCGCGCTCGCCGCCATCACGATGCTGATCGGGCCGATCGGCGCCAAGGCCCTCGACGCGGCGCTCTCCCGGCGGGCCACCGCGCCCCTCGAGCCGCCCCTCGAGGTGATCGAGGACGCCGAGGCGCGGGTGCTGGTGATCGGCTTCGGGCGGTTCGGCCACATCCTCAACCAGGTGCTGCTGGCGCAGGGCCTGAGCGTCACGGTGATCGACAAGGACGTGGAGCAGATCCGCAGCGCCGCCCGCTTCGGCTTCCGCGTCTATTACGGCGACGGCACCCGCCTCGACGTGCTGCGCTCCTCCGGCGCCGGCAAGGCGGAGGTGGTCTGCATCTGCATCGACGACCCGGAGGCGACCCTGAAGATCGTCGACCTCATCCACGCCGAGTTCCCCGCCGCCCGCACCTACGTGCGGGTGTTCGACCGGGTGCAGGCGATCGAGGCGATGGGCCGGGACGTCGACTACCAGATCCGCGAGACCTTCGAATCGGCCCTCGCCTTCGGGCGCGCCACCCTGGAGGCGCTGGGTCTCACCCCCGAGGAGGCGGCCCGGACGGTCGACGACGTGCGCAAGCGCGACCTCGCCCGGCTGGTGCTGCAGCAGGCCGGCGAGCCCCTCGACCGGGCCGATCCCCTGCGCAGCCTGGTGCGGATCAAGCCGGAGCCCCTGACCGCGCCCCTGCACGCCTCGCACGCGCTCACCGCCGAGACCGAGGACATCATCGCCCGCGAGCGGGCCGGCGTCGATGGGTGAGGCGCGCCCGGCCGGGACCGCACCGTCCGCCCATTTCGTCACCGGCTCGACCCTGCGCCACGTCGTGGTGATGGGCGCGACCGGCTCGGTCGGCCTGATGGCGATCTTCGTCGTGGACCTCCTGTCGCTGCTCTACATCGCCCGCCTCGGCGACCCGACCCTGACCGCGGCGGTGGGCTTCGCCACCATCGTCCAGATCTTCGCCGTCTCGATCAATATCGGGATGATGATCGCGGTCGGCGCCCTGGTCTCGCGGGCGCTCGGCCGCGGCGATGTCGGGCAGGCGCGGCGGCTCGCCGCCTCCGCCCTGGTGCTGTCGGTGGCCGGCTCCGCCGCCGTGACGGCGCTCCTGCTGCCGCTCCTCGACCCTGCCCTGAGGCTGATCGGCGCGGGCCCCGAGACCGTGCCGGCGGCCCGCACCTTTCTCTGGATCGCCCTGCCCTCGACGATGCTGATGGCGATCGGCATGGGGTTCTCCGGCGTGCTGCGGGCGATCGGCGACGCGCGGCGCGCCATGATGGTGACGCTCGCCGGCGCCGCCGTGACGGCCGTGCTCGACCCGGTGCTGATCTTCGGCCTCGGGCTCGGGATCGAGGGAGCGGCGATCACCGTGGTCCTGGCCCGCCTCGCCTTCGCCTGGGTGGGGTATTCCGGCGCGGTGAGCGTCCACAACATGGTGGCGCGGCCGGACGCCGCCGCTATCCTCGCCGACGCCGGGCCGATCCTGCGCGTCGCGCTCCCGACGGTGCTCACCAACCTGGCGCCGCCGGTGGCGAGCGCCTTCCTCGCCCACGTCATGGCGGGGTTCGGCACCGCGACGGTCGCCGGCAACGCCGTGGTCGACCGGGTGGTCCCGGTGGCCTTCGGCGGCCTGTTCGCGCTCTCCGGCGCCGTCGGGCCGATCCTCGGCCAGAACTGGGGCGCCGGCCGTTTCGACCGGATGCGCGCCGCCTTGCGCGACGCCGCCCTGGTGACCGGCCTCTACGTCGCGGTGGTCTGGCTCGCCCTGTTCCTCGGCCGCGGGCCGCTCACCGCCCTGTTCGGCCTCGAGGGCGCGGGCGCCGACCTCCTCGGCTTCTTCTGCCTCGCCGGCGGGGCGATCTGGTTCTTCAACGGGCTGCTCTTCCTCGGCAACGCCTCGTTCAACAACCTCGGCTTCCCGCTCGCCGCGAGCGCCCTCAACTGGGGCCGGGCGACGCTGGGCACCATGCCGCCGGCGCTTCTCGGCGCCCACCTCGCCGGGCCGGAGGGGGCGATGGCCGGCATGGGGATCGGTTCGGCGCTGTTCGGGGTGATGGGGTTGGCGCTGGCGTTCCGGGTGGTGGGGGTGCTGGAGCGGCGGGAAGCGGTGGCAGGCCTTGAGGCAGATGGGAGGCAGACAGTCGAGAGACCTGTGTCTTGAATTTTATGGATTAGGCATATCAGCGTCATGCAGATTATTTCGCGCATATTATATTATTTATATTTCACTTGTTGATATTTTACGAGCGTGTCAATTATATTCATGATTTATCGTCGTGGTAAGATTATAAGCAATGTAGAATCTTCATGCATTTGATAATATATCGACATCACAAATTTTTACTCTTAAGTCTAAAGATTTTAGAATTGAATTTTATTTGATACTAAAATTTTCAAAAATTTCTGAATATTTATTATGCTGATTAAATATATTAAATATGATGAAATCCCTAAAATAGAAGTGATTTATGTTAAAATTTTGAGTTTTCACAATATAGATGGTTGCCTTACTCAGCGTCCCATGATCATGCGTGATGGACGGATCACCTTCCGATCCCTCCGCCTCAATTCGTATGGAAAGATCCGTCAGGCGAAAGGGCACGCTGAAATCCGGCTCGCTCCGGTCCATGATGCCGGCCGGTTCGAACGCAGGAGGGCGATGATGGCCACATCCACGCACGCGGCCGCAGAGGGGACGCCGACGGACCTCGTGGTCGTGCCGCGCGCCGTCCTGGAGGCCGATCCCCATGCCGTGCTCGCGCGCTATCGCGCGACCGTGCCCTGCATCCGGACCGACGACGGCGTCGTCATGCTGCTGCGGGCCAGCGACGTCCAGGCCCTCGTCACGGATCCGCGCACGCGGCAGGTGGAGACGGAGTTCGCGCGGATGCGCGGCATCACGTCGGGGCCGCTGTTCGAGTTCTTCCGGCAGACCGTGCTCCTGTCCAACGGCGAGGTCCACCGGCGCCGGCGCGCGCCGATCGCCCGGACCTTCGCGTTCCAGGTCGTGGCAGCCCTGCGCCCGCGCATTCGCGATCTCGCCGAGGCGCTCGTGGCCGAGCACGGGCCGCGCGGCAGGATGAACCTGCTGGCCGACTATGCCGCCGCTCTCCCCGCCCGGGCGATCGCGCTGATCCTAGGCCTGCCCGAGCGCGACGTGCCGGACTTCACCCGATGGGTCTACGCGATGTCCCGCGCCCTCACCTCGGCCTGGGGACCCGAGGACCTCCCCGAGAGCGACGAGGCGGCGCGCCGGCTCATCGGCTACGTCGAAGACCTCGTGGCGGAACGCCGCCGCGCCCCGCGGGACGATCTGATCTCCGCCCTGCTGCCGTCGATCGACGAGGGCGATCCGGAATCGGCAGCGGAGATGCGCATGCAGATCGTCTCCCTGATCCTGGCGGGCAGCGACACCACGCGCGCGGCGCTCGCGATCCAGACCGGCCTCCTGCTCGCGCACCGGGCCCAATGGGAGGCGGTCTGCCGCGACGAGGCGCTGATCCCGGGCGCGGTGGCCGAGGCTTTGCGCTTCGAGCCGGCGGTCGGGTCGTTCCCGCGCTTCACGCTCGCCGAGATCCCCCTGGAGGGCGCCGTACTGCCCGCGGGCGCGCTGCTGTCGATCTCGACGCTCTCCGCGATGCGCGATCCGGCCCTCTACGCGGACCCGGATGTCTTCGACATCCGCCGGACCGACCATCCGCGCTGGCACGTGGTGTTCGGTGGCGGCGTGCACCGCTGCCTCGGCGAGGCCCTGGCCCGCATCGAGCTGGAGGAAGGCTTGCGGGCGCTCACGCGCCGGCTCCCCGACCTGCGCCTCGATCGGCCGCTGACCGTGCGTGGATCGGCCGCGATCCGCCGCGTCGACGAGCTGCCGGTGTCGTGGCCCACGACGGCGTAGGAACCAGCAGACTTGACGATCCCCTCTCCCGTGCGGGAGAGAGGATCCTGCGCTTCCGTTCGGCAGGGCAGGTCGATCAGGGATCGCGGGAGGCCGTCACGCCTCCCACGCCCTCCCCTCCACCGGCCGACCGTCCCGGGCGGCGAGGCGCACGGTCATGGCCGGCGGCGGGGGCTGGCGCCGGGCGCGACGTCGATGCACCAGCGGCACGGTCGGATCCTGCCGGAACGGCAGGTCGAGCACGCCCTCCACATCGTTGCGGGTGAGGCCGATGTCCTTGAGCGCCCGGTCGTCGAGTTCGGCCAGGCGGTAGGCGGCGCGGCGGTTGATCCACAGGGTGACGATCCGGGCCACGATCTGCGCGGCCTTGCGGCCGAAGCCGAGCGCCAGCGAGAGGACACCGAAGGGGGCAAAGCTGATCGTCATCGTGGTCTCCGGCGGGAGCTTTCGGCGAACCTCGTCACGTGCCGGCAGCGCTCTTCCGCTGCGTCGTCATAGCCCCGCTCGGCCGATGCGTTGAGCGAATGCTTGAGATGTGTCACATCACGGAGATTGATGACGGAGCAGCCTGGTGCACCCCCTCGACATCGACCAGCTCCGGACCCTGGTGGCGATCGCCGAGAGCGGCTCCTTTACCCGGGCGGCGGAGCTCGTCCACAAGACGCAATCCGCCGTCTCGATGCAGATGAAGCGGCTGGAGGAGCGGGTCGGGCGGGAGATCTTCGCCAAGGCCGGCCGCGGCCTGCGTCTGACCGACGACGGCGAGCGCCTGCTCGACTACGCCCGGCGCATCGTGCGGCTGCAGACCGAGTGCCTGGCGACCTTCGACGAGGGCGACCTCGCCGGCCGGGTGCGCCTCGGCCTGCCGGACGACTACGCCGACCGCTACCTGCCGGAGATCCTCGGGCGCTTCGCCCGCGCCCATCCCCGGGCCGAGGTCACGGTGGTGTGCGAGCCCACCGACATGCTGGCCGCGCGGATCGCCGACGGCGACATCGACCTCGCCATCGTCACCGAGGCCAAGGGGCGCAGAAACGTCGAGACGGTCCGCACCGAGGCCCTGCTCTGGGTCACCTCGAGCCGCCACGCCGTGCACGCCGAGCAGCCGGTGCCCCTCGCCCTCGGCCGGCCGGACTGCAACTGGCGCCGGGCCGCCCTCGAGGCGCTGGAACGCGGCGGGCGCCAGAGCCGGATCCTGTTCGTGAGCTGGAACTCGACCGCGGTCGGCGCCGCGGTGCTGGCGGGGC
>NZ_LABY01000014.1 GCF_001043975.1 Methylobacterium variabile
CGAGGCCGCCGATCACCACCGCCTTCGCCCACCATTCGGCCTCGATCTCCCGCGTGGAGAGCGCGACGGTGAGGATGAGCGGCAGGCCGCCGACCTGGGTGAAGGTGTAGAGGCGCTCGATCCGGTCGCTCGGGGTGGTGCCGACGAAACTGCCGCTGCCCTCGCGCAGGAAGCGCTGGACGTTCGGCGAGTTCGCGAAGTTCGGGGCGAGCTCCGGATTGGGCTCGGGGTGGCGCACGAGGCGGGTGCCGTCGTGGAGGAACAGGGCGATCGTGCCCGCCCGCCCCAGCTTGATCCGGTCGAACAGGCGGTCGAAATAGGACAGCGACAGGCTGCCCAGCACGACCCCGCCGAAGGAGCCGTCGGGCTTGGCGATCCGCCGGCTGAGCACGATGACCGGCTTGGCCGTCAGCTGCGAGATCAGCGGCCGGCTGATGTGGAGCCCGAGGCCGGCATCCGCCCGGTGGGCCCGGAAGTAGGGGCGCTCGGCGCTGTTGAGGCGGCGCGCCGGCCAGTCGGCGGCGTCGAAGGCGGTGTCGCCGTTCTCGTCGAGCACCAGCATCACGCCGAGATCCTTGGCGTTGACGGCGCGGTCGAACAGGATGCGCTGGCGGAACCGTGGGCTGATCTCGGCCAATCCCGTGAGTTTCAGGTTCTCGATCACGGCCTGCAGCGCCAGGTCGATGATCTCGACGTTGCGATCGACGTCGCGCTCGATCACCTGGAGCAGGTT
>NZ_LABY01000140.1 GCF_001043975.1 Methylobacterium variabile
CATCTGCGTAACCTGATGCGCGGGCTCCCCCGGCACGTGCAGGTGGCGGACGGGACAGCCGGGATCCGACAGGTCGGGGGCCGGCTCCGGCTGCATCCAGGCGATCACGAGTTCCAGGGGCGCCACCGTCTGCCGGGCGAGCCCGCGCATCAGGTTACGCAGATGCTCCTCGCGGTGGCGGACCAGGGTGAGAACGCTCGCCGAGGCCGTGCTAGCCGGCATGGACGGGCGTCTTCCTGAAATGCGCGACGCCCTCGATGACGCCGCGCGCATGCGAGGCGCGGGCGACGTAGGAATGGCCGAGTGCCGCATGGGTGGCGAGGTCGTCGGAGAAGTTGGCGACGATGATCGCCTGTCGCCGCACGCGCAGCATCTCCACGTCGTTGCCGGAATCGCCCGCCACGAACACGTTGCCCTCGGCGAGGCCGTACAGCGCGCGGACGTGATCGACCGCCGTCCCCTTCGAGGCCGCGGGCGGCAGCACGTCGAGGTAGCGGCCGTGGCTGTGGATGATCGAGGCGGCGAGGCCCGCGGCGTCGAGCCTGCCCCGCACGCGCCGGGCGGTGGCGGCATCGCCGAAATAGCTGAGCTTGTGCGGGCGCTGTTCCAGGGGGCCTTGCGGCACGAGGTCGGGAACCTGCCCGAGCACGGCCCGCACGTCCTCCCGGCTCCAGCCACGGGACACCACCTCCCGCCACGCCCGGTCGGTGGTGTAGCTCACCCCGTTGGCGTCGAGATGGTAGATCTCCGAGCCCACGAGAC
>NZ_LABY01000141.1 GCF_001043975.1 Methylobacterium variabile
GCGCGAGGCCGGCCTCGCGCCAGCGGATGACCGCGAAGGCGTCGTGCACGGCGTGGCTGCCGATCACCAGGGCGGCCACCGCGACGAGGCGGCGGAACCGGGCCGAGCGCAGCAGGACCCGGGCGCCCGCCCGTTCGGGCCCCTGGGCGGCGGGGCGGGCCGCACCCGGCAGGCGCGCGCTGGCCCCGGCGAGCACCAGGAACGCGGCCGCCCCCGCCGCCGGCAGGGCGGCGAGGCCGACGAGCGCCACCACCTGGCCGGCCGCCAGGGTGCCGGCGATGAAGGCCGCCGAGCCCGCGCCCCGCACGGTGCCGTAGGCAAAGCGGGACGCCGCGGCGGCCGGCAGCGCCAGGGCGTCGGCGAGCGGGGCCAGGGGGGCCGTTGCGGCGGCGTGGGCGATGCCGGCGAGCATCAGCCCCGCGAAGGCGTGGCCGGCGAGGTACAGCAGGGCGCTCGCGGCGGAGAGGGCCGCGCAGGCCACGAGCACGCCGCGGCCGGCCCCGAGCCGGTCGGCGATCCGGCCAGCCAGGGGGCCGGCGGCGAGGCGGATGCCGGTGCCGGCGGCGAGGACGAGGCCGACCTCGGTCGAGGAGAGCCCGCGCTCGGCGAGGAGCGCGGGCAGGAACGGCGTGGTGAGGCCGTAACCGGCGTAGAGCGCGGCGTAGACGAGGAGGAAGCGCGGTAGCGCGCCCGAGCCGAACGGCATCGCGCAATCCACCTCGCTCCGCCTTCCGTCCGCGGCGGACGGAGCGGAGCGCGGGTCCGCGCCCGCCCGGTCAGAGGAGGCCGGCGCCGGGCGGGTGGTCCCGCTGCGGCTCGCTGGTCACGATGGCCCCGAGCACGAGGACGATAGCGCCGGCGGCGCAGAAGGCGAGGGAGAGAGCGGCGATGATCATGGGCGTGAGCTTCGCGACTCCGTGCTTAACGCGAGCTTGCCGAACAGGGTGAACGGAGGGAAAACCCCGGCATCCACAACGCGAATGCGGGCGGGTGCGGACACGCCGCCACGGCCACGCAAACGCCATCATCGCGGGAGGAACGCCTTGAAGTACCGCACGCTCGGCCGGTCCGGCCTGAAGGTCTCGCCCCTCTGCCTCGGCACCATGATGTTCGGCGGGCCGACGCCCGACGGCGAGGCGGAGCGCATCGTCGCCGACGCCCGCGAGCGGGGGATCAACTTCATCGACACCGCGGACGCCTACACCGAGGGGCGCTCGGAGGAGGTGGTGGGCCGGGCCATCGCCCGGGACCGCGACGCCTGGGTGCTCGCCACCAAGGTGGCGAACCCGATGGGGACGGGGCCGAACGACCGCGGCCTGTCGCGCGCCCACATCGTCCAGGCCTGCGAGGCGAGCCTGCGGCGCCTGAACACCGACCGGATCGACCTCTACTACCTGCACAAGGAGGATCACGAGACGCCGCTGCCTGAGACCGTGCGGGCGATGGCCGACCTAATCCGGGCCGGCAAGGTGCGCTACTTCGGGGTCTCCAACCACCGCGCCTGGCGGGTGGCGGAGATCTGCCGCCTGTGCGACGAGCACGGCATCGACCGGCCGGCGGCGAGCCAGCCCTACTACAACGCCCTCAACCGGATGCCGGAGGTCGAGCACCTGCCGGCCTGCGCCCATTACGGCCTCGGCGTCGTGCCCTACTCGCCGCTCGCCCGCGGGGTGCTGACTGCGAAGTACCGCCCCGGCGAGGCGCCGCCCGAGGGCACCCGCGCCGGGCGCGGCGACACCCGGATGATGCAGACCGAGTGGCGGCCCGAGAGCCTGCGCATCGCCGAGGAACTGAAGGCGCACGCGGAGGCCAGGGGCGCCTCGGTGATCGACTTCGCCCTCGCCTGGGTGCTCAACAACCGCGCCGTCACCGCGGTGATCGCCGGACCCCGGACCTTCGACCAGTGGCAGGCCTACGCCCAGGCCCTCGCCTACCGCTTCACCCCGGAGGACGAGGCCCTGGTCGACCGCCTGGTGCCGGCGGGCCACCCCTCGACGCCGGGCTACAGCGACCCGGCCTATCCGCTCGAGGGCCGCACCACCTGGACGGCGGCCCTCGACTGAGCCACGCTCCCTCGTGTCAGGCTAACAGCGCATCCGATGTGGATGACGCCGGTCGGAGAGCGGATTTCCTCTTGGAACGCGCCGCGCACGGCTTAGTTGTTGACGCTATGTGCCCAGGCATGTCCACTGTTCGACCCTGGGAGACGGGTTGCAGACCGGAGGAGACCGATGGCGACCAAGACCACCAAGAAGGCCGAGACGAAGGCCGAGCCCGAAGCCGCCGCGAAGCCCGCCCCCAAGGCGGCGGCCAAGGAGACTGCGAAGGACGAGGGCAAGGACGCCGGCAAGGGCAAGAAGGTCGCGGCGCCGAAGTCCGGCGACAAGCCGAACGCCCTCCAGAAGCCCCTGCAGCCGACCCCCGAGCTCGGCGCCATCGTGGGCGACAAACCGATCCCGCGCGGCGAGGTGGTGAGCAAGGTCTGGGATTACATCCGCAAGAACTCGCTCCAGAACCCCGAGAACAAGCGCGAGATCCTGGCCGACGACAAGCTCAAGAAGGTCTTCGGCAAGGACAAGGCGACGATGTTCGAGATGAACAAGTATCTCGCCCAGCACCTGAAGTAAGGCGGCCGGCCTCCTCCCGTCTTGCCCCGCCGGATGGCCGCCTTCGCGCGGCCGTCCGTCCCTGCGGCTCGGGTGCCGGGCGCCACGCCGCGGGCTTCGAGGCGGGAAGCGGCCGGGGCCGACGCGGGCGCGCGGCGAGAACGGGCCTGCGGCCTTCTCCGTGGATGGACGCGCATCGCCGGCCCCGCGGTCGGCCGTTCTTCGCCGGATGATCCGATGCCCACCCCCGATCCGGACGATGCGGGCCGGCGGCGTGCGCTGGCGGCGATCCCGTTCCTGGCCGTCCTCGTCATCGGCGGCGTCTGGCTGGCGAATACGCTGCGCCGCGAATCGGCGCGCGAGGATTGCCTTCTGAGCGGCCGCCGGGACTGCGCCACGAACCCGGCCGATCCGTGAGCCCCGTCAGCGCCGCACCCTGAGCCCGCTCGCGACCGCGCCGGCGAGCGCCAGGCCGCTCGCCAGCCATAGGACCGTCACGGTCCCGCCGGTGTGCAGGTAGCCGAAGATCACCGCCACCACGGCGGCCCCGAGGGACTGGCCGAGGAGCCGGGCGGTCGATTGCATCCCGCTCGCGCCGCCGCTGCGCTCCCGCGGCGCGCTCGTGATGATGACCTTGTTGTTGGGTGACTGGAACAGCCCGAAGCCGAGGCCGCACAGGGTCAGCCGCCAGGTGATCGCCGCGGCTGAGGCGTCCGGCGGCAGGGTCGCCATCAGGGCGAGGCCGCAGGACAGGGCGACGAGGCCGATGCCGCCGAGAAGCCCCGGCGGGTAGCGGTCGGCGAGGCGCCCGGCGAAGGGGGCGACCACCGCGATCGCGATCGGCCAGGGCGTCATCAGCACCCCGGTCTGGGTGCCCGAGAGGTGCAGCACGTCCTGGAAGTAGAACGGCAGGGCGACGTAGGCCATCATCTGGGCCGAGAACGAGCAGACCGAGCTCACCATCGACAGCGCGAAGACCGGGATGCGCAGGAGGTCGATCGGCAGGAGCGGCGCCGGCAGGCGGGCCTGCATCCACACGAAGGCGACGCCGACGGCTCCCGCCGCCGCCAGGACGGCGAGCGCCGTGCCGCTCCGGCCCGGCTCCCCGAGCCCGTCGACGCCGGTGATCAGCAGGCAGAAGAACAGGGCGTTGAGGAGCGCGCTCAGGCCGTCGAAGCGGGCGCCGCTGCGGGGCGTCACCGGCAGCGTCCGGGTGGCGAGGGTGAGGGCGGCGAGGCCGAGCGGCACGTTGACGAGGAACAGCCAGGGCCAGCTCGCCACCGACAGGACCGCCGCCGCGACGCTCGGGCCCGCCGCCGAGGCGATCGCCACGATGAGCGCCATGGTGCCGACGCCGCGCCCGATCATCCGGTGCGGATAGATGAAGCGCACGAGCGCGATGTTGACGCTCATGATCCCGGCCGCGCCGAGGCCCTGGACGATGCGGGCCGCGACCAGCATCGGCAGGGAGCCGGCGAAGGCGCAGGCGAGGGAGGCGGCGGTGAACAGCGCGAGGCCGGTGCAGTAGACCCGCTTGTAGCCCAGGATGTCGCCCAGCGAGGCCAGGGGCAGCAGCGCCGCCGTGACGGCGAGCTGGTAGCCGTTGGTGACGAAGATCGCGGCGCCCGGCGAGACCTGGAGGTCCTTGGCCATCACCGGCAGGGCGACGTTGACGATGGCGCCGTCGAGCACCGCCATGCTCATGGCGATGCCGATCGCCAGCATCGCCCACAGCCTCTCCCCGCTCGGCAGGCCGTCGGCCGCCTCCGCCGCCACCGGCCCTGCCGCTCCCGTCATCCGTCCCGCGCTCCTCGGGCCGTGGCGCCCGCGACGGTGACCTAACCCAAAGCCGCGCCCATCGCACCTGCCCGGGCTTCATCCCGGGCCTGCGCCCGGGGCGGGTTCGCGCCTCAGGCCGCCGAGGCGGTCAGCCCGTGCCCGGTTTCGGCCAGGGCGCCCTCGTAGACCGCGACGTAGCGCGCCGCGATCGTCGACCAGCGATAGTCGGAGAGGTCCTCGGCACCCCGCGCGATCTCCCCGTTCTCCAGCTGCGCGTAGGCGCTCCGGATCGCCCCGGCGGCGGCCTCGGCGTCGGAGAAGTCGCACAGGGCGATCGAGGGATGGCGCTGCGCCAGCCACGCGAAGGCGTCGTTGGGATGCGCCACCGGGACGAGGCCGGCGCTCAGCGCCTCGATCAGCGCGATGCCGAACCCTTCGTACTGCGAGGCCGAGACGAACAGGCTCGACTGCCCGATCAGGTCGCGGATCGCCGGCACGTCGAGCCCGGTATGGAGCGTGACCGCGCCGGTGAGGCCCATCCGGTCGATCTCGGCGGTCAGCGCCTCGGCGCTGACGTCGGAGGGCACTCCGACGATCCGCAGCCGCCATCCGGCACCGTCGGCGTTGAGCGCCCGCAGGGTCGCGAGCAGGCGGTCGAGGCGCTTGTTGTGGGCGAAGCGGCCGATCGTCAGGAGGGCCCGGCGCGGCTCCGCCGACGCGGCGCCGGCGAACTTCTCGAGGTCGACCCCGTTCTGGATCACCTCGACGCCGTCCGGCGTGATGCCTTCGAACATCCGGGCGTCGCTCTCGCTGCAGGCGACGATCTCCGCGTAGCCGCGCACGCTCAGCCGGGTCGGGCCCTCGAACCAGAGCTTCTTCAGGCGCGAATGCGCGCTCGTGTGGAAGAAGCCGCCATGGGTCGTCGCCACCATCGGCCGGCGGTGGAGGGGCCTGGCCAGGGCGAAGGCGTCGAAGAAGAAGTCGATGGCGTGGACGTGGACGATGTCGGCGTCGCCGAGGTGCCGGAACGCCGAGGGCGCGATCGGGTAGCGGTGCGAGCCGAAGAACGGGATGCGCTCGATGTCGATCCCCTCCAGGCGCTCGCGCGCCGGCAGCCGCCGGTCCGGCTGCGAGAACAGGCGGTCGAGGGTGAGCACGCGGACGCCGTGGCCGAGGCGCGCCTGCTCGCGGGCGAGGTTGGCGACGAAATCCTCGAGCCCGCCGCGGTTGGGCAGGAACTGGCGGACGACGTGCAGGATCGAGAGCGGCGCGGCGGGGGTCGTCATGGTTCTCACGGCTCGCAGACGGGTTTGGCCCGGGCGGCGGCCTGGACCGCGGCCACGACCGGGGCGTTGGCGCCGGCGGGGTCGAGCTTCAGGGGGTAGTCCGGCGCCCACAGGTCGCCGGCGGCCCAGGCGGTCCAGCCGACCCACTGCTTCGGGTTCGCGTTGACGTGGGCGAGCACCGCCGCCAGCCGCTCCGGGCAGCCCCGGCGGCCCGGGACGCCGATCTCGCCGAGGAAGGCGCGGTGGCCGTTCTGCGCCAGCCAGCCGGTGAGCCGCTCCACCGCCTCCAGGGCGTCGGCGCCGCGGCTGCACTCGGCGCGGGTGCCGGAATAGTCCGCGTCGAGGTACTGGTGGACCTCGTAGGCGAAGTTCCGCCCCGGATCGGCGACGCCCAGCATGATCGCGGCGTTGTTGCCGGTGGGCAGGTCGGCGGTCCAGCTATGCGCCCCGGTCCAGCCCGAGCCCGGCACCAGCACCAGCTGCGTCGCCCCGGTCTCCCGGATCGCCGCGATGGCCGCGTTGGCGGCGGTGAGCCAGCGGGCGGCCGGGATGTCGTGCGGCTCGTTCATCAGGCCGAACACCACGGAGGCGTCGCCGCGGAAATGCCGCGCCAGGCGCCGCCAGACATCCGCGAAGGCCTCGGGCGTCACCAGCTCGGTGTCGATGCGCGCCTTGCCGTAATAGGCGTAGTTGTGCAGGTCGATCACCGTGCGCATCCCGGCCTGGGTCGCGGCCGAGACCGCCGCCTCGAGGCGGCCGAGCTCGTCCGGGTCGAGGGGCTGGCGCAGGCTCGGCTGCAGGCGCTCCCAGCGGATCGGCAGCCGCATCGCCGTGAGCCCTAGGCCCGCGAAGCGGCTGATCGTCGGCGCGGACGGATAGAGGTAGTCGAAGCCGTAGCGTCCCGGCACGGTGCCGAACTCGGCCCCGCTGAGGTTGACGCCGCGCAGGCAGAGGGGCGCCGCCGCGGCGGGCGCGAGGGGCAGGGCCAGCGCGAGGCAGGAGAGCGCGCGGCCGGCGAGGACGAGGACGAGGCGCATCTCACTCCGCCGGGTGCGGTGTGGCGGTCGCCGGACCCCAGGCCCGGCGGGTGAAGAAGGCGGTGGCCCGGCTGTCGACGTTCCAGTTCGCCCGCACCCAGCGGGCGAGGACCAGGTTGACGACGACCGTCCAGGTCACGTTCGCCACCGCGACGCCGAGGATGCCGAACGGCACCGCGACGAGGCACAGCAGGACCGCGTAGATCGAGAACAGGACCGCGTTGCAGATCAGGATGTAGCGCTCGCCGCCGCCGATCGTCAGGAGCGAGGGGCCCGGCCCGAAGAACGCCGACGTGACCGAGGACAGGGTGAGCACCATCAGCACGTCGGTGTGGGCGGCGAAGTCCGGCTTGAACAGGGTCAGCGCGAAAGGAGCGCCCACGGCCATCACCAGGGCTCCCGTCGACGAGATCGCGAAGCTCGCGAGCGACAGCCGGCCGACCAGGCGCTGGGCGCCCTCGCGGTCGCGGGCCTGGAAATGGCTCGCGATCATCGGCATGCTGACGGTGTCGATCGCCGCGCTCGGCAGGTTGACGAGCGTGGCGTAGCGCAGGGCCACGAAGTAGAACGCCGCCTGCTCCATGCCGAGCATCGTCCCCACGATCACGGTCTCGAGATAGGCCGTCACGGCCACCATCACGTTGTTGGCCGAGAACAGCAGGCTCTCGCCGCGCCAGCCCGGCGCCTTGTCCGGGTGGCGGAAGCCGCCCCGCCAGGCGTCCCAGCCGTGATGCCCGGCGAGGTGGCGGATCTGGTAGAGCGTCATCGCGAGCAGCAGCCCCAGCACGATCGTCATCGCGGCGGTGGCGCCCTGCAGGAGGCCGGCGAGCGCCGCGCCCCAGAGCAGCACCGAGCAGGCGCCGCGCCAGACGACCTCCCTCGGCAGCAGCGCGAGCCAGATGCGGCCGTGGATGCGGAAGTAGCTCTGCAGGTACTCGCTCAGCGCGAACACCGCCGCGAAGGCGAAGGCGAGGTGGAGCCGGTCGTAGGGCTCGGGCAGGACGGTCTCGGCGAAGAACAGCACCCCGCTCGCCGACAGCATCAGGGCGATCGCGATCGAGAGCCAGCCGAGATTGTAGCGCACCAGCGCGTCGTTGAACGGCGCGGCGCCGTCCTGCGCGCGGTAATGCTTCAGCACCAGGTTCTGCTGGCCGAACACCGCGATCAGCCCGAGCCCGCTGCCGACCGAGAACAGGAAGACGTAGACGCCGTACTCGTAGGTGGTGAGCAGCCGGCTCGCGACCAGGAGCAGCACGAAGCCGAGCACCGCGCTCGCGATCCGGGCGACGAAGGCCGAGGCGAATTGCTGGGAGCGGGCCGACCGGCGAAGCCGTGCGACGAGTGTCAGCATCGTGTGCGTCGCCTCTCGATGATCCCGGATCCCGCGGCCTTGAGCGAGCGGCGCCGGATCGCCCCTTCGTCCGGGTTAGCAGCGATCCCCTATCGGGTCTTTAACGCGATCGCACGGACCTGAGGCGATCGAAGCCAAAACATCGCCGCTGCCGGATTAAGACGACAAGCTTAGCCATTCGTCACGGCCGCGATACGTCTCGTCCATGATCGGCCAAAGGTCGCGTTAACCCTGCGCTGAATTAAGGCTGCATCTCCACCGGGAGGGGACGCATTCACTTTGCGTGGGGCAGGACACGCCGGTACTTCTTCACCGATCCCGGCGATGGTCTTGCCTCGACACGGATCATCCCATTTCTCGGAAGCGTCCCATGCCTGACCGCGCCCTCCCCACGGCGTCCGGAGCTGCGAGCGTCGACCGGCTCGAGCTCGAGGGCGTCTGCGTCGCCGACATCACCCGCGACGAGATCTTCTCGCGCCTGCGCGACGCGCTCGACCGGCGCACCCAGCTGAGCCTCGGGTTCTGCAACGCCAACATGCTGCTGAAGGCTTTGTGCACGCCGTCCTACGCGGCGGCCCTGCGCGGCTTCCTGCTCGTCAGCGACGGTCTGGGCATCGACCTGTGCTCGGCCCTGTTCCGCGGCCGCTTCTTCCGCCAGAACCTCAACGGCACCGACCTGATTCCGGCCTTCCTCGCCGCCGAGACCGCGCCGCGCACGCTGTTCCTGCTCGGGGCCAAGCCCGGCATCGCCGAGGCGGCGGCCCGCAACCTGACGCTGCTCTATCCCCAGCACCGCGTCGTCGGCGTCCGGCACGGCTACTTCGCGGCCGCGGAGACCGCCGAGGTCGTGGCGGCGATCAACGCGGCCTCGCCGGACATCCTGCTCGTCGCCCTCGGCAACCCGGGCCAGGAGACGTTCATCGCCGAGCAGGCGCACCGGCTCGACGCGCGCGTCCTGATGGGGGTCGGCGCGCTCCTCGACTACGCCGCCGGCGCGGCGACCCGTGCTCCCGCGGCCTTCCGCCTCGTGCGGCTCGAGTGGCTGTTCCGTCTCTTGCGGGAGCCGCGCCGGCTCGGGCGCCGCTACACCGTCGATATCGTGCTCTTCGTCGTCATGATCCTCCGGCTGCGGCTGGCGGGCCCGGCGCGGAGCCGTCCGGTCGGCGTCGCCCGGTCGTGAAGCCCCGAGAGTTCAGCCGCGGCGGACCGGCGCGAGCCGGGATCCGCGTCGACGAGGAAGAAGGAGTTGCGCGGATGCTGACCGATGGCGCGAGCCCGCCGCCTGCCGCGACGGAGCCGGTCCCGGTCGCCCTCGGCGACGCGCTCGGCTGGTACAGCCCGGGCCCGCGCCGGCGCGGCGTGCTGCTCTGCGGCACCTACGGCTTCGAGCAGTGGTGCGCCTACCGCTCCTGGCGCGAGCTCGCGGCGATGACCGCCGCGGCCGGCTGCCCGACCCTGCGCTTCGACTACCCGGGCCAGGGCGATTCCCGCGACCCGGCGGACGGCGAGATCCCCGCCTCCCTGGAGGCGATCCGGGCCGGCATCGCCTTCCTGCGCGAGCGGGCGGGGGCGCAGGAGGTCGTCGTCGTGGGCCTGCGCCTTGGCGG
Source organism: Methylobacterium variabile (assembly GCF_001043975.1). Taxonomy (GTDB): domain Bacteria; phylum Pseudomonadota; class Alphaproteobacteria; order Rhizobiales; family Beijerinckiaceae; genus Methylobacterium; species Methylobacterium variabile. The sequence goes on from NZ_LABY01000141.1 coordinate 9,667, forward strand.
CACGCTCGCCGCCCTCGCGGCGGCGGGGGAGGGCGTCGACCGCCTGGTGCTGCTCAGCCCTTTCACCACCGGCAAGGCCTACCGGCGCGAGATGGCGATGCAGTCGCGGCTGATCGACGTGATGCCCGACCGCACGCCGATGCCGCAGGAGCCCGACTCGCTGATGGTCGGCAGCTTCCTCCTCGGGCCGCGGACCCTCGCCGATCTGGGCCGGATCGACCTGATGGCCGAAGCGCGTGCCCCGGCGCCGCGGATCCTCCTGCTCGGCCCGAAGGTCGAGGCCCTGGCCGAGCGCTACCGGGCCCTCGGCAGCGCGGTCGAGACCGGGCCGTTCCCGGACCTGACGCAGCTCGTCTCCGACCCGCTGTTCTCCCGCACCCCCGACCAGACCTTCGCGGTGGTCCGCGACTTCGCCGTGGCCGAGGCGCCGCCGGCCGCCGATCCCGCGCCCGCCGCCGCCCTGCCGCCCTGCCGCCTCGAGGACGAGGCCTGGAGCGAGGAGGTCTCGCGCTTCGGCGCCGGCCTCGTCGGCATCCTGTGCCGGCCGAAGGGAGAGTGGGGCGGCGACACGGTGCTGGTGGTCAATTCCGGGCGCAATCCCCGGGCGGGGCACGGGCGGCAGACGGCGCGACTCGCCCGGCGGCTCGCCGCCGCCGGCATCGCCTCGTTCCGCTTCGACCTGCGCGGCATCGGCGACAGCCCCGGCCGGCCGGACGGCTCGCTGCCGCTCTACGCGGCGGATTCCGTCGGCGACGTCACGGCGGCCATCGACCATCTCGAGGCCCTGCGGCACCCGCCCGGCGTGGTCCTGGGCAATTGCAGCGGCGCCTACCAGGCCTTCCAGGCCCTCAGCCTCGATCCGCGCCTGCGCGCCGCGGTGCTCATCAACCTGTACTGCTTCGACCTGAAGCCCGGCACCGACGTCGAGACCATGGTGCGGGACACCTTCCGCCACAGCCAGGGCTACATGGCCCGGGCCCGGGAGGGCCGCTTCTGGCGCCGGATCCTCACCGGCGAGATCGGGCTCGCGAAGATCGCCCGCGCGCTCCTGCGCGACGGCGCCGCCCGCCTCGACCGCTGGACCACCCGGATGCCGTGGCGGACGCTTCGCGGCGGCAGCGTCGTCGGCCGGGTGGCGTCCTTGCGCCGCCGCGGGGCCCGGATCTGCATGGTCTACAGCGCCGACGACCTCGGCATCCCGACCGTGCGGGCGCATTTCGGCGCTTCGGACGCGCGGATCGCCCGCCGCCTCGGCTACCCGGTGACGATCCTGGACGGGACCGACCACAACCTGAGCCGGCCCGCCGACCAGGATCGCGTCTTCGCGATCCTGGAGCGGGTCGTGCGCGAGACCGGCCCGGGCAGCCGGCCGAAGGCCGCGACCGAGCCGGCGGCGCAGCGGCCGGCCCGGAACCCGGGCGGCCTGTCCCTCCGGCTCTCCCGGGGCTGACGCTTCCTCGACCGATTCCTCCCGCCCGCGGCGACCCGACGATGAGCCCCACGCCCGACCTGCCCTCCGCCCCGCCGCCGCGCCTCTCCCTGCTGGTCTGCACCCTGGGCCGCTCGGCGCAGCTCGAGCGGCTGTTCGACTCCCTGGTCGCGCAGACCTGCCGGGACTTCGAGGTGGTGCTCGTCGACCAGAACGAGCCCGGCGTGCTCGACCCGATCGTGGCCCGCTACCGCGACCGGCTCGCGATCGACCACGTCCGCTCGCAGCCGGGCCTGTCGCGGGCGCGCAACGTCGGGCTCGCCCGCTGCCGCGGCGACCTGATCGCCTTCCCGGATGACGATTGCTGGTACCCGGACGGTCTCGTCGCCGAGGTGGTGCGGCTGTTCGCGCACCATCCGGAGGCGGCGGCGGTGACCGGGCGCACCCTCGATGCCGGGGGTGCGGAGTCGCTCGGCGCCTTCCTGGCCTTCGACCAGGCGGTCGACCGGCGCAACGTCTGGTTTGCGGGCAACTCGAACGGCCTGTTCGTCCGGCGCGAGGCCGCCCGGGCCATCGGCGGCTTCGACGAGAGCCTCGGGGTCGGCGCCCCGACGCCGTTCCGCTCCGGCGAGGAGACCGATTTCCTCCTGCGCATCCTGGGGCAGGGCAGGGGGGTGATCTTCCGCCACGGCCTCGTCGTCCACCACGACCAAGTCGCCGCCGCCGGCCGGCACAAGCGCGCCGCCGACTACGCCCGCGGCTTCGGCCGGGTGCTGCGCCTGCACCGCTACGGCCTCCTCTACCTCGGCTTCCGCCTCGCCCGCTTCACCGCGAGCGGCGGCCGCGCCCTGCTGCGCCGGGACACGGGCACCGCCCTCGACAAGGCCCTGTGGGCGATCGGCACCGTCTCGGGCTACTGCGCGGCGCGGCCCGCGGGCGGAGGCGTGCCGGCGGGGGAGTAGGGCCGGTCCCGGCGCTCACCTTTATTTTTCCATCCTGCGGTAACAGATCCCCCGCGCGGGTCCGCCGCCCGCCCGTGCGGCGGCGGACCCGCCAGCAGGAGACCGGATGTACCACGCGGGCAAGGACGGCTGGCTCTTCCTCACCGGGGGCACCAACGAGGTCGCGGACCAGTACCGCCGGGCGCGCCCGATGGACCGGGTCCTGCAGCAATGGCGTCGGCAGATCCTGCGGCGCATCCGCCGCTGCCGCGGCCTCGGCGCCCGCTACCTGCATCTGGTCGTGCCCGAGAAGCTCAGCCTCTACGAGGACCGCTTCGACGGCCTGTCCCTCGACCCGCGGCATTCGCCGGCCCGCCGCCTCGGTGCCCTGCTGCGCTGGTCGTGGTACGGGCGCCGCGCCTGGATCGACCTCGTCGGGCCGATGCGGGCGCGGCGCGACGAACTCGCCGAGCGCGGCGGGTCGGCGCTGCACTACCGCACCGACACGCACTGGAACATCCACGGCTGCCTCCTGGCCTACCGGCTGGTGTGCCGGGCCTGCGGCGCCACGCCCCGCACCGACTTCCTCGAGCGGCCGTTCCAGGAATTCGAGGCGGTGCTCGACATCGGCAACAAGCTCGACGAGCCGCCCCTCGAGACCGTGCGCAACTACGACCTCTTCCGCGACGCCGAGCGCGTCGGCGGCGGGACGCTCATCGACGCCTACACGGCCGCCGGCCGCCTCGGCGAGCTGCATGTCGGCGCCCATGCGGTCTACCGCAACCGCTCGCCGGAGGCCGATCCCCGCACCCTGGTTCTGTTCGGCGATTCCTGCGCGAACTTCGCGCCCAACGGCCTGACCGCGATGCTGGCCGAGACGTTTCGCGAGGTCCACTTCATCTGGTCGGCGAATCTCGACTGGGGCTACATCGAGCGGGTGCGCCCGGATCTCGTGCTGTGCGAGCAGGTCGAGCGCTTCCTGCCCCGCGTGCCCGCCGACGACTTCGACCTCGCGGCGGTCGAGGCGGAGAAGCGGGCGGCGCTGGACCCCGCGCCCTGAGGCGAGCGCCGCGGGCCGTCGGGACCGTGCGATCCATCGGCGCCCGGGCGCGGCCGGTCAGCGCCGCCACCTGCGCCAGAACGACGGCGTCTCGCCCTGCGGCCTGAAGCTCACGGCCAGATCGTCCACGACCTGCTCGACCGGGAGGATCGTCAGGTCGGCGCAGAGCCGCTGCAGCTGCTCGATCTCGTTCGGGATCGCGATGTGTTCGTCGATGATGCGGCCGTAGTTCTTCTCCAGCACCGTCGAGGCGGGGTCGAGCTTGCGAACGAAGACGAGCCCGGTCGGAGCGGCATCGGCCAGGACGACGTCCAGGTCGGGCCGGTAATGTTTGAGGATCGGGATGAGCTTCCAGACGTCCCCGGTCCACCAGTTCGCGAATGGCGTGCGTGCGCTCAGCTCCGGAATCAGGGTCGTCTCGCGCATCGCCATCAGCGGATTGAGGGGCAGGCAGTCGTGGATGACGATCGTCGAACCCGGCGCGCACAGCCGCTCGGTATTGTAGAAATCCTTCAGGGCAAACTCGGCGAGATGGAGGCCGTCGATCATCGCCATGTCGACATGGCCGGGACGGAGCGCCGTGCGATCGAATGTCTTGAAAAAATCGTCGCTCTTCATCTGGTAGAGCGACACGTGCGACTTGTTCATCGTGACGTTGGCGCGCAGATCGAACGCAGGATCGACGCCGATCGCGTGCGCGCAGGTGATCCGGCTGAGCAGCGAACCCGTGGACACCCCGATCTCGAGGTAGTTCCTGATCGCGACCCGGCGCGAGAGGTCGGCCAGGACGTCGGCGTAGGGGCGGCCGGAGTGGGTGGGCAGGAGCGGCCGGAGCAAGGCACCGTGGTCGGGCGCGGTCGCGCTGGTCGGCGTCGGCATGGTCGACTCGTTTCTGTCTGGCGCGATGCGGCGAGGGCGCAGCACGGGGGTGGCGGCGGATCGCACGAGGTGCCTTGACGAAATACTTGCATATGCCATCAATGCTCCCCGGCGGGCGACCTTGTGGCGAGCCGAGCCCGATGGGAAGAGGGCAATCCCGATGGACGCGCGCACCCACCGCCTGCTGCACGCCCCGATCGGGCCGACGCTCCTGCGCCTCGCCGTCCCGAACGTCGTCGTGATGCTGGTGCAGGCCCTGGTCGGCCTGATCGAGACCGCCTTCGTGGCCGGGCTCGGCACCGACGCCCTCGCCGGCATGGCCCTGGTCTTCCCGTTGCTGATGCTGGTGCAGATGATCTCCGCCGGCGCCATGGGCGGCGGCATCCTGTCGGCGGTGGCCCGCACCCTCGGGGCCGGGCGGCGGGCGGCGGCGGACGCCCTGCCGTGGTACGCCGCCGCCATCGGCCTCGTCCTCGGCCTCCTGACCACGGTGCTCGACCTCGCCTTCGGGCCGGCGCTCTACCGGGCGATGGGCGGGGAGGGGGCGTCGCTCGAGGCCGCCACCACCTACGGGGGCGTGGTCTTCGCCGGCGCGGTGCTGATCTGGCTGTTCAACGCGCTCGCGGCGGTGATCCGCGGCACCGGCAACATGGCGCTGCCGGCGATCGTCATCAGCGTCGGTGCCGCGATCCTGGTGCCGCTCTCGCCGGCGCTCATCTACGGGTTCGGGCCGGTGCCGGGCCTCGGCATCGCCGGCGGCGGCGTCGCGGTGCTGGCCTACTACGCCGCCGGCACCGCGGTCTTCGTCCATCACCTCTGGGCCGGACGGGGGCTGCTGCGCCCGGCGCCGCGGCCGCCTCGCCTCGCCTGGGCCCCCTTGCGGGACATCCTGCGGATCGGCGCCGTCTCGTCGATCGTCAGCGCCACCACCAACGTGACCATCGCGGCCGCCACCGCCTTCGCGGGGGCCGCCGGACCCGCCGCCGTGGCCGGCTACGGCACCGGGGCGCGGCTCGAATACCTGCTGGTGCCCCTGGTCTTCGGCCTCGGCGCGCCGATCGGCGCCATGGTCGGCACCTGCATCGGCGCCGGCGACCGGGGGCGCGCCTTGCGGGTCGCCTGGATCGGGGCCGCCATCGCGGGGGCGCTGACGGAGAGCATCGGCGTGGCGGCGGCCCTGTGGCCGGCCCCGTTCCTGAGCCTGTTCGGCCACGACCCGCAGATGCTCGCCGTCGGCAGCCGCTACCTCCACCTCGTCGGGCCGTTCTACGGCTTCGCCGGGATCGGGCTCGCGCTCTACTTCGCCTCGCAGGGAGCCGGGCGGGTCGGCTGGCCGCTGGTGGCGGGGCTTTCCCGCATGGCGGTCTCGATCGCGGGCGGCTGGCTCGCCCTCCGGCTCGGCCTCGGGCTCGACGGCGTCTTCCTGGCGCTCGGCCTCGGGCTCGCCGCGCTCGGGCTCATCAATGCCGGCGCGGTCGCGGCCGGGGTCTGGTTTCGCAAGGAGCGGGCGGCGGGGCCGGGCCTCGTCGCGGCCGCAGGGGAGTGAGCGATGACGCGGGAGCTGTACCTCGAGGACCTCGCCCCCGGACAGGTCTACGGCTCGGGCGAGACCCTCGTGAGCGAGGCGGACATCGTCCGCTTCGCGGAAGCCTTCGATCCGCAGGTCTTCCACCTCGACGCCGCCCGGGCGGCCTCCACGTTCTTCGGCGGCCTGGCGGCGAGCGGCTGGCACACCGCCGCGCTGACCATGCGGCTCCTCGTCGAGAGCGACCTGCGGCTCGCCGGCGGCATCATCGGGGCCGGCATGGACGAACTGCGCTGGCCCAAGCCCCTGCGGCCTGGCGACACGATCCGGCTGTCGAGCGAGGTGATCGAGGTGCGCCCCTCCCGCTCGCGGCCGAACCAGGGCCTCGCCAAGGTCCGCACCACGACGCTCAACCAGCACGGCGAGCCGGTGCAGGTGCTCACCGCCAACCTGCTCGTGGTGCGCCGGGCCGAGGGCTGAAGCGCCGCGTCACGCAGGCAGGCGCAGACGCGCCGGGTTGCCGACGGCGATGCCGCCCGCCGGCATGTCGCGGGTGACCACGCTGCCGGCGCCGATGATGGCGTCGTCGCCGATCGTCACCCCCGGCAGGATCATCGCCCCGCCGCCGATCCAGACATTCGCGCCGATCGTCACCGGGCGGCCGAACTCGAGCATCTGCCGGCGCTGGCCCGCGTCGCGCGGGTGGTCCGCGGTCAGGATCTGCACGCCGGGCCCGATCTGCGTCATGTCGCCGATCGTCACCTGCACCACGTCCAGGATGCAGCAGTTGAAGTTGAGGAAGACGCCGCGGCCGAGGCTGATGTTGTAGCCGTAGTCGCAGAAGAAGGGCGGGCGGATGTTGCAGCCCTCGCCGACGCGGGCGAAGGCCTCCGCCAGGAGCGCCTGCCGCTCGGGCTGGCTCAGGGTGCTGGTGGCGTTGTAGCGGCCCATCCATTCCGAGATGCGCCGGTTGTCCGCCGCGAGCTCCGGATCGTCGGCCACGTACAGCTCCCCGGCGAGCATCTTCTGCTTCTGGCCCGTCATGGTCATCGGTCCCCGCTCTCCGCTATCGGTTGCGTGCCTTCGCCGGCCTCGATGCGTACATATGTACGCATCGAGGCCGGAAGCCAACCCGTGACCCACCGCGAGACCCGCTTGCCCGCCGCACCGCGCCGCTACGATCCCGACCGCCGCGCCCGCATCGTGCGGGCGGCCCTCGACGTCGTCGCCGAGCACGGCGTCGCCGGCACGACCCACCGCCGCATCGCCGCGGCGGCCGAAGTGCCCCTCGGCTCGATGACCTACCACTTCGCGAGCCTGGACGAGGTGCTGACCGAGGCGTTCACGCTGCTCGCCGACACGGTGGCGGCCCGGTTCGCGGAGCGGCTCGCCGCCGCCGGGACCGCCGAGGAGGCCCGCGAGGCGGTGGTCGACCTCGTGGTCGGCGCGGCCTGGGCGACGCCCCGCACCATGCTGCTGAGCTACGAGCTCTACGCCTACGCCGCCCGCCAGCCCGCCCTGCGCCGGGTGATGCAGGAGTGGATGGGCAAGAGCCGCGCCGCCCTGGAGCAGCACTTCGCTCCGGACACCGCGCGGGCGCTCGACGCCATGATCGAGGGCCTGACGATCCACCGCTCGGTCGACCCGCGGCCGGCCGGCCGGGACGAGGTCCGGGCGATCGTGGCGCGCCTCGCGGGGTAGCGCGCCGGGGCGGCCCGCTCGCTTGCTTGAAATGCCGGGGCCGACCCCGCATATCGGCCCGCGACGAATTGTTCCTGAGCGGAGCCCAGCGACGTGAGTGAGACCTTGGAGCGGCACAGCTTCGGTGCCGAGGTCGGACGCCTCCTGGACCTCGTGGTCCACGCCCTCTATTCCGAGCGCGAGATCTTCCTGCGCGAGCTCGTCGCCAACGCCGCCGACGCGGTCGACCGGCGCCGCTTCGGCGCCCTGACCGACTCCGCCCTGGCGCTCCCGGCGGACGCCAAGGTGCGCATCCTGCCCGACAAGGCGGCCCGGACCCTGACCATCTCGGATCCCGGGATCGGCATGTCCAAGGACGAGCTGGCGCAGAACCTCGGCACCATCGCCCGCTCCGGCACCCGCGCCTTCAGCCAGTCGCTCGCCGACGCCAAGCCCGAGGAGCGCCCGAGCCTGATCGGCCAGTTCGGCGTCGGCTTCTACTCCGCCTTCATGGTCGCCGACCGGGTCGAGGTCACCTCGCGCAAGGCCGGGTCCGACGAGGCGTGGACCTGGGCCTCCGAGGGGCAGGGCGAGTACACCCTGGCGCCGGCCACCCGGGCCGAGCCCGGCACCGACATCGTCCTGCACATGAAGGCCGATGCCGAGGAGTACCTCGAGAGCCTCCGCCTCGAGACCATCGTGCGCAAGTGGGCCGACCACATCACCGTGCCGGTGGCGCTCGTGCGCGACGGCGAGGAGGTCGCCGGCAACAAGGGCACTGCCCTGTGGCGCAAGCCCAAGTCCGAGGTGAGCGAGGACGAGTACACCGAGTTCTACCGCCAGGTCGCGCACGCCTTCGACAAGCCTTGGGCGACGCTGCACTGGCGGGCGGAGGGCCAGCTCGAGTTCACCGCGCTGCTGTTCGTGCCGGGCATGAAGCCCTTCCTCGCCGTCGAGGAGGAGCGCGAGAGCAAGGTGCGCCTGCACGTGCGCCGGATGTTCATCACCGACGAGGCCGGGCTGCTGCCGTCCTGGCTGCGCTTCGTCCAGGGCGTGGTCGACACCGAGGACCTGCCGCTCAACGTCTCGCGCGAGATGCTGCAGGCCACGCCCGTCCTGGCCCGCATCCGCCGCGCGGTGACGGGCAAGGTGCTGTCCGAGCTCAAGAGCCGGGCGAAGGACGCTGAATCCTACGCCACCTTCTGGCAGGCCTTCGGGCCGGTCCTGAAGGAGGGACTTTGGGAGGACGCGGAGCACCGCCAGGACATCGCCGGCCTCCTGCGCTTCCGCTCCTCCACGACCGAGGGCTGGACCTCGCTCGCCGACTACGTGTCGCGCATGAAGCCGAACCAGGAGGCGATCTACATCCTGGTCGGCGACGACACCGAGGCGCTCAAGCGCTCGGCCCAGATCGAGGGCTTCTCCGCCCGCGGCCTCGAGGTGCTGCTGCTCTCCGACCACGTCGACGCCTTCTGGCCGGAGCGCCTCGACTCTTTCGAGGGCAAGCCGATCCGCAGCATCACGCAAGGGGGCGACGACCTGTCGGCCTTCGAGCCCGAGGTGAGCGAGGCCGATGCGCCGGCCGACCTCGCCGACCTGCTGCCGAAGCTCAAGGAGGCGCTCAAGGACGACGTCTCCGACGTGAAGGCGAGCCAGCGGCTGGTCGACAGCGCGGTGCTGCTCTCCGCTCCGGCCTACGGCCCCGACCTGCAGATGCAGCGCCTGCTGCGCCGGGCCGGCCGCGGCATGGGCGGCGGCCAGCCCGTGCTGGAGCTGAACCCGCGCCATCCGCTGATCCGGCGCATCGCCGAGCGGGCGGCGGCCGGCGAGGATGTCGGCGAGGCGGCGCAGACGCTCGTCGACCTCGCCCACGTCCAGGGCGGCGACCCGCCCCGCGACCCCGTCGCGTTCGCCCGCCGGGTGGCGGCGGCCCTGGCGCAAGGGTGAGGCCTCGGGCCTGACACCGGAGCCGCGGCGGGTCCCCCGCCGCGGAGCGGCAGCGTCGGCCGAGCCCGGCGCTGCCTCGTGCCGTGCGGAGTCCGGAGCGGATCACCCGGACGTTCGCCCGCAGCCTGCTTCTCGCGTGAACCCCGTCACGTCTCCTCGCGGCGCTGCGAGATCACGCGCTCGTAGGACGTGATCAGCGCCTCGGCCTGCGCCTGGCTCAGGTCCGAGACGACGACCTGATCGCCGATGAAGACGGTCCAGAGCCCGTCATAGCTCTGCTCTTTGCGGATCTGCGACAATGCCGCCCCCTGTCCGACCAGCAGGAGAACGCATTCATGCGCGGATCGTGCCAGCGCGGCAGCCCCGACTCTTCGAAGGGGCTGGCTCCCCGATCGGAGGACCTTTCGCAGGGTCCACGCATCCGTGCGTGAACGAGGCGGGGGCGAAGGAAGGAGCCCGGCCCGCGCGAGGCTACCGCGTCGGGGTGACGCCCTCGATGGGGGCGGGACGGCGCGCCCCGGCGGTGCTCAGCGCGCCCCGCGCCGCAGGTCGTCGGCGATCAGGAGCGCGCTGCGCCCGTCCCCGGTCTCCGCCAGGCGCGTGCGGTAGACCTGCAGGTTCTCGGTCACCCGCTGGACGTAGTTGCGGGTCTCGGTGAAGGGGATGCGCTCGACCCAGTCGACCGGGTCGACGTTCGGGGTGCGGGGGTCGCCGTAGGCGTCGATCCACTTCTTCACGTTGCCGCCGCCGGCGTTGTAGGCGGCGAAGGACAGGATGTAGGAGCCGCGCCAATCCTCCATCAGCTCGCCGAGATGGGCATGGCCGAGGCGGGCGTTGTAGGCCGGGTCGCTGGTCAGGCGGTCGGTGTCGAAGGCGGCGCTGACCCGGCGGGCGGTGCGCTGGGCGGTGGCCGGCATCATCTGCATCAGCCCTCTCGCGCCGACGCTGGACTGCGCCCGCGGGTCGAACTGGCTCTCCTGCCGGGCGATGGCGAAGACCATGGCGCGCTCGACCTGCGGCACGGCCGCGGAGGCCTCGTAGGCCGGGATGCCGTTGGTCGGGTAGGCGTGCCGGTCGAGGGGAAGGCCGCGCTGCACGGCGGTCTTGCCGATCGCCACCAGGGCGCGGGGATCCTTGAGCGCCGTCGCGACGTCGCCGAGGGCGTTGAGCTCCGCCGGCTCGGTCAGGCGCTGGGCGAAGTCCATGAACAGCGGCAGCGTCAGCTCCTTGAGGCCCGCGGCGGAGAGCAGGCGCAGGGCCCGCACGGCGTTGCGGTTCTCGAAGGCGGTGCGGGCGGCTTCGTCCAGGATGTTGCAGGGCCGCAGGGCCAGGGAGGACTGGCCGAGCCGCGCCCGGGCGAGCTGGCCGTAATAGGCGATCGGCTGGGCGCTCGCGCGCTCGTAGAAGGCCCGCGACTCGGCGGCTTGGCCCAGGGCCTCGGCGGCGCGGCCCTGCCAGTAGGCTGCCCGCGCCACCGAGATCGGCGTCTCGGCGATGCCGGCTGCGGCGGCGAAGTGCTTCGCCCCGAGGGCGGCGTCGTCGAGGAAGCGCAGGGCGATCCAGCCGGCGTGGAACTCCGCCTCGATGCGCTTCTCGACCGCACGGGCACTGTGGCCGGCGGCGACCGCGTAGGCGGCCTTGGCGTCGCCGGCATCGAGGAGCTTGCGGGCGACGATGCGGCGCTCGATCCACCACTCGTCGGGGTCGGCCAGCACCTCGGGGTTGCGGGGCGCCTGGGCCATCACCGCGGCGGCCTCCGCCGGCTTGTCGAGGCGGCGCAGGTGCTGGGCGCGGGAGAACAGGTAGGAGGAATCCTGGCGCAGGCTCGGCGGCACCGCGTCGAGGGCGGCGCCCGCGTTCGCGGCCTTGGCCTCCACGGCGCGGCGGGCCCGCACCAGGGTGCCGTAGGCCTTGCCGGCGTAGGTGGCGGCGCGGCCCGCGGTCTCCCAGTCCTCCTTCATCAGCGCCCGCTCCATGCGGTAGCGGTGGTCGACCTCGCCGATCACGCCCGGGAAGGCGTCGAGGACCCTGAGTTCCAGGGTGCGGCCGAAATTGTCCTCGCGCCACAGGTCGCGCACCAGGCCGGCGGCGTCCTCGGGCAGCCCGTCGGCCTTGAAGGCGAGGGCGAGGGCGAACTTGCCCGGCGCGCTCTGCGGCCGGCGCGCGGCGAAGTAGGCCCGCACCACGGACGGGGACTTGCGCTGGGAGAGCAGCGCCTCCTCGGCGCGCCGGCGCACCAGGGAGCCCACCGGCCAGTCCGGGTTGTCGCGGATGAACGCCACGGTGCGCTCGAAGCCGATGCCGGCGCCGGCCCGGATCGCCACCCAGTCGAGCAGGGCGCGGGCGGCCGGGTCGGTGAGGCCGTCGCGGATGCGGTCGCCCTCGCTCACCTGGCCGCGCCGGTAGGCCTCGACGGCGCTGCGCAGGGCCGGGGCGTCGACCTCCGTGCCGAGGGCGGGCCGGCCCGGATCGGGCACCGGCGGCACCGGGGCGGAGGGGTTGATCGCCGCGTCCGGGACCGGGAACGGGATCGGCACCTCCGGGTCGGCCGAGGCGTAGGCCGCCGCGCCCACCGGCAGCCGCGTCCCGGCCTCCGCCGCGCCCTGGCGCGGACCGTCCTCGTCGGCCCGCTCGACCGCGCGGGTGGCCGCGGGCAAGGCGGCTGCGGCAGGAACGGCCGCCTCCGGCGGCGGGGCCGCCACCGTCGAGCCGCCGAGGGCCGACAGCGAGGTCAGCACGGCGCCGGACGCCGTGAGGGCGAGGACCGCGAGGCGGCGCCGTCGAGGCGAGAGCAGCATGGTTCCCGTTCCCCTAGAGAGCTCGAAAGACCGGACGCGCCATGGTGGAAGCGTCCCGTTAAGAAGCGATTAACCTTGGTGGCCGGCCGCGCCGGAGCGCGACGGGCCGCCGGAGCGTTTGCGCGAGGCCCGCCGAGCGCCTATGTGTCGGACGCCGGACGGCCGAGGTGGTCCCGACACGGGCCGGCCTCCCAATCAGACATCCCGGGGGCCTTTCCGCCCCGCCCGGGCGAGGAACGCCAGCATGACGTCGACGCAGATCTCGCAGCGCCTGAGGGGCTCGCTCACCGCCCTGGTGACGCCGTTCCGCGACGGCGCCTTCGACGAGCACGCCTTCCGGGCCTTCGTGGCCTGGCAGCTCGAGAACGGCACCCACGGCCTGGTGCCCACCGGTACCACCGGCGAGAGCCCGACCCTCAGCCACGCCGAGCACGACCGGGTGGTCGAGGCCTGCATCGACGAGGCCGCCGGCAAGGTGCCGGTGGTGGCCGGCGCCGGCTCCAATTCCACCGCGGAGGCGGTCGAGCGGGCCCGTCATGCGGAGAAGGCCGGAGCGGACGCGGTGCTCATCGTCACGCCCTACTACAACAAGCCGACCCAGGAAGGGCTGTACCAGCACTTCAAGGCGGTGAACGATGCGGTCGGCATTCCCATCCTGATCTACAACATCCCCGGCCGCTCGGTGATCGACATGAGTGTCGACACCATGAAGCGGCTCTACGAGCTGCCCAACATCGCCGGCGTGAAGGATGCCACCGCCAACGTGGCCCGGGTCAGCCTGCAACGCCAAGCCATGGGTGAAGACTTCGTCCAACTTTCTGGCGAAGATGCGACCGCTTTGGGATTCATGGCGCATGGCGGCCACGGCACCATCTCGGTGACCTCGAACGTGGCGCCGCGCCTGTGCGCCGACTTCCAGGAGGCCTGCCTGTCCGGCGACTATCGCACGGCGCTCGGCCTCCAGGACCGGCTGATGCCGCTCCACACCCACCTCTTCGCCGAGACGAACCCGTCCCCGGCGAAGTACGCGCTCGCCCGTCTCGGCCTGATGCGGGGGGACGTGCGCCTGCCGATGGTGGCCATCGGGGAGGGCACGCGCCGCCTCGTCGACGGGGCGCTTCGCCACGCCGGCCTCACCAACGCCTGATCCACGGCTTAATCCCGCGGGAACCCGGACTCCGGGTTCCCGCCGCCCGCGCGCCTTCAAGGACCTTGCGACCCGCCCGATGGCCAAGAAACCCGAGCCGAAGAACCGCGTCGTCGCCGACAACCGGAAGGCCCGCTTCCACTACGAGATCACCGACACGGTCGAGGCGGGCATCGCGCTGACGGGCACCGAGGTGAAGTCCCTGCGCGGCGGCAAGGCGACGATCGGCGAGGCCTATGCCGGTCCCTCCGGCAACGACCTCATGCTGTTCAACGCCTACATCCCCGAATACCTCGAGGCGAACCGCTTCAACCACGACACCAAGCGGCCCCGCCGCCTGCTGCTGCACCGGCGCCAGATCGACAAGTTCATCGGCGCGACCCAGCGCGAGGGCTACACGGTCGTCCCGCTCAAGATCTACTTCAACGACCGCGGCCGGGCGAAGGTCGAGCTCGGTCTCGGCCGCGGCAAGAAGCTCCACGACAAGCGCGAGACCGCCAAGGAGCGCGACTGGCAGCGCGACAAGGCGCGGCTGATGCGCGACAAGGGCTAAAGGGGGATCTCGGGCCGAGGGCGGATCTCGGGCCGAAGGCCGGTTCCGGCCTCCAAGGCACAACACGCCGCACTTTCACGCACGCCCGCCGCCCCTAGCTCGGGAGGCCTGAGGCCAGCGCGGAGGCGCCGATGTTCGTCGAGGGAGGATGGAAGCCGCCCTGGGAGCCGCCGCCCCGCCCGCCCCGGCTGACCGGGCGCCAGGAGCGGATGCTCGTCTGGATCATCGTCGTGAACGTGCTGCTCTGGTTCATCGCCCCGATCGGCGGCGCGACCCTGATCCAGGCCGCCCTCGCGGTGATGCGGTAGCGGCGGGGGCCCCCCCCC